>JAABRM010000095.1 GCA_011390955.1 Oscillatoriales cyanobacterium | reverse complement strand
TGCCAAATCGTAGTTCTATTGGTACTGCCACAACTGATGCTAATGGCAACTGGAAATTTACCCCAACTACAGCCATCCCTGATGGTGCCTATAACTTCACGGCTACAGCTACCGATGCGGCGGGGAATGTTTCTCCGGTTTCTGTGCCTAGCCCCTTAACCATTGATACTGGCGCACCAGCGGCGCCGACGATCGCTGCCGGGGGTGGCTTAACCAATAACCGTAACCCGGAAATTGTGGGAACTGCCGAACCGGGGAGTACCGTAACCATTTTGCAAGATGGTCAGCCCATTGGCACTGCCACTGCTGATGCGGACGGTAAATGGACATTTGCTCCCACTACTCCTTTAACCGATGGCACTTATAACTTAACTGCCACGGCAACGGATGCAGCGGGAAATACCACGGGGTCTGACCCAGCAAATCCCACTGAATTAGTCGTTGATACTACACCTCCTGCGGCGCCGACGATCGCTGCCGGGGGTGGCACAACCAATAGCCCTACCCCGGAAATTGCCGGAACTGCCGAACCAGGAAGTACCGTAACCATTTTGCAAGATGGTCAGCCCATTGGCACTGCCACCCCTGATGCGGATGGCAACTGGACATTTACTCTGCCTACGCCTTTAGCTCCTGGGTCAAATAGCCAATTCACTGTCACTGCTACCGATCCGGCAGGGAATGTTTCCACAACCGATCCGTCTGCTTCAAACTCAGTCAATATAATTTTCGACGGTATATTCCCCGTTAATCCCCTTCCGCCTTTCGCGGGTTTGAGCAGTATCTTGCCCTCAGATGGCACCGATGAAAGCAGCACCAGCAATTGCCCTGATAAGATTACTTTGCCCGAACCCCCACCAATGCCGCCGGAACCCACCGTTGATGTAGTCAATATTTCCTTTACTGCCGTAGGAACGGATAGTGCAGAGAATATTGATGGCACACCTAATGATGATGTCATCAGCGGTCTGAGTGGCAATGATGTTATCCGTGGTCTGCCAGGAAATGATGCCCTATTTGGTAATGATGGGGATGATGAAATTTACGGCAACCAAGGGGCAGACCTGTTGCTGGGCAATTCGGGTCAAGACATTATCTATGCTGGTCAAGATAATGATTTAGTCTATGGTGGTCAAGATAATGACCTAATCTATGGCGATTTAGGTAGCGATACTTTGATTGGTGATATGGGTGATGACCGCATATTCGGTGGCCCATCCAACCCGGATTTAGTCTCTGGTGATGGGGATGATTTGCTATACGGAAAAGATGGCAATGATTTCCTGCATGGTCATGTGGGGAATGACTCGATTTCCGGTGGAACCGGCAATGATACCGCCCGTGGTGGTCAAGGTGATGACCTAATTCACGGCGATGAAGGTGACGATATTATCTATGGCGATAAAGGCAATGATAGCCTTGCCGGAGACACCGGAAATGATGTCATTTATGGTGGTGAAGGGAATGATTTCCTTTGGGGTGGTGATGGCGATGATTTCCTCTATGGAGATGAAGGCGATGATACCCTAATTGGTAATGCCGGTAAGGATATTTTTGTCCTGCAATCCGGTTTTGGTTCGGATACAATCCTGGACTTTACTAATGGTATCGACCTGATTGGTTTAGCCGGTGGTTTAACTTTTGACCAGTTAAGCATTACTGGCAGTAGTTGCCAGACTTTGATTGCCAGTGGTAATGAATTGTTAGCCACATTGACAGGTGTTGATGTTGGTTTAATTGATAGCGCTGATTTCACCTTAATGGTGTAATTTATTCCTAGGGTGGGCAAATTTTGCCCACCCTACTACTGTGAGTGAAATTATCTCTAATTTGCAGCGGATATTGGCAGCGGATAAATGAGGGATTGGCAGCGGATATTGGCAGCGGATAGATGAGGGATTGGCAGCGGATAGATAACGGATCAAAGAATTATCTCAGGCATAAAATAGAATGACCCATCCGCTGCCAACTACTATCCAAAAATAAAATAGAAAAGCCCATCCGCTGCCAACTACTATCCAAAAATAAAATAGAAAAGCCCATCCGCTGCCAACTACTATCCAAAAATAAAATAGAAAAGCCTATCCGCTGCCAATTGTCTGTGGTGCGTTACGGCTGGAATTAAGGTTAATTTTTGTTGCCAAAGTTAATCGCCAGCCTAACACACCCTACCTAAAATTTTATTAAAATAGTCAGCTATTGGTTGTGGTGCGTTACGGCTGGAATTAAGGTTAATTTTTGTTGCCAAAGTTAATTGCCAGCCTAACACACCCTACCTAAAATTTTATTAAAATAGTCAGCTATTGTCTGTGGTGCGTTACGGCTGGAATTAAGGTTAATTTTTGTTGCCAAAGTTAATTGCCAGCCTAACACACCCTACCTAAAATTTTATTAAAATAGTCAGCTATTGTCTGTGGTGCGTTACGGCTGGAATTAAGGTTAATTTTTGTTGCCAAAGTTAATTGCCAGCCTAACACACCCTACCTAAAATTTTATTAAAATAGTCAGCTATTGGTTGTGGTGCGTTACGGCTGGAATTAAGGTTAATTTTTGTTGCCAAAGTTAATTGCCAGCCTAACACACCCTACACCCTACACCCTACACCCTCCGCATGGTGCGTTACGGCTGGAATTAAGGTTAATTTTTGTTGCCAAAGTTAATCGCCAGCCTAACACACCCTACACCCTACACCCTACACCCTACACCCTCCGCATGGTGCGTTACGGCTGGAATTAAGGTTAATTTTTGTTGCCAAAGTTAATCGCCAGCCTAACACACCCTACCACTAAAATTATCTCTAAAAAGGCTTGACAATCTGTTAATAAATGGATAAGATATAAGTATCAAAATAATTCAGGTTCATTGGGGCCGGAAACACATCCAACAAGCCCAAACGATACCTGGGAGTACCCGGCCCGGAGTGGCAAAGAAAGTAAGAGCAAAAAGCCCCTACGCTCTCCGGGCCAGGTAAAAGCCCTAACTCGTTTCCAAACTCACAAGGGGGAGCCCCGGTGAGGGGCTTCCTCCTGCCCAGAAATACTTAGAAACCGGGTTAAGAAACGAGAAACCGGAACCCGCTGTTGTGGGTATCAAAGGTTATCTGTTTTCAGCATAAAAGAAACCCGGTTTCTGAGTCTAAGCAGTTCGGGAGTTTAAAGTGGCCCAATCCCTCACCAATAAAATTGTCAAGGGGATGCTAACGGGTCCGGTGACAATGATTAATTGGTCATTTACCCGCACCGATATTCCCCGCAGCGAACAAGCGATGCAGATTGCTTTAGCCTTACGGGATGAAGTTGCCGACTTAGAAGCGGCTGGGGCGAAGATGGTACAAATTGATGAACCGGCTTTACGGGAAGGGTTCACTACAGAAGCCAGAACGTTGGGATGAGTATCTATCCTGGGCGGTGGATGCGTTTCGTCTGTCTGCCGGAATTGCCAAACCCGAAACCCAAATTCACACTCATATGTGTTACTCGGAATTTGGGGATATTATTCAGCATATTGAGCGGTTGGATGCGGATGTATTGTCCATTGAAAATAGCCGCAGCAATAATGAAACTCTGTTTGAAATTACTGATGCGGGCTACAAATATCAAGTGGGGAACGGCGTTTACGATGTCCATAGTCCAGCAGTTCCCAGCACCGAACAGATGGTACACAGTTTAAAAACCGGCATCGCCAATCTACCCACCGAGCAAATTTGGGTCAACCCCGATTGTGGCTTGAAAACACGCGGTTGGGAAGAGGTGATTCCTTCCCTGAAAAATATGGTCAAAGCCGCACAATTGCTGCGGACAGAACTGGAATCCAAGGAAGCTAAATAAAGCCAAGTAAGATTTGGTGCCAGGGTACGTGAATATTTGTAGAGATGCGAAATTTCGCGTCTCTACAAAGTGGGCAAAGGTGGGCAAAGATTTGCCTGTTCGCTCCGAACAGTCCAGTTCTGGGTTACTCGTTATTTGTTGTTTGTTGCTGGTGACTTGACTTCCCATCACTAACACTTTTTCCCTATTCCCTGTTCCCTGTTCCCTGTTCCCTGTTCGATCGCACAGCACTCTTGATAAGCAATGCCAAACAATTTGTTGAAGTGGCAGGAGAATTTTATTGCCACAAATTTAATCGCGATCGCCTACAATGCTTGGGCTGGATACCTAAGCGGACATCGGGGTGCGGTCATCGCGAGTACCAATAATCCTACGATTAGCATAGCCGGAGAAACTTTTAAATCTTATTTTGTGGCTCGTACCCGTCTGGCAGCCTTCTTGAATGCGTGGCTAGATGCCCTGGATCCGGTGATTCTCCGGCATCATTTTATGAACGCTCATATCCTGGAATCCGTGGATAATTATCACCACCACTGAAGCGATCTTTTTGCTGGAATCCGGCGATAGAGTCACATTTTTCTATCTGAAAAATTTACAAATTAGTCCCTCTGAAGCTTACCAGTATCTCTGCAAGCAATGGGAAGAATTCTCCCCAGCATCCATTCCTTTAACAACAAAAAGGGTAAAGTAGAATCAATCATTTATTCACCATTAAAAACAATTTTACCCTTTACCGATTTACGGAAAAAATAACTGCCTCGATTTCTCATATCTTGGAGGATAGAGAACCGAGGCAGTTTCGGTAAAGCGATCGCCTTGAAAAGCCAATTGTCAATGTCACAAACCCAGCCATTGCTTACCATTTATCCAGCGATCGCCGAAGCATGGGGACGGGCAAAAATCATCCGACCGGCAGAAGTTTGTAAAGCGGATGTCACCACCACTCGCATCATGGCACCGATATGAGTTTCGGCTTCTTCCACCACCACCATAGTGCCATCTTCTAAATAGCCAACCCCTTGGGCAGCTTCCTTCCCTTCCTTAAGAATTTTTAACTCTAAAGTATCTCCGGGCAAGTAAACCGGACGCACCGCTTGAGTCAAGTCATTAATATTCAGCACCGGCACCTTTTGTAAAGCGGCTACTTTGCTCAGATTATAGTCATTGGTTAACAAAATCGCATTAATTTCTTGACCTAAGCGCACCAACTTAGCATCCACCGTATGAATATCTTCATAGTCAGCGGGGTGAATCACAATGCGTTCTGGGTAATTTTCCTGCATTTGATTCAGAATATCCAATCCTCTGCGGCCCCGAACTCGTTTTTGGTCGTTAGAAGCATCCGCCACTAACTGCAATTCTTGTAAAACAAATTGGGGAACGAGAATTTGCCCTTCCAGAAACCCCGTTTCCAGCAAAGATTCTACCCGACCGTCAATAATACAGCTTGTATCCAAAATTTTGGTTTGGGCTGGTTTCAGAGTGCCTTCGGCGACTAACATCATTTCCACGGAATTGGGATTAATCAGTCTCAAGAAAGCCCGACCGTGGCTGTCAGCGAGGGAAACCCCGGTAAAAGCAAAGAGGATACTGCCTAAAACGGCGGTCAGGGGCTTAATAAAGCCAAATTCTCCGGGAATGGGCAGTAAAAACAGGGGGGCTAACATTAAGTTGGCCACCAGAAGTCCGATTACCAAACCGATCGCCCGCGTGATCAGCATATCAATGGGCATCTGGCGGACTTTGACTTCCAGCCGTCGGTAGTTAATTTGCATGAATAAACCGACGCCAAATCCAATTAAAGCGCCAAATCCAGCGGTTACAGATCGCAACCCTTCCAGACTTGTCACTTGATTAGTGGCACTACTGGGCAGCATATCGATTCCGTAAAAACCGATGCCCACCCCTGTTAAGATGAATGAGATCACGATAATTGCATCAAGCATTGTTCCTAAATCCTTTTAGAGATCAATTTAACGGTTGACTGATTAACGGTTGACGGGCAATTCCTCCGCAAGTATTGCCCGGGAATTGAATCCGATTTCCGGGATAATTCTACAATTCCTCTATTATACTCTTAAGTTTTTCCAGATTCCTCCTGGTCGATACTCATTAAAGTTACAAAACTTACCAGAGATCGTGAATCAGGCCAATGGGTGATTCGTTAACAGCGATCGCCTCTTAAAAAAACATCACCAAATTAGAAAAACTATGAATTTCAATGAGAATGAGCAACCCAAATCCGTTTACATTCACATACCCTTTTGTCGTCGTCGCTGCTTTTATTGTGATTTTCCGATCTTTGTCATCGGCGATCGCCAACAAGGGGAAAATTCTAGCACGATCCAGAAATATGTAGAAACGTTGATTCAAGAGATCGAGATGACTCCCGGTGGCGGTCAACCCTTGGAAACAGTTTTTTTTGGTGGGGGGACTCCTTCTCTGCTTTCAGTTCATCAGTTAAACCAAATTATGGAAATTCTCGATCGCCGGTTTGGTATTAGCGCCGGTACAGAAATCTCCATAGAAATGGATCCAGGAACCTTTGACTTAGAAAAGTTGTATGGTTACGCCCAAGGGGGAATTAATCGCGTTAGTTTAGGCATCCAAGCATTTCAAGACGAATTACTCAGTATTTGTGGGCGATCGCAGAGTTCTGAAGACATTTTTACAGCCATCGACCTGCTGTACCAAGTAGGGGTTTCCGACTTCAGCATCGATCTCATGTCCGGACTGCCCCATCAAACCCTAGATCAATGGCAAAACTCCTTAGAAACCACCGTCATGCTGGCACCTAGCCACATTTCTAGTTATGACTTAATCATCGAACCAGGGACGGCTTTTCATCGCTACTATAAACCGGGAGTTGCGCCCTTTCCCGACGATCGAAGCACTGCGGATATGTACCGTCTAGCGGTGCAAATTTTAACCGATGCGGGTTATCAACACTATGAAGTCTCCAACTATGCCTTCCCCGGACATCAATGTCGGCATAATCGAGTTTATTGGGAAAACCTGCCTTACTACGGTTTTGGCATGGGTGCCACCAGCTATGTCCAAGGACAAAGGTTTACCAGACCCCGGAAAATCGCTGAATATTACCAATGGGTCGAACAATCGATCGCCGCTGGGGGAAAAATTGATTGCCCAAAAACTCCCGTTAATGAACGCTTGCTAGAAACTATCATGCTGGGATTGCGTTTAACCGATGGCATAAATTGTGCCACCTTGGTCGATCGCTTTGGTTACAATGTACTTCAGCGAATTTGGCCAAGTTTACACCAATACCACCTTAAAGCATGGGTAGAAATCCTCACCTCTGAAGGAATACCGATCGCCTTATCCCCGGAATCCCCATTACCCCCAACCAGTCGCATCCGACTCACGGATCCCGAAGGATTTTTATTCTCCAATACGATTTTGGCGACCCTGTTTCAACAACTAGAATAATCCGGGGCGATCGGCGTGATTCAACTTACCGAAAATCAATTTAACTTCGATCGCCATCAAACGGTGATTTCACCATTGGCGATCGAAGTTAAATTGACCCCCTGGCCTGATGAAAGTAAAGTTTTCTTAAAGTTGACCCAAATTTAGGCGGTTTTTTGTAAAGATTTGCGGATTGCTGCATCCACCCGACCGGACTCACCGGATCCATTGAATACAATAAAAGAAGTCACTAAAAGAAGTCACTTTTTGATGGTTAAGGAGGGGGGAAGATGGTGGACTTTACCGTAGCAATTCCGACTTATAACGGCGAAACGAGATTACCTGATGTACTGGAACGGCTGCGATCGCAAGTTGAGACCGAATCATTCTCCTGGGAAATTTTAGTCATTGATAACAACAGCAGCGATCGCACCGCTCAGGTAATTCGCGAATATCAAACCCAGTGGCCTTTATCCTGTCCCTTAATCTATTACTTTTGTCCCGAACAAGGGGCAGCATTTGCTCGCCAAAAAGCCGTAGAAAAAGCCAAAGGAAAACTCATCGGCTTTCTCGATGATGATAACCTCCCGGAAAAAAACTGGGTAGCTGCTGCTTACGAATTCGGCCAAAAACATCCCCAAGTTGGCGCTTATGGCAGCCAAATTCATGGGCTATTTTTTGAACAAACCGAAAGCGATCGACTACCCAAAAATTTCCAAGAAATCGCGAGTTTTTTAGCAATTGTCGAAAGAGGAAACACCCCGCATTTATATAATCCGTCCCATAAAATATTGCCTCCTGGCGCTGGATTAGTCGTCAAAAAAGATGCCTGGTTAACCAGCGTACCTAACCGGCTAGTCTTAAATCATCAAGGCAAACAAGCGGGAACAGCCAGCGAAGACTTAGAAGCCTTACTCCATATTCAAAAGTCCGGTTGGGAAATTTGGTATAACCCAGCCATGATTGTGTATCATAAAATTCCCAACGATCGCTTAAAAGCCGATTATTTACGGTTACTGACTCGCTGTGTCGGTTTAAGCAGACATAGACTACGCATGATGACCCTAGAAAGTTGGCAAAGACCATTAGCATTTCCCGCTTATCTTGCCAACGATCTGCGTCGATTAGCGCTGCATTTAATTAAACATGGTCTCAACGTGAAAAAAGATCCCGTTGCGGCGTCCCAAAGAGAATTTCTCGTCAGTACCCTGGTGAGTCCTTTATTTTTATGGAAGAAAAAACAGAGTAAAAAGATTCCCAGTGAAATCTTAGGTAAATCTGGACAAAACCCCGCAGAAATTCTCAATCAAATTGCTCGAGGGTTTGAAACCGATCGCTTTTGTCTTTATGCTCAAGAAATTCAGCCGATTAGTCCCTTCAATTCCTTGAAGCAACATACAGAAATACTCTTAAGACTAAAAGACGATCGCGATCGCATCCTATCACCCCATGAATTCATGCCGATCGCGCAACATTATAACTTGATGCCCACCATTGACCGCTGGGTCGTCCGCAAAATTTTTAGTGAAATTGCCGCCAAAAATACCGACCCCAGTTTATCGTTATATGAAATTAATCTTTCCATAGAAAGTGTCAAAGATCCTCAATTTATCAATTTTCTTTACCGGGAATTTCGCGAGTATGGAATATCCCCAGAAATCATCTCATTTGCCATTTCCGAAAATTGCGCGATCGCCAACATGGAGCGAACGATCGAATTTATTGAGTTGATTAAAACCATCGGCAGTCAACTAACCTTAGATCATGTAGGTAGGCAAAACCGTCCCCCGGAATATCTGAAAAAACTTCCCGTAGATTACTTAAAAATTGACGGACAATTCCTCAGACATGGGCCAGCAAAGCAGCCAATGTTGGCGCAAATTTACCATCTGAATGAGTTGGGTCATCAACTCGGCATGAAAACCATTGCCGAAGCCATAGAAAGCCAAGAACTTCTGGAACAAATTAAATTCTTAGGAGTGAACTATGTCCAAGGGTATGGCATTGCCCCAACGCACCCATTCATCACTTGCAGTCAACGGCAATGTCTGGTAGGCTAGAAGATTAACATGACGCCACCCCTGCGAAATAGCCTCGTTTGGTTTTCCGCCCGTAGATTATGTTAAGTTTTGTAATAATTTTTGCCCCATCAACTCCAAAACAAAAATCTATGCTATAGTAGAGTTTCAGAGTCAAATTCGGTTGCAGCGTTTGTTTGTGGTATTAATAGGTATGTCCTTTTTAGTATTGACAGGCTTCTCTCCGAAAACTCAAACACTACACTTTTTTTGATGTCGGAGAGGATCCTATGTCTATTTACGTTGGTAATCTTTCATACCAAGTTACCCAAGAAGACTTGAGTGAAGTTTTTGCTGAATATGGAACCGTGAAACGAGTTCAACTGCCCACAGACCGGGAAACAGGACGGATGCGGGGCTTTGGATTTGTCGAATTGGACACCGAAGCAGAAGAACAAGCCGCCATTGATGCCCTCGATGGCGCCGAGTGGATGGGTCGTGATATGAAAGTGAACAAAGCCAAACCCCGTGAAGAACGGAGTGGTGGCTTTAAAGGCGGCGGCGGCGGCGGCAATCGTCGTGGCGGCGGCGGCGGCGGCGGCTACAACCGTGGTCGGATGTAAAGTGTTCATGGTAGTATCTCAAATCAATTGATTTGATTTCTTATCAAGCGAAAAAAGACCCCAGCATTCCTGCTGCGGTCTTTTTTCGTTTCACCAAGGGACAAAACCGATCCTAATCATCGGCGATCGCCAAGCGGAAAAAACAAAACCCGACTTCCGGGACGAAATCGGGTTAAGGTGCGATCGCGGTTGCCCATGAAAAATTATTGTTCGCCGGTAATACTCCAAGCACCATCCCAATCATCAGGGGGAGGATTCTTGATCAACTTTTGGCACCGTTGCAACAGCAAACCTGCGGCTTGATCGTGGGAATTAATTTTTCTAACTCTGGCAAACTCACCCATTGCATTAGCAAACTGACGCTTCAAATAAAACTCACGACCTCGCTGATAAAGTTCGAGAATCTGCACCCGATCCGAGGAAAGAGGGTCAGAACGCATTCCTAAAATTTCATAAATCGGCACTGGAGTCTTATTATTCCGCATCCGAATCACATCGAGTTCTCTCACCCAGACGCGATCGGCACATTTTTCGTAAGTATTTTTACTCAGAACGATATCGCAGCCATACTGCTTGCTCAGACCTTCTAAATAATAAGCAATACTGACTCCTTCACCAATCGCGGTGAATTCCATGCGCTTACTCGAACCATTCTGACCACTCAAAATCAGATCGGAATTAATTCCAATGCCAATTTTAATCGCCTCTTTATTGTCCGCTTGACGACGGTCGTTAAAATGAGCTAAACGCCCGCACATTTGCATCGCTGTTTGTACCGCGACCCAGGCATGATCTTCCAGGGAAATTGGCGAACCAAATACAGCGACAATTGAATTTCTAATCCCAGCTAATTCTATTTGTTGGTTTAGATTTTGTTTATATTCATAAACCGCATTAATCATTAACTGAAAATATTCATCAAGCAGATGGGCTACCTCTGATGACTCAAAGTTTTGAATCAAATATTTGTACCCATAAATATCAGAAAACAAAATAGAGCATTCCTTGATTTCGCAACCCAATTTATCAGCATCAAGAGCGGCTTCTTGGGGAATGCCGGACGGGGAAAAATTAACTGACTGGCTATCTACTACCATTGTTATGTGAAAAAAATCAGCGAAAGACCTTTGGTTATGGGGATGGCCGGTTGAGATTCTGTCGTCTCGGAAAGGGTGGATCTGCTAGATGCGGATGGACAGCCAGCAGCGCCAATCCACAGACTCCTAACTCAAACACTAAGATCCGGTCATCCCAACTACCATACTATTTTTCTGTGAGCTTCCAGACACCATCCCAGTCATCCCCAGGTGGTTCAGCGGTGAAATGCGTACACCGTTCCATGTGCAAGTTGGCGGCTTTATTATTCTGATCGATTTCCAGAACTTTCCCAAACTCAGCCATGGCCAGTTCAAACTCGCGATTTAAGTAATACTCGCGACCTTGGTGATAAGCGTCGATCAACTGCTTCTGGATCGGATCGAGTCCTTGAGCCAGGGGGCCTTCCTTGAGTCCTAATAACTCATAAATTCTCACGGGTTCAGTTTTACCTTTCACCGTAATAAAGTCCAGTTCCCTGACCCAAACCCGATCTTTACAGGTTTGGTAAGTTTTTTCACTGATCACGATCGCGCAGCCGTACATTTTGCTCGTGCCTTCCAGACGGGAAGCCAAGTTGACCCCATCACCAATAGAAGTTAATTCCATCCGTTTACTGGAGCCAATATTACCACTGACCACCTCATCGGAATGAAGCCCAATCCCAATTGAGAGGGTTTTCTTCCCTTCAGCTTTACGTTTTTTGTTAAACTCCTTCAACCTTTGCCCCATTTCTACGGCGGTTTGCACCGCACACCACTCATGGTCAGCTAGGGGCAAGGGAGAACCAAACACGGCCATAATTGCGTCCCCAATGTACTTGTCCAGGGTGCCTTTGTATTTAAAGACCGCATCCACCATTGACTCAAAATATTCGTTGAGCATGGCCACCACGTCTTCCGCTTCCATGCCCTCCGTGAGGGTGGTGTAGCTGCGAATATCCGAGAACAGTACCGAGACTTGTTTCTTCTTGCCACCCAAACCTGTATCGCCACTTTCGAGTAATGCTTCGGCCACTTCCTGAGTCATGTAACGATACATGGTACTCTTGAGCCGTTTTTCATCACTGATGTCATCCATGACCACCAGCGCACCATACACATTGGTGGGATCTTTGGCATCGGCGATCGAGTTAATGGACAGGTTGATACTGTGTTGTTCCTCAGAATTGTGAGAGAGCAAGGTTTGCTCTGGATAATACTGATTGCGGGATTTATCGTCTTGACCGGACAAACCCTGTTCAAACCACTTGGCAAACTCACCCTCTTTTTCCAGTTTCACCACTTTACAGATGTGCTGCCCTTCTAAGCGGTCTTCCTTGGTAAAACCGAGCAATTGTTTGGCGGTTTCGTTGGCAGCAATAATCAGCCCTTTTTTATTGGTGGAAATGACACCATTGCTCAGGCTGCGTAAAATATCCCGTTGTAATTGCTCCTGCTGTCTAACGGTGGCAAACAGTTTGGCATTTTGCAACGCCACTCCTGCTTGGGTGTTAAACGCTTCCATGAATTCCTGGTCAGAACGACTAAAAGAAGCTTTCCAAAATTCGGGGGCTTCAGGCCAAGTGCTCGGATCGTAGGGAGGGTGTTCGTTGTCTTTCTTTTTGTTGATTAATTGGGTGACGCCAATCAACTCGCCATCGGAGTTAAATACTGGCATACATAATAAGCTGCAAGTCCGATACTTGGTTTTTTGGTCGGTTTGTTTGGAGGTTTCTGACCCAGGATGGGCATATAAGTCAAAGGAAATGTTCAAAGGCTTGCCGGAGGTGGCCACTTGACCGGCAAACCCAGCAGTCCGGGGAATTCTCAGTTCTTGGATGACTCCAGCGATGGGGATTTTTGTCCAGAGTTGATCTTTCTCTTCGTCGATCAACCAGAGGGTTGAGCGATCGGCGTTCATCAGCTTTTTGGCCTCATCCATAACCCGTTTCAGGGTATCTTCCAGGTCTAAGCTACTCTTACTCAGAGATTGAGTTGCCGACATCAGGGCAGCGGCAGCCCTTTGCCGTTGCGAGGCTTTGCGGAAGGAGCGAGAAGATTCCAAAATCATTAGCACCGATGGGGCGAATTCTTGGAAAACTTTCTCATCTTCTTCGGTAAAGCCTCTGGTATCGATGCGATCGCTTAGAGGCTGTTCCGGATCGTGAACTTTTTTTAATTTGTTCATCAATTGCACCACAGCCACCAACTCCCCAGGGCTGTTTTCGTCCTGGTTTTTGAGCAAGGGCATACAGAGCATGGTGTAGGTGCGGTATCCGGTCTGTTTGTAGGTTTTTTTGGCTTGCGCCGATCGCGCATCATCAAAAAAGTCAAAAGGAATATTCACCACTTTTTTGAAAGTGGCTACTTCCCCGGCAATGCCCTGATCGGCAGGAATGCGAATTTCTAGGGATCCCCCGGTATCGCCCTTGGCCACAATTGACCAGAGTTCGTTTTTATCTTCATCTAATAAAAAAATCGTGGTGCGATCGGCCCCAAGTAGTTCACCTGTTTTTAAGGTGATCGAGCGCAACATTTCATTCAGAATCGAGTCAAAACCCTGAGCGTCCAAGAGACTGTCCAACATGGACAAGGTTTGATTCACCACCCCCAGTTTGGTCTCAACATCGCTGACAACTTGTCTAAAGTTTTCTTTATTCAGGGGGGCGAGAAACGACTGAAAGGTGCCGTGGGTGGCTACCAGGCCACCACCAGTGGTAGATGCAGCCTGTTCCGAGGCAGGCGGTGCAGATGCAGGGGCTTCTACTGATGCTGATTTTTGCTCAAAATGATTGCCGTCAACTTCGGGGTTAACAACAGTGGCTTCAATGGTCACAGTGTGAGCATTGTTTTCCTTGTTACTGTTGTGAATACGGCGATTCGGAGATGCAGCTGTCATAGCGCTTTAGACCTAGAATCGTCAAAAGGTTTTTCAAGGTAGATTTTAAGTAGCAAGCCTTGATTGACTGACTTTAAAGGATCCAACCCAAATCGATCAAGTGCTAGATGATCCATCGGTACAATTCTTAAAGAAGTCAATGCTTCCATAGCCTACCAGATGCATTGTATTGGTTTTTAGGATAGATGTCAGGCAAATAGCAAGTCAGATCCGGTTCACTGATTATTCTGAGGCAGTGGCGATCCGGGCTTATGCTTAGTGTAAGTCTTTTCTGGGACAATGAAACAAGTCATGCTCAACTCAACGAGCGTAGATAAAATCTAGAGGCTTTGAGTCGCTGGTATGGGCAAATGCCTACAAAATCAATTACCTTCCCAGACCCGAAGCTTGCCGCTAGATAAAACTTACCCAAACTTACTCATCAAGTCTGAAAGCTTGATTTTTACTACGTTTGAGTTGGTTTTACAACAGCTTCTACCAACGGAGTCGGTGAGTCAGTGCGGTCTTGGGGTCTCCCCAAGTAGAGAAGCCACTGCGGTCTTGGGGTCTCCCCAAGTAGAGCAAGTGGCGTCAACTGACGAACCCGTAGGGCTCCAAATTGTCCACAGGCGTAGATTTGGCCGTAGCTCGGCCTATTTTTTCGAGATTTCTCGCGGCATTTAAATCTCGATCTATTTTGAGATGACAATGCTCGCAGTAAAACACTCTTTCTGATAACGGTAATGAATCTTTAATTGCACCACAGTTTGAACAGGTTTTACTAGAAGGATAAAACCTGTCAACAATGATGAGTTGTGACCCATACAGTTCACTCTTATATTCCATCTGTCGCCGCAACTCATAAAACCCCATATCGGCGATTGATTTCGCCAATTTATGATTCGCTAACATCCCTGATACATTTAAATCTTCTATCACATTGATTGCGTGGTTCTTGCATAATTGTGATGTCAACTTATGTAACGTATCTTTTCTGAGATTAGCGATTTTTCTATGAAGTTTCTGGACTTTTCCTTGAGCTTTATGGCGATTGGCTGATTTGAATACTTTTCGACTAACTTTTCTTTGGAGTTTTGCCAGTTTCTTAGACTGCTTTCTATATGATGCAGATCCTTTTATGATTTCTCCAGTGGATAGGGTAGCCAGGGCTTTGATCCCCAAATCTATCCCAACCACATCGACTATTTTATCTGTGGGGGCAACGGTCACATCGATTTTAAACGAAATAAACCATCGGTCTGCCTCTCGACTAATTGTGACATTTTTGGGGTCGGGAACGACCGGCAGCCTTTCATAAGTTTTTAGACAGCCAATAACTGGTACTTTCAGTTTATTTGATGATAAAATTTTAATTGTCCCATCCAAGGTAAAGCTGTCCTGTCTGCCTTTTTTCTTAAATTTTGGTCGAGCTTTATTTTTTCTAAAGCAATCTTGCCACCCTTGGGCGAGATGTCTAAGAGCGTACTGAGGAGCACATTTGGAAACTTCATAGTACCAGGGACTTTCTGGTTTTACCAGCTTATTTAACCATTTATGTAAGTCAATGGCTGTAGGAAATTTGATTTTTTCTGAGGGGCTACAATGAGTATTATGAGATAAAATGCCTAAACACAAACCGTGACCCCAATTGTAGGCATGGCGAGCTACTCCCGCGTGACGAGCGAGTTGTTGCCGTTGGGTTTGATTGATTTTAAGTTGTGTTTTAAACCCTAATAACATGGAGTCATAATTCCGACGCGCTTAACCAGATCCAATCTTACCACAACTAATGACCAGTAATGACCAGATTGACCATTCAGTTTCTCAAAATCGCAGCTCTTTGCTCTGGAAATTTCTGACGATTTGAGTAAGTTTGGGTAAGATTGGGTAAGTTTTCGGCTTCTGTCGTTAACCCCCGTGCAGACGGAGGTTGCCCCAAAAATCAACCTTGTCCCAGATTAGACAAAAAATGTTTCCGGGAGTGATTGGGGATGGCCAATGATTTCGTAGAGAAATTTATTATAGCCAGTGGGCGATCGCCAAAATCTTAACCAATAATGATGCTTTTTGTCCATAAATTTTGCTAATTTTTGCTAATTTTATGTAAATAAATGTAGTCAATTTTACTTTGATTCGAGAATTTTTTTTGACTCGCTCATCATGTCGATCGGGTTTTCTGGCAATTTTTGGTAAATATTTGGTCAAAACCCCGTCTGCACGGGGGCAGGCTTAACAATTTTTAACGCAAGGATTTGGCGCTGCTGGTGGCGGGATTTTCCCGCCCGGAGGTCAGCTTGCGGCTGATTTATGCCTGCCTTTGTGCAGACGGGAGCAGGGAATAATTGATAATTGATAATTGATAATTGATAATTGATAATTGATAATTGATAATTGATAATTGATAATTGATAATTGATAATTGTTTCCCCTACACCCCCCCACCCCGATGGCGGCCCCACACGCCACA
>JAABRM010000053.1 GCA_011390955.1 Oscillatoriales cyanobacterium | reverse complement strand
TGTATTTAAGAGTCTAAACAAAAGTAATAGTAATAATTTTTCACCAGCACAAATTTCAGGAATCTGTCATACTAATCCGACGATCAATAATATTAATATTTTTACTGACCAAGAGCGATCGCCCACATCTTCCCAACCCTCCCCAGACACCCCAACTGAACCCCAGATAAACTTAGATGATGCACCGGCTATTCTTACTTGCTACAGTCGCACCACCGAACTGAACACCCTAGAACATTGGATAGTACAAGACCGTTGCCGGATTGTGCAAATTCTGGGTATGAGTGGCATCGGTAAAACCGCGCTATCTCTCCGGCTAATTAACCAAATCAAGAGCAATTTTGACTATATTATCTATCAAACCCTTTGCTTTTCTCCCACCCTAGAAACTACCCTCACCAACCTGCTAGAAAACTTCGGCAAACCCACAGAAATTCCCCAATAGCTTGAAAGCAAAATTTCCCAACTCCTCAAATATCTCCGCCAGCATCGATGCTTGATTATCCTGGATGATGTGGAAATGCTGTTTAGCCCAGGAAAATTGGCTGGGGAATATCAACCATCTCTGGAAAATTATCCGCTATTTTTTAAACGAATTGCTGAAATAGAACACTCCAGTTGTTTCTTATTAATAAGTGCTGAACAACTCCAAGAATTTACCCAGTTGAAAAAAGGCGATCGCTCAGTTCGCTCATTAGTATTAAATAGTTTAGGCATTGCCGCGAAAGAAATCTTAAAACAATATGAATTATCCGATGAAGACCAGTGGGAAAAGCTAATTAATCTCTACCAAGGTAATCCGCTTTGGTTAGAGATGACTGCGATGATGATTCAGGATTTATTTGCCGGGAATGTTGCTGATTTCCTAGAATATCGAAGCTTGATTATTTGCGACGCTTTGAAAGCAGCCATCCAGCGACAATGGCAGCGATTAACCCCACAAGAACAGGCGATTATGATTCAGTTTACAGCGGTTGATGCGCCAGTCAGTTTACCGCAACTTGGCCAAAAACTTAATTTAGCGGATTCAGACTTATTAAATGGCGTGAAATCTCTAAGACGACGGTTATTTTTGGCGGATATCCAACGGGAAAAACAAAGATTATTTCAGCTAAACCCTGTTTATCAACAATATCTAAAAGAACAAAACCCATAAATTTGCGAGCGATCGTAACTCAATCCATCCCAAAATAACGCCTCAGCCACGGATACCGCAACCCAATAAACCATTGGTAGTCGGCGACAATAGCGGAATCAAATATTCTGCTATTGTTTTTTTCTATCTACCAAACTTTTAGCGCTTTCATGGTAAATTTCCCAACTCCTCAATAAGCTGACTCGGAGTGATACAGCGCTTTTACTCACGAGTAAACCACACCATAATGTAGAGACGATTCGCTTTCTCGCCCCTACATTATGTATTTTGTCTATGGTTGATTAATTCGCGATCGCCAATTATGGCAGTAAACTAAAGGCCGATGTGAGGGTTTGTAAATGGTGAAATCCCGGCGATCCGCCCAAGGTGATTTTAGGGAAATTTGCCAGATTTGACAGAGTTAGAGAGAATGTTATAATATTTAAGTTGGGATTTAAGTAAGGAGTCATGGGAACTATGACATCAAAAACCGTGATTCAAGTAACAATAGATGGGCAGTTAGAATTGCCGATCGCAATTCGTTCTCGGTTGCAATCCGGAGATGAATTTGTGCTATGGGAAGAGGAAGATACGATTATCCTAAAAAGGGTAAAAAAACCTGTTTTTGAGGAAAAAAATAAATCAGAATCAGGAAACGAACGGTTACAGGATTTATCTTTTTTTGCCATAGCCGATCGCCTTGCAGAACTCAATGAAGTTGAGCCAATTTCTGAAGCAGAAATTGAGGAAGAAATTCGAGCATATAAGCGGGAAAAACGACAAAAATAAAAATATGCGAGTCGTTTTAGATACGAATACAGTGATTTCTGGTCTTTTTTGGCGAGGAAAGCCTTTTCAGATTTTGGAATTAATGCGATCGGGAACAATTACCGTTTACACTTCTGAAGCGATACTAGAGGAGTTGTTAGATGTTTTAAAGCGGCCTAAGTTTTCCAAGAGATTAGCTATATTAAATGTGAGTCCGCAACAAGTGGTTAATCGTTTTATTGAATGGGTGGAAGTGGTGGAAGTTGGAGAAGTTAAAAAAATTGTGATTTCAGACCCAGACGATGACCAAATTATTGCTTGTGCTAATACCAAATTCGGTTCTCATAGACTGACTATGGTAATACCCTAAAAGGCTTGTGGATTCCCGCATTCGCGGGAATGACAGATGGGCATTCGCGGGAATGACAGATGGCTTTATAAGTGGGTTTTGACAACCGGATTTGGTATAAGTAGGTGGGCAGAAATAAATGCACCACAGACCCCATAAGAAGAAAAACTGTCATTCCCGCGAAGGCGGGAATCCAAGGATTTACGGTGGGGAACGAAAAGTGCAATTAATTATGTTCACCTACTTAGGTCAGTCAATGCTGATTTTATTATTTCAGGAGATGCGGATATCCTGGACATTAAAGAAAAAGTTACGATTCCTATTGTAACTTCTGGTGAGTTTCTGGATATTTTCGCAGTTTGAGCTAGTCAATATCTGCTTGGACATCTTGATTGGGGTCACGAGGAACCGATGTTACTTTCGGAGGGGCGAGAATATGCTCATATTTTTGCAATTCGGCAAAGTCAATCCGGCTATCTTGATATCGCTGTCAAGAAGAACCGACGGGCGTAGTAAAAAATCCGGCAAAAATCTGAGTTTTAACTTTCAATTTGCCCTGAGTTTCGACAGGCGGTAATTAGCCTGTCGAAGGGCAGTTAATCGTCAACAAATCACCAACTAATTGTTATCTACATGACTGATACGGCGGAGATTTAAGACATCACTCATTTGTTTAATTTGAGTGAAGGTGCGATCGAGTTGTACCCGATCGCGGATTTCAATCCCTAAGTCAATCACCGCTGGTCGATTCATGTAGGTTTTCACCTGAGCACTGCGGACATTCACATGATTATCCTTTAAGCGAGAAAGAATATCATTCAGAACCCCCACGCGGTCGATCACTTCAATAGAAATATCAATCGGATAGGTTTGGGGACGGGCTTCGTCTTCGCTGCTGGGATTCCAATTCACCGGAACTAGGCGATCGCCGGGAATTTGATCCACATTGGGACAACCTTGGCGGTGAATAGAAATGCCCCGGGCGCCACGAGTCACCACCCCAATGATTTCTTCTCCAGGAACGGGATTACAACAACCAGCAATTTGATAAAGTAAACCTTCCACACCAGCGATCGGGGATTTTTTCCCTGGTAGAATCGGCGGGGATTCTCGTAATAGCCGAGTGGAGGCGATCGCCGTGGGTTGAACCGACTCAATTTCTGTGGGTTGAGGGGTATTGACTTTGACATAATCTTGCAGACGATGCACCACTTGATTCAAGGTGATTTCGCCATATCCCAGACCCGCTAACAAATCATCGACGGTTTGGTAATTAGATCGTTGGGCAACCATCTGCATGGGTTCTGATTTGAGTAAGGCTTCAAAGCCATTTTTACCTATTTCTTTTTCCAACATATCTCGACCGCGATCGATATTTTCATCCCGGTGCGATCGCTTATACCATTGGCGAATTCGAGTTTTAGCCGTAGTGGTGACGACAAAATTCAACCAATCCAAAGAAGGATGAGAATTTTTCTGGGTCATCACTTCCACAATATCCCCATTCTTCAGCAAAGTATCCAACGTCACCATGCGATCGTTCACCCTTGCCCCAGAACAATGATTGCCTATTTCTGTATGAATGCGATAGGCAAAATCAATGGGGGTCGCCCCTCGTTTCAGGGAAACTACATCCCCCCGTGGGGTAAACACATAGACATCATCATCAAATAGATTATCTTTGATATTGTCGAGATATTCCTGAGCATCTTTCAGGTCACTTTGCCAGTCCAACAATTGACGTAACCAAGTGAACTTTTCATCGTCATTGGTTAATTGAGCCTCAGAAGAACCCGTTTCTTTATATTTCCAATGAGCGGCGATGCCATACTCAGCAATATGGTGCATTTCTTGGGTTCTAATTTGCACTTCAATCGGTCGCCCGGTGGGGCCGATAACTCCCGTATGTAAAGACTGGTAGCGGTTGGGTTTGGGTAGCCCAATATAGTCTTTAAATCGACCGGGAATCGGACGGAACAGGTCGTGAACTATGGCCAAAGCGCGATAACATTCTTCATTATTTTCGACAATGATTCGCATGGCAGCGACATCATAAATTTCGTGAAATTGCTTTTGTTGTCGCTGCATTTTCTGGTAAATCCCATACAGGTGTTTGGGACGACCATTAATATCTACACATTTAATATGAGCTTTTTCTAACCGCTGTCTTAAAGTCTGAGTCAGAGTGGCTAACCGGGCTTCTCTTTCCGTGCGTTTTTCTGCCACTAATAATTGAGTATCTCGGTAAGCTTCTGGATCGAGATACTTAAAGGATAAATCTTCTAATTCCCATTTAAATCGGCCAATGCCTAAACGATTGGCTAAGGGGGCAAAAATTTCTAAAGTTTCGCTGGCAATTCGGCGGCGTTTGGCATCCGCTAGAGACTCTAAGGTTCTCATGTTATGCAGGCGATCGGCTAATTTTACTACAATGACCCGAATATCTTGAGCCATTGCCAAGAACATTCGCCGAAAGTTTTCTGCTTGCCGCTCAGTTTTGCTAGAAAAGTTGAATTTAGAAAGTTTAGTCACCCCTTCGACTAAGCTGGCAACTTCCGGGCCAAACCGTTGTGCTAAATCTGCTACGGTGACATCGGTATCTTCTACAATGTCATGGAGAAAACCGGCAGCAATCATAGCGCTGCTGCCACCGAGTTCTCGGAGTAGTCCCGCTACGGCGATCGGGTGACAGATATAGGGTTCTCCCGATGCTCTTCGCTGACATTCATGGAGGTGATAGGCAAATTCAAATGCCCGACAAATCAAGGCATTGTCTCCGGGAGACATATCTGGAGAGGTTGATTTACCTTGGGTTTCGGCTTTCAGGCAATTTTTTAGCCAATCGGGTAATTCAACATTAAAAGTGCAGACAGGTGCGGCAGTGTTCATAAGGATTTTATACAGTGAAAGGATTTAGGGAGCCATGAGCGGTTTCGGGCGGTCGATAATTGGATAATTGTAAAGGATGTTTGTATCTATAGATACATTTTACTGTTAAGAGAGAACATAAAGTCCCACCATCTGAAGTTATCGGCTTCAGGGGATTGTGTCCCTAGAGTAGAGATGAGAGGATGAATTAGGTTGTCCCCAAAGGCGCGATCGCCAATGCACCCCTACTCCAGCTTTATAGGTTTGTGTAAAACTCTTACTTTCTATTATATAAACCAAATTTTTAGGCAGAAATAAATATGTCAGAGATTCATTACCCGCAATATCTAACCTTGCAAGAATCCCTCAAAGAAATCCAGCGAACGATCGCTCAGTTAAATCACCAGCCTGATGGGAATCATCCTGCCTTGTTAGCTGCCCTATCCCAAGTCCAAGAATTATTTAAACAAGAAATTCTCACCATGAACTTGGATGAATTGCCCGGAGAACGCATATCTTCCGTCCAGTCATACCGGACGGAAATGCACAAGCAGATGGGCTTGTTGGCGACGGATGTGATGTTTTTCCAAACCGCCAGACAATCTACCACTAAGCAACAACGGTTGGCACAAATAGCGAGTCGCCTAGAGACTTTGATTCGCTACTGTGATGTACTTTTAGAATAAAATCGGCTGCTACGTGAGCATCAGCAAAATTTTTGTCAAGAGGGAGATTATCCCTCACTAAAGTCTGGAGTTCGTCAATATTGCTCAGGAGTGATGAAGTTGTGAAATGTCCCAAAGATAGAAAAGTTGAGTTGGTAGATGGCTGGTTAAGTGAGGATTTGGCCGTCCAATGTTGTCCAGATTGTCAGGGAAATTGGATTTCCCTGGATACTTATGAGGAATGGCGCAGCCAACAACCCCAATGGTTACGACAACGGGGCGCTACCGCAACTCCAGGGGAGATGATGGTGGAAGTCTCTGGGTATGATAACCGTGCGGGTTTGTGTCCTAAGTGCGATCGCTATCTTTCTCGCAGCAAAGTCAACATCAAAACTCCTTTTTATGTAGAGCGTTGTTCCGCTTGTGGGGGCTTTTGGTGCGATCGCGGCGAATGGGAAGCTTTGGTAGAACTAGGTTTGAGCTATAACCTAGAACAAGTATTTTCTGGGGAATGGCAATCCCTGATTCGCTCCAGACAATATCTGGAAAACGAGCGTCAGGCGATCGTTGATAAACTCGGTCAAGAAATCGCCGGAAAAATTTTTGCCCTCGCAGAAATCTTAGAACAACATCCCAACGGGGATTTTGGCGTCGCTTATTTAATGCGTCGCTTGGATAAACCGCAGTAAGGGAGCAGAGGAGCGGAGGGGCAGAGGAGCGGAGGGGCAGAGGAGCAGGGGAGCGAATGGTGCAGGGGAGAAAAATATTTCCCCGTTCCCCGATAACTGTTCCCCGTTCCCTACCCAACAACAACCAACAACCAACCACCAACAACCAACCACCAACCACCAACAACCAACCACCAACCACCAACAACCAACCACCAACAAAAAATATGCCAAATGTTTTGTTTTCTGTAGAAAATCTGCGTATTGCTTACCCCCAAGATGAGGATGAGAAATCTCTGAAGTGGGCTGTGGATGGGGTGTCATTCCAAATTGCCCCAGGAGAACGCTTGGGACTGGTGGGTGAGTCGGGCTGCGGCAAGTCCACTTTGGGACGGGCGGCGATGCGCTTGTTGCCCTCTGGGAGCCAGGTTGAGGGGGGAATTAAGTTTGCCGGAAAATCGGTGTTTGATTTGTCACCAGATGACCTGAGACGCTTTCGGGGCGAAGAAATTGCCTTGATTTTTCAAGACCCGATGACTCGCTTGGATCCCCTGATGACCATTGGCGAACATTGTGTTGAGACTTTAATCGCTCATAAGCCTACCCTGACGAAGCAGGAAGCGGAGAATATTGCCAAGAAAACCCTGGAAACGGTGAAAATTCCTCCTGGGAGATGGTCCCAATATCCCCATGAGTTTAGTGGGGGGATGCGGCAACGGGTGGCGATCGCTCTTGCCCTTTTACTCCAGCCCAAAATGATTGTCGCTGATGAACCGACCACCAGTTTAGATGTCACCGTATCGGCGGAAATTTTGCAGGAATTGACTCGCCTTTGTGCCGAATTGGATTTAGGACTATTGTTGATTTCTCACGATTTAGCAATGGTGGGAGAATATTGCGATCGCATTGCGGTGATGTATCAGGGCGAATTAGTAGAAATTGGCCATACCCAAGATGTGTTAGCAAATCCCCAACATCCCTATACCCAATCCTTGTTAAAAGCGGCGTTACATATTCAAGCGGTTAAGCCAAATAACCCTCAGATTCCTGCCGATAATCCCGACAATATTATAGCAAAAAAAGATGCTACTGTCAAGAGTAATAATATAGAAAATATAGATAAAGTAGAGCCATATCCGCTGCTAAAATTAACGGATTTACAACAACATTATACTTTAGAAAGTAATTTTATTCAACGGTGGTTATTTTCCCAACCGGGACAAAAAATTAAAGCGGTAGATGGAATCAGTTTAGAACTGTATCCGGGGGAAATTTTAGGCTTAGTTGGCGAGTCTGGTTGTGGCAAAAGTACCCTTTCCCGGACGATTTTACACTTAGTCCGACCCACTGGGGGAAAAGTGGAGTTTCTTGGCCATGATTTAACTAAACTTTCGCCGAATTCTATTCGACAACAACGGCGAAATATGCAAATGGTTTTTCAAGACCCCCATGCTTGTTTAAATCCGATGATGACCGTGGGTCAAAGTATTGCGGATCCGTTGTTAATTCATAAATTAGCCAAGCCCACGGAAGCGAAACAACAAGTTGAACAAATGTTAGCCAGAGTGGGGTTAGATCCAGGGATATTTTACCATCGCTATCCAGGAGAATTGTCCGGGGGACAACAGCAGCGAGTGGCGATCGCCAGAGCCCTGATTACCCGACCCCAATTAGTAATTTGTGATGAGCCGGTGAGTATGCTGGATGCCAGCGTCCAAACCCAAGTATTAGAGTTAATGTTGGACTTGAAAAAAGAGTTTGATTTAACCTATTTATTTATTACCCATGATTTGTGGGTAGCACGATTTTTCTGCGATCGCATTGCCGTGATGAATTCTGGCAAAATTGTGGAAATTGGCATCACTCACGATATTTTTACTAAACCCCAACATCCCTATACCAAAACTTTATTAAACGCTGCCCCATTGCTGGCGCGTACTTAGGGTATGACAATAATTAATTAATAATTAATTATCACCTATAGCAATCGCAATTACCACAATTAATTAATAATTTTTCGGGTAATTAATCTGAGCGATCGCCGATTAAAAAAATGGATTATTTACCATAAAGACACGAAGGAAACAAAGAAAAGCGATCGCCTCTGTATTCTTTGTGTTCTTTGTGCCTTTGTGGTGAATCAGATTTTCAGTAAATTAAGAAGCGATCGCCCAGAGGGGATATTTTCGATGTTTGAGGCTGTATAAAGCCGATTAAATCTTTAGGTTGGTCAATCACAGGTATTAGCTTGAGGCAACCAGAGCTTGTTGGAGAAGTTCTGATAGTTCAATTGACATAAAATAACGACTGGGATATAAATAATCTTCTCCAGATTCATCAATAATGCGAATCATAAGATGGGCGTTGGCTTGAGGGTCGGGTAATACTTGATAAATTTTGCGGACTTCCAAGGAAGCTGAATAATCTTGATTATTAATGCAAACTACAAATTCCATAACCTTTACTCCAAAATATATTTGATTTTCATTTTTCTACACGAATAACACAAAGAAAAGCGATCGCCTCTGTATTCTTTGTGTCCTCTGTGTCTCTGTGGTGAATAATATTTTCATTAAATTAGGAGGCGATCGCCATGCAGAATTCACTATAATTCACTCACCCAGGGTTAGCTAACTGAGGTAAAACATCAATAATTCCATTGATTTAGAGGAATAAATTGCTGGTTTAACTCGATACCTGCCGCCTCTATATTAGCAATAGCTTTGACAATCATAGCATAACTCAAATTTTTAGCCGGATTCGGATATTCATAAATCGCCAATATTCCTGGATGAGATGAATTTGCCGCATGAAGATTGAAAAAATCATGGCAATTTCGAGTCAATAATATCCGCCCTTCTTGTCTGGCAAAATCAAGCACAATTGCATCAGCTTTTCCCATTAATCCAGCTTGATTGACGGTGACAATATCGTAACCGGCTTGTTGAAGTAAAGTAACCAATTTCTTGGCTTGGGAGTCTTCATCAAGCAGTAGTCTTAGACTCAAGGGAGACTCCTTTGACTTCTAAACGATAACGTTCTTCTTCTGCTTCTAGTTGCAATAGTTCTTGATGCATTTCGCAGTAGTGCATGACTTCTTGAATGGCAGCGAGAGGTAAATCCCAATTTTCGGCAGCTTCTTCTGGGGACATTTCATTAGCGATCGCATCTCGCCAAACTGTTGAAGCCAAAAGTTTACGACCTTTAATATAAAGTTGCCGTCGCCAAGGGTGAGGACGTTCGACTAAATATTGCCAATTTTCAATTGGTGAAGGTTCCAATTCTGGAATCAACAGGCGAATTTGTCCATCGGAATTATGGATAAAAAGCTGGCTACCGGATTTGAGATTTTGTTTCAGCGTCACCATCACAGAAATTGACCGCAGAATCGCTTCTTTGGTATTTTCGGCGCCGATCGCCATACGCAACCAGTCGAGTTGAGCAACTTGTTCTGAACTTAGGGTTAAATTCGGCAATTGAGTGCTTGCCGATTCTGGGTTGGATGCTGGAGTCATTTTTGATACCGTGGATCTCAGTTTTCTAGAGATGCTTCAATTTTATCCTAGGCAATTTCTGGGACATTAAACCAATGATAACGATTTTCGCGATTTCAACAGCCACGAGTAGTTTATTTTGAAGTTCCCAATGGCTAAAGGGCGATTCGCGGAAGCGATCCGCTTTGCGGAATCGCGCAGATCGGGCGAGGGAATCGCATTAGTAAAAAATGGATTATTTACCACAAAGATACGAAGGACACATTCTAAAGCGATCGCCTCTGTGTTCTTTGTGCCTTTGTGGTGAATCAGATTTTCAGTAAATTAAGAAGCGATTCCGCTTCATCGGATCGCTTCCGCGAATCAGATCCTCCAATAAGGCGTTCCCAGGCAGAGCCTAACAACTAGGCTAAACGAGGTTAAATCAAGATAAATCGACGGTAACTTATTTATGTTAAAATGTTTATGACATTTCGACATAAACCAATTTAATTTAGATGCAAATTCCATCAGAACTACTAAAGATAATTGACCGAATTTATTTAGAAATTGAGCAAATCGAAGCCGAAGCAACCTTCGGACTAAATATACTCAGGCGAGTCATGTCACAATTTCCGGAAAATGCTATACTGTTACAATACTTCGCCTACTTAAATGCCTTGCTATTTTTCACCACCACTGCTCGTCAACAAATTCAGAGTATGGTGAACGTTCTCTCTGAAGCAAATCTTTCGTTAGATGTGATTCAGGAAACGGGAGAAGATTTAGGAATTTTACTGGGTAAAGCGATTGAAAGTAAACTGCGAGTAGAAAAAATTGTCAATTTTTTGAGGGAATTACCATGAAAGAACTACCAGATGAGAAAAAAATGCTGGAAATGCTAGAAGTTTTTAAAGAATCAGAAGAAAAGGCTAAAGAAATGTGTGAATTTGCCACAGATATGGCTTTAAAGTATCAGCGAAAAATCAGAGAAACATCCCCAGCTAACTCCCGGCAAGTGAGTCGTGTAGAGTAAAGGTTAAAGAGAATAAATTGCGATTGCCTATTAAAAAAATGGATTATTTACCACTTTCGACACGAAAGACACATTCTAAAGCGATCGCCTCTGTATTCTTTGTGTCCTCTGTGTCTCTGTGGTGAATAATATTTTCAGTAAATATTGATCATTTACCACTTTCGACACGAAGGACACATTCTAAAGCGATCGCCTCTGTATTCTTTGTGTCCTCTGTGTCTCTGTGGTGAATAATATTTTCAGTAAATATTGATCATTTACCACTTTCGACACGAAGGACACATTCTAAAGCGATCGCCTCTGTATTCTTTGTGTCCTCTGTGTCTCTGTGGTGAATAATATTTTTAGTAAATTAGGAGGCGATTTGTTTGGCAGCAAAATCGAATATGCCCAAAACCCAAATTTTCTTTCGTAAGACTTCTACTACTTTTTCGGCATTTTCAGGAGCGATCGCTATCCAGATATCCATGTCACCAGTCGCACGAGGATAACCATGATAAGCGACCGCATAGCCGCCAATTAACAAATATTCAACTTTGGATAAGTTGAGTAACTTCAAAAACTCTTTGAAGTCGGGTGGTAGAAGCATCATAGCCATAAATAATTTTTCGAGTTAATTCTAGAGCTTGTAAGCGAGTTGTGGGGGTTTGACTCAACCAATATTGTTGTTCATCAGATTGATCAAACAAAGATGATACTTGGAATACGGATTTATTCAAAGAAGGAAATTGAGAACTACTGGATTCTAGCATAAGTTAATATCAGATTAGGCCAAAATGTTTGGGCTGGTGATTATCTAGATTTAGTTTAACATGAAATTGGCGATCGCCTCTCAAGAAATAGATGCGAGATCCCGTCCATAAAAAATGGATCATTTACCACAAAGACACGAAGGACACAAAGAAAAGCGATCGCCTCTGTATTATTTGTGTCCTCTGTGTCTCTGTGGTGAATAAGATTTTTAGTAAATTAGGAGGCGATCGCTGTCATCAGGTTAACCAATCTAATGATAGTCAAATTTGCTTCTTCCTTAAATCAATTAAGATTATTCCAGAATTATTGGCAACCGGGAAAAAAGCGATCGCCTCTCTAATTACGCTTCAACTAACGGTTTAGTTTGCAGAATATTCTGAGATGATGGAATTCGTTCAAGATTAAAAGTGCCGTAAAGCAGTGAAATCTCAAAAATATCTGTATGAATCAAAGCGGGTTTTTGACGATCGCCCTCTCCCAGATGAATTCCGATTAACTCAGCAAAAGTTTCGTGGACTTCCTCTGGATCATGAATTTCCCAGCGAATTTCTCTACAATCTTGAAAATTCAGAATATAAGGCAGGCGATCGCCCGTTGGATCGTAGAGACATTCGATCGCAACATCATTACCCCATAACGACATTGTGACATTAGTAACTAAGGAGGTTAATCCTCCCAGATTTAGCAACTGATAATCATCTGACATATTCATTCATCCCTCACTGTTTCTCCAGTATTATGAGTCTCAGGCATTGGATTGCCTAATTGATCCAAAGTGGTCATTAACCGACCCTGTTTATCTAAGCGCAAACCCCGATTAGTTCTCGATCCGTCTGAGGCATATATGGGTGCAGGAGTTCGCACCACTTCACCGTCAGGACGAATGATTACTTTTGAGCGATCGGGAAATTTATATTCGACATAACCGCCCACTGTTATTTTTACTTTAGCATCCAATTCTTTTAAGAACCGATCGACCTCTTGACGAGTCATTCCGGTTAAATCACCAAATTCAGACGCTATCCCATTCCCACCCACTCCCTTACTTGGCAAGCCCATTATTTTATATCAGTAAATTTGACTCTTGTTTGGTTAGTAGATTTTTCGCGTCAAATATTGCATAAAATCTACCACTATTATAATTCCATTGCTTTCACTGAATTATCCAAGGGTTTAGTTTTGAGACAATTTGATGAACTATGATATAAACACGATTAACCCATCAGATCCGCTTGTCTCAGTTCTAAAAAATAATCCCTTGATAAGCTTTGATAGTTTCCTGGGCGATCGCCGACCAACGATAAGCATGATTCGCATAAACTTGTCCATTCTTTCCCCGACGGGACAAATCTTCTGGATGTTGTAATGCCATCCTTAATTGACTCACTAAATCTTCCAGATTACAATCACAAACCCAACCGGCATCTGCCCCTTGTACATCTTCCCAAATATAGACCCCCCGCGAAATACAAACCGCTGTCCCTGCTGCCATTGCTTCTGCCACCGCAATGCCAAAATTTTCATAATAAGAAGGTAAGACAAATAAATCCGCTTGTTGTAATAAAGCAGCCTTAAAATTTCCGGTGACAAATCCGGTGATAGTTGTGCATTTTTCCAGGGGTGAGGCTTTAATTTTGGCCTTAATCATCGCCTCATAATCCGGGTCTTGGGGATTACTTCCAGCGAGGACAAAGTGAAAGTTAAACCCTTCGGCGATTAGGGTTTCCAAAGCAGGCAAAAGCAGATTTAGTCCTTTTTTTGGTTCTATGCGCGAAAGAAATAATAATAAGGGGCGATCGCGGGGAATATTTAACTGACTTCTCACGTCACAAACTTCTGGATTAACGGACTGAAATTTTACCCCCAAGGGAATGATTAAATCCTGGGTTTTCACCCCAAACCGTTCAGAAATAATCGCCTCTTGATGACTGGTAAAATGCAGCGCTGACGCCCCAGCAATATTGCCCCGTTCCCACAGAGTCGTATAGATTTTTTTTAGCTGTTTTTTCTTCTGTAAATCAGCGGGATCTAGAGTGCCTAAAGGTCGTAAAATATAAGGTAACTTTTTCACTCTTGCCACCGTCGCTGCGGCGGAAATTACTGGAGAAAATAAGGCGTGTAAATGGGCTAAATCAAACTCATGGGCATGGGTTGCCAGCCAAGTCAATAAATCTACAGAAAATTTATATCGCCGAAATGGACTACAGCGAAAATAAATCACCTGATAACCATCTTGGGCAATGGGCTGATTTAAGGGGACATCTAATGGCGTTTGTCCCGTATCTCCATTAGAATTAGTGGTTAAAATTGTCACATCAACCCCTTCATTAGCTAGGGCAGCAGAAAGCCCTAAAACCATTTGACTGGGGCCGCCATAAACGAGGGATATTGCCGGAATAATTTGCAGAATTCGCATAATTATGATTGGTTTTTTTAGATTTAAGAAATAAGTAGGTGAACATAATTAATTGCACTTTTCGTTCCCCACCGTAAATCCTTGGATTCCCGCCTTCGCGGGAATGACAGTTTTTCTTCTAATGGGGTCTGTGGTGCATTTATTTCTGCCCACCTACTTATCAGCGGTGAGCAATTGTTGGTAAAATTTTAACAGTTCTTGGGCTAGGGCTTGATTGGTATAGTGCGCGATCGCTCTTTGATAACCTTTTTCCCCCAATTCCGCAGCTAACTGGGGATTTTCCATCAGTTGCATCAAGCAATTTTGCAACGCTGCCACATTTTTTTCAGGAAACACTAACCCAGCGTCATCAATCACATAAGGAATTTCTCCAGAGTCCGACCCAATTACCGGCACTTTACAAGCGATCGCCTCAATTAAAACATGACCAAACTGTTCTTTCCAGCCCACAGAAGTTAAAGTTTTAAACTTATAGGTAGTTTCCGAAGGTAAAACCAAAACATTCATTAAATTAATATATTGATATACTTGGTCATGGGGGACACTTTCCACTATAACCACTCTATCTGTAAAGCCATTTTCAGCCGCCCAAGCAAGTAACTGTGACTCTAAATCGCCGCGTCCTAATAATAACCATTTCCAAGGCTTTTCGGGGATTTTTTCCAAAGCTTTTGCCAGGGTAATTAAGCCTTTTTCTTCCACAAATCGGCCTACAAATCCCACAATAAAATCAGTAGCTTTAATTCCCAATTTAGCCGCTAATTCCGGTTGGCTTTGGGGACGAAACAAAGTTTCATCAACCCCCAATTGAGGCATCACCACCATCGGGCCATTATATCCGCGATCGCGCAAAATATCTGCCCCATCTTGATTACCCACCACTACCCCATCAGTAGCCTTTAAATTATAAGCTTCCAACCAAGAAATCGGCCACTTTAAAGTATAAGGCAAATTCCACCAAGTAAAGAAGACATTTTTTGCCCCAATTTTTAACCAACGATTCAGAGTAATTAACTGAGCATAAGCCAGCGCTTTTGCACCTTGTTCAACCTGGATAATATCCGGGCGAAAACGCTGCAATACCTTAATTAAATCTGCCCCAAATACCAACAAACCCTGATTATTTTCACTAAAATTAGAAACCGGCACTACTTGAAAAGAACCTTCTTGAATGGGTTGGGTTTCAATAATTTTATTTTGCACCCCACCGGGTTGCCACCGTCGGGGCACCACCACCGTCACCTCAATTCCTGGTGCTAACTTAGCTAAAGCCCTAAACTTTTCTCGGTTTAGGTCAACAATATAAGTATGGCTAACGACTAAAATTTTCATAATTTTATTATTGGTTGGTTGTTGGTTGTTGGTTGTTGTTGGTTGTTGGTTGTTGGTTGTTGCTTGCCCGATGGCGGTTGACGGGGGGGTTGGGGGGGTTGTTGGTTGGGGAAAATAATTAATAACTATTAAAAAATAATTATCAATTATCAATTATTAATTATCAATTATTCCTTAGTATAAATTTGCCCATCATTCCAGAGAGATTTGATTTGAGTGCCAACTGCATTGAAAAAACCCAGGGTATAAAAAAAACCCCGCACCAACATTTTTAGCGGTGAACCACTTTTATTGCAAGGGGGATGACCGAGGACATGACAATCAAATAACCGGGCAAAAAAGCGGACACATTGAGAAAAGGTGAGATTTTTTAAGCCTAAAAAGAAATGATTGTGATAAAAAGTAATCTGATATTGCCAAGATTTTGTGCTAATATCGTGACATCCGCCCGTCTCTTCTCCCAGGTGAACTAAATGGGCTTCTGGGTCATACCATATTTTATATCCTGTTGACCGTAACCGCAGACAAAAATCAGACTCTTCGCGCACCGCAGACCCTCTAAATCGCTCATCAAATTTGAGTCCATGCTGCGTAAATATTTCCTGGCGAAACGACATATTGCAGCCTCTGGCAGAGAGAACTTGCTGGGGTTTTACCGTATGGACTAAATCAATATAATACCAAGCAATTCCCGGATCCATTGCTTCCGGGGGCAGTTGTTCTATGATTAAATTTCCCTGAGAATCGGTTAGTTTCATCCGGTCAAAAACTCGACCCGCGATCGCGCCTATTTCGGGGTTGTCTTGATAGTTTTTGGCATGGTTGGCTAGAAAGTTTTCTGGCAACTGCACATCATCATCAATAAATAGAATAATCTCGCCTTTTGCCCGACGAACTGCATAATTTCGCGCCCCAGGTAAACTGGCCCAGTTCACTCTAAACCAGCGAATTTTTCCCTGATTAGACATTTCTGCTAAATACTGTTGAATTTCTGGTTTATGAGTAGCGGTTTGGTCAACGACTATCGCCTCAAAATTGGGATAGTCTTGCTTGAGTACATCCGCAATACTGTCTCGTAGGGCATCTTCACGATTATAGGTGGGAATAATCACGGAAATTAAAGGCGCAGTCATAAGTTTTTTAGTTTTTTTTCAGTTTTGGAGTTGATTTTTGATTTATTATAGTCTCAAATCTCAGAAAAAAACTGTCATTCCCGCGAATGCGGGAATCCACGAATTTAAGTCGGTAAACAAATCTCAGAAAAAAACTGTCATTCCCGCGAATGCGGGAATCCACTAATTTAAGTCGGTAAACAAATCTCAGAAAAAACTGTCATTCCCGCGAATGCGGGAATCCACTAATTTAAGTCGGTAAACAAATCTCAGAAAAAACTGTCATTCCCGCGAATGCGGGAATCCACGGATTTACATCGGTAAACAAATCTCAGAAAAAAACTGTCATTCCCGCGAATGCGGGAATCCACGGATTTACATCGGTAAACAAATCTCAGAAAAAAACTGTCATTCCCGCGAATGCGGGAATCCACGGATTTACATCGGTAAACAAATCTCAGAAAAAAACTGTCATTCCCGCGAATGCGGGAATCCACGGATTTACATCGGTAAACAAATCTCAGAAAAAAACTGTCATTCCCGCGAATGCGGGAATCCACGGATTTACATCGGTAAACAAATCTCAGAAAAAAACTGTCATTCCCGCGAATGCGGGAATCCACTAATTTAAGTCGGTAAACAAATCTCAGAAAAAAACTGTCATTCCCGCGAATGCGGGAATCCACTAATTTAAGTCGGTAAACAAATCTCAGAAAAAAACTGTCATTCCCGCGAATGCGGGAATCCACAGATTTACGTCAGGAACGAAATCTCAGAAACCGGGTTTCTATGAGATTCTTTCGTTTTCCGCAGAGATTAATCAAAGAAACCCGGTTTCTTTCCCGGTTTCCCGGTTTCTTTCCCCGCGACTGCATAAACTCCAACACTTCCTACGATAATAATCTCAGAAACCGGGTTTTTATGGGACTCCAAATCTCAGAAACCGGGTTTCTATGAGACTTTCTCGTTTTCCGCAGAGATTAATCAAAGAAACCCGGTTTCGTGCAATGCCCACTAAACCCTAGATCGCCGCTTACCCCTTTACCCACAGGAAAACAACCATGAACGAACAACGCCTACAAAAATATCTCTTATCACCAGAATCTCAACAAGAATATATCAATTTTTTGGCTCAAGTAGTACAAGCTACTGCTAACAGTGAGGGCAACCCACAAGTTGTCTATCCCATTCTGAAGGCTAACCAAGATAAACTCAATCATAAATTAGTTGCCTTGTACTCAGATTGGGCTAACCATATTCTCTCCCAAGTCGCACCCGAACAAGCCCCAGGCTATGCACAAGTTTTTTTCTATTTCAGCAATTTAATTCAGCAGTTTCCTTTAGGCAAAATATCGAGTAACTTAGACATTGCCATTATTGGTTATAAATTAGTTTTAAACCTCTTCAATCGTGCTGATTTTCCCCAAGATTGGGCAGTAACTCAAAATAATCTGGCAATTGCCTACAGAAGCAAAATCACCGGCAACCGGGCTGAGAATATTGATGCGGCCATTAGTTGTTATCTACTGGCATTAAAAGTTTATACCCGTAAGGATTTTCCTCAATATTGGACAATGACTCAAAATAATCTGGGAAATGCATACTCTGACAAAATCACCGGCAACCGGGCTGAGAATATTGATGCGGCGATTTGTTGTTTTCAACGGGCATTAGAAGTAATAACCCGTGAGGATTTTCCCCAAAATTGGGCAACGACTCAAAATAATCTGGGTTCTGCCTACTCTGACAAAATCACCGGCAACCGGGCTGAGAATATTGATGCGGCCATTCGTTGTTTTCAACAGGCTTTAGAAGTAAGAACTCGTGAGGATTTTCCCGAACATTGGGCAGGGATTCAAAATAATCTGGGAAATGCCTACTCTGACAAAATCACCGGCAACCGGGCTGAGAATATTGATGAGGCGATTTGTTGTTATCAACGGGCATTAGAAATTATAACACCAGAAGCCTTTCCTCAAGATTGTTTAAGATCGGGCAGAAATCTCGGCGATCTTGGCTTAAAAGAAGGTAAATGGGAGATAGCTATAGAAGGCTACGAATCCGCCATTAAAGCGGTGGAAAAAAGCCGCAGTTGGTCAAAAACTGATGCCAGCCGTCAACAGATTATCGCTGATTCTATTGATGTTTATGAAAATATTATTCAAGCCTACATCAATAGCGGCAATTTGGAAAAAGCCATTGCTTATGTCGATCGCTCTCGCGCTAAACGTCTGGTAGACTTAATGGCCAGTAATGACCTCTATGCAGATGGAGAAATTCCGCCCCAAGTTCAGGCATATTTGCAACAATACGACCAACTCCAAGCCCAAATTGATGCAGAACGAAACCGCCTGCAAAATAACTCTGACTCTAGCCAACAACAGACAGAAAACTCAACCAATCAAGGAACAGATAAACCAACAAATAAAGGCACTGTCACCTCGACTCGCGCTGCTTTCCAAGCTGCTACGGAAAAAATCGCCGCTTTGGAAGCAGAAAAACAACAAGTTTGGGAACAAATGCGCCGTTTAGACCCCGTTTTAGCGGGAGAAAAGGAAGTTAATCCCCTAGATTTTGCCACCATTCAGCAACTCACCGAAAAACCCCAGACTGCGATTCTCAATTTCTTTACCACCAACAACGACACCCACATTTTCATCATCTACAAAGACAAAAACCCCGAACTACATACTTGTACCGGCTTTGGCTATCAAACTTTACAGGATTTAGTAGTTGACGAGTGGTTAAATCCCTATTTTAACAAGAAACAAGATAGCCTGTGGTATGCCAAAATATCAGATTTTTTGCAGCAATTAGCCGATAAATTGCAACTCAAAACCTTAGTAGAAACCTATCTCCAGGATATTAAGGAACTGATTATCATTCCCCATTTATATTGGCATCAAATTCCCTTTGCCGCCTTACCTTTAACGGTTCCCATTAAATCTCAAACGCCAGAAAAAAAACCATCAGAAATGATGCGCCAAGCTATCGAAATTTTCACCCGACTGGAGAAAAAGAAAACTACTACTAATATCAGTATGCCTACGGAAACAGAAACAGTTTCCACTCAATACTTAGGCGATAAATTCCCCATTCGCTACGTTCCCAGTAGCCAAATCTTGCAATATTGCCAACAACGTCCCCCACTTGATAAAATTAATTACGGTACGGTAGAAAACCCCGATGGTAGCCTACCCAGTGTAGAATTTGAATGCGAAAAAATTGCAAATTTACACCAAATTCCTGCCGATCAACGCTTAAAAGGTCGTGAACAAGCAACCGTAAAAAATTATCGCCAACTTGCCAAACAAGTGCAAGTATTACACTCTAGCCATCACGCCCAATCTCGTCTGGATCGTCCTTTAGAATCGATTCTCATATTAGCCGATGGTCAAATTACATTAGGGCAAATAATGACCCCCGGTTTTCGCCTGCCTAACCTCTCTGATGTGTTTCTTTCCTGTTGCGAAACTAACCTGGGTGTGGCGGGAATTAGTGATGATATCTTATCATTATCCACCGGCTTTTTATGTGCCGGGGCGCGAAATGTGGTGAGTACCTTGTGGTCTGTTGATGATTTAGCCACTGCCTTATTTTCCATTTTTTATTATCAAAATCGTCAGCGTTTAAACCGTCCTGAAGCCCTGAAAAAAGCGCAAATTGACCTCAGAAATTTATCTGATCAAACCCTAGCAAGTAATTACAAAGCTGAACTACAAAAGCATTATCAGCAGCAATTACAAATAGCCGAACAAAAGCGCCAAAAAGCCAAGAAAAATCGCCAGCGTCTAGTTGCAGGAACGCCCGACTACCAGCGATGGGATGAAGAATATAAACAGTGGAATGCGATAGGAAAGCGCATTTTCAGGGTACAACAAAACCTGCCAATTCTCTGTGGTAAAGAATATCCTTTTGCCGATCCCTTTTATTGGGCTGGTTTTATCTGTTCTGGTTTGCGTTAATGTAGGGGCGAAGCATTCGGGGATATGAGTTATTTGTTTTTTCCCAAGATTTTTCGCCCGGTAAGCGAAGCCATGCCGTAGGCTTTATGCTTCGCCCCTACGAGTAAATTCGTTATTTTCCGCAGCTTTGCATAACAACGGTGACAACCTTCGATATATCCATAACACCGTTAGCAAAGAAATCACCATGAACCGATATTATCAACCCGAAACCTACAGCCCACCGACCCCGAACCAGCCTAACGAACCTTGGTTGCGGATTATGATATCAACATGGGGCGCGATCGCAAAAAAGAGTTAGAATTAGAAGGCGATCGGACTTTGGAAGAACGCCTATTTAAACACCGTAGTAACTTAACCGAATTGCCGAATAAATTTCCCGCGCCAGAAATCGACATAACAGGTGCCCCCCATGAAACAAAAGAAAGACAGCAAAAAGTTGAACGAATGCGTCGGGAATGGGTAGAGCAAAAACGCGCTGAATTAGAGGAGGTTTTAGCGGAAGATAAAGAGATGATCGCGCACCGTTACGCCACCCAAATTCAACAATGTGAACAAGACGTTATTGCCGCGCAGCAACGGTATGACGACGCTTACCGCAACTGGAAGGAAGACCATCAGGAATTTGGGGGTGACTTAGACGACATAGCTTGAGGCTAAAGAAACCGGGTTTCTGCCTAGAAATCTGGTTTCCAACCGCCTATTTTTCAGAAAAACCTGGTTTCTGTCTTGGTGGGGGGTGCTTTGGGCTATAATCCGGGCATCCCTATTTTTGCTTTGATTCGCGCCCCTATGGATGATGCGTCATTATGTCAATTGATTCGAGAAGCCTTGCACTCTCCTGAAAAGGCTGAGGCACTAGGATTCGCGATCGACCATTTGCCGGAAGTTAAGAGACGTCTTAATCAAGGTTGGCTACCCTATTATGATGAAGCTTTGCCAATAACAGAAAGGGACGTTAAGCGAAATATTAATAGGTTTCCTCAAAGATATTCTTTGAACTTGGAAACCGTTAACTGTCAAAACCCTTCTGAGGCTGCTAAGGTTCGCGAATGCTTTATTAACTGGGTAATGATGATTCTGAAGACTGATTGTAAAGATGTCAAGCGCGGACGAAAATCTAAAACTGTTAGTACGAGCGAGACTATTGGAGGGAATGAAGATTTGACTATTGAAGATACCATAGCAGATGATCTAACTCTCACTGGCATTAGTCGCCTGCTGCAAAAAGAACGTCATTCTCTTGCTGGGAAAATAAGACGCTATATTGGAGAAGATCCGGAAATGAAACTGAGAAATTGTCACCCGCGTAACAATGCCAATCTTGACTGCCAACTTTTGAGTCGAAAACTACTGTTTGAAGAACCGCCTCTTAACCCCAGGCAAGTTGCTAAGGAGTTAACTACTCCCGAAAAAACAATTCCCGAACAAACAGTGTACGATCGCTGGCGAAATTACTGTCTTCCTTTACTTAGAAGAATTGCTAGAGAATTAGGATACGAGAACTAAAAGGAGAATCTTATGGATACCACAAAAACTAACTTTTTGACGATGGCTTTAAGCAGAGAAAACCATGAAACTGCTCGAAAATTCTCTGGACAACAAGATACAGTTGAAAAAGGTAAGCAAGTTTACTTAAACACTCTTGCTGTTTTAGGGGTTCGCAGTTTTTTAGACTGGCTGGAAATTGAAACGGATTTAAACGCTGGCGACAGTTGGCATCCTGTTGTCCGATGTTTTAATGATGTCGCTGATTTAGTCATTCCCAATTTAGGTAAACTAGAATGTCGTCCGGTTTTCCCTGGAGAAACAGTTATTTCTCTACCTTCAGAGGTGACAGAGGACAGAATTGCCTATATTGGGGTGCAATTCCCAGAACAGTTAAACGAGGTGCAATTGTTAGGATTTTATCCGACCACAGACCCACAATCACCGCTAGAAACAATAGAAATTACCAGTCTTCAACCGATAGAAACATTGATTGATTATCTCGATCGCCTAGAGTCAGCCCTGGATTTTTTTCAGAGTAATGACCCCGTAGCTGCTAAAGTTAAACAGCGATTAAATGACGAATCTTTTTCAGAAATTGTCACTCAATTAGAGCGAATATATCGCACCTATAAAAAATACGAGCGACGGTATGCCGGTGGTGAGTTTTTAGCAAGTTATTTAACCGTAGGAGGTCTTGCTTTTAGAGGTGATACAGTGGCAGCAAAAGAAGATTTTGATGAATCACAACAAAATGAACTGCAAGATTTAGCAGAAGAATTGCTAGACAAGTTAGCAGAACTTTGGGGGGGTGATGAATCAGAAGAAACGGTTAATATAGAGCAACCTGTAGTTGCTCCTTTATCCCAAGATTTAGCCACTGTTATAGATGTTATAAATCTAAGTCAATGGTTGCAAAATATTGAAAGTGCTTTTGAATCAAATTGGCAAACATTGGAATCCTTTTTAAGTGAATTACAGGGAAATCTAATTTTTCGATTTGCCACTACACCGCGTTCCAGCAGGACTGATGCCGAAAATCCCACTTTAAGTGTAAGTAAAGTCAGTAAAATCACATTAGGAGATTATCCGGTTGCATTGATTGTCAACTGTCAGCAAAAAAGTGATGATAAACGGGACATCCTGGTAAGATTATATCCCCGTAATGAAGCACAAAATTATTTACCACCGGCTACACAATTAATTATCCTGGATGAAAATGGAGAAGTCTTTTTAGAAGCCGAATCTCGAAATGCTGACAATTGGATCCAACTGGATTTTCGCGGTGTTCCAGGAGAGCAGTTTAGTGTTAAAGTAGCTTTAGGGGATGCTAATATTGTGGAAAATTTTGCGATATAATTTCAATTCTTAGGCTAATCTAATATAATAGATATCTGGCAAAATACCGAAATCCCCCCAACTCCCGTAAAAAAGGGGGGCTTTTAAGAATTTTGTAAAATGTCTCATAGATGCAAACTTGAGGATAACCAAATGAAAGCCATTGAAGTGACAGGAACCCTGGATGAAAAAGGCCATTTATCCCTCGACTACCCCATTGAAAATTTATCTCCTAGTCGAGTGCGAGTTATTGTGCTTTATCCCGAAGTAAATGAGGAAGTTGAAACCGATCCTGATGATACTCCCATTGCAGAAGTAAAAGCCAGTCTCCGACGAGCATTAAAACAAGCTAAATCAGGACAACGCATCCCCCTTTCTGAAATGTGGGAGGGAATAGATGTCGAATAACACGCCTTTTGTTTAGATTGATTTAACACCTGAGTATAAACGAAATTTACGGGAATTATCCAAAAAATATCGCAAGATTCGGTTAGATACTCAGTCCATTATTGAGCAATTACAAGGTGGGAATTTTATAGGCGATCGCCTTGCCGGGATGGGTGAAAATTATGTCATCCTCAAGGTGAGAGTTAAAAATAGCGACATCCAAAAAGGGAAAAGCGCCGGTTATCGACTTATCTATCAAGTTGAATCAGAAACTAGCATAATTCTGCTGACAATTTACTCTAAATCAGACAGAGAAGATATTAATGCTAATGATATTTTAAGTATCTTAGCCGAGTGCGATCGCGATGAATAATTCCCCGTTATCTCACTTTGGCGGTGCTGATTCACGGAAAAATTGGTGATATAATAGTCACCGATGCTAGTATTGTGGAAAATTTCGTCATCTAATCTAACCAGGAGAAAGCGATGGAGAAGTTAGTGCTGCTGACTTTTGCCGAGGGAGACTTGGACAAAACAGGTTTTCCGGTGACATTACAGATGGGGGATGAAGGGAAACCTGCGACTATTCAGGAAACCGGATCTTTGCCGCCAAATTCAAAAGTGGTTGAGTCTCACATCAATTGGAAAGTGACTTATTATGGCTTTATTGGGGTAAAAATTAGAAAATTAGAGGCAAAAAAAGCAGCACAAACGACTAACTTTTCTATCCTTGATGTTAAGGAAAAATCTGATGATTTCAAGCATAATTTTAATCTTTGGCTAAAATCGCAGCAATTTAGTCATATTAGGGAAGAGTTACGAGGATATTTAAAATATGATGATGAAGTGCGGTTAATTATCCAAACTTCAAATATTCAGCTACGCCAACTTCCCTGGCATCTTTGGGATCTATTAGAAAGTTACCCTAAAGCCGAAATTAGTGTCAGTGCGCCCAAGTTTAAACAAGTGACCTCAGCCAAAGTTGCTAAAAATGAAGTGAATATTTTGGCTATTTTGGGCGATGATCAGGGAATTAATGTTGAAGAAGATAGAAAAATTTTAAATTCTATTCCCGGTGCTAAAGTTGAGTTTTTAGTTAAACCAAATCGACAAGCACTCAACGATCGACTATGGGAACAGTCTTGGGATATTCTATTTTTTGCCGGACATAGCCGCACGGAAGGAGAGACAGGAGTTATTTATATTAATAAGACTGATAGTTTAACTATTCCTGACTTAAAGTATGCGTTAAAAAAAGCCATTGAAAACGGTTTACAATTAGCGATTTTTAACTCCTGTGATGGTTTGGGTTTAGCTCAGGATTTAGCTGACTTGAATCTACCTCAAATGATTGTCATGCGAGAACCTGTTCCTGACAAAGTAGCACAGGAATTTTTAAAATATTTTCTGTGTTCTTTTTCGGAGGGTCAGTCATTTTATTTAGCTGTTAAGGAAGCGCGGGAAAGATTGCAAGGTTGGGAAAGCCTGTTTCCCTGTGCCAGTTGGTTGCCAGTAATTTGTCAAAATTTAGCGGAATTACCACTAATTTGGCCAAAGTTACAGGAGAGTAATTTAAGGTATGCTCTGGAAGTTATCTTGTCTACTTTGTTAGGAACCCTAATAAGAATGAGAATATAACCCATGTCAACAGCACAACTAACAGATTATTTTAACTTTATCACCCCCGATGACATTCGACTCAAAGGTACAAGAATTGGCATCGAAACTATCCTTTATGACTAAATCGATCGCGCTTTAACTCCAGAAGAAATTGCCCAAACCTACCCCTCCCTAACCTTAGAACAAGTTTATGCCACAATTCTTTATTACCTACAGAACAAAGAAACTATCAGCAATTACCTAAAAAATTGGATAGAACATGGTCACAGAATGAGAGAACAACAGCGCCTAAACCCTCCACCTGTATCCGAAAAACTTAGGCAATTCAGAGCTACCAGAAAAGCCCAATTGTAAAAATTATTGCTACAGTTACGAGGTCTCGTTCCCAGGCTGGAGCCAGGAAGGACGCAAATATCAGCCACAAACTTTAGGGGCGCAATGCTTGCGCCCCTTTTTTGTCGAAAATTTCCCCCACTTGCATAAACATTCTCCCCCCCACCGATAAACCAGTAAGCAGACACAAGCAAGGGAACACCACCCAAGATTCCCCCGCGACTTCTGCATAAAACTCAAACCGTCTAACGACTGAATAGTAGAAGCACTCAAAAGCTAATAGAGGTAAATATGGCACAACAAGTCGATCTTAACGAAGTCCGCAACCGCGTTATGACTAACCGTCAAAGCGGTATCGACGATCCTAGCTCACCAAACCGCGCCGTTTTCGTAGACAACGGCGGCAACATCCTCACTCAACCCCAACCCGGTCAACAACGCAACCTCTCGCGAGTGCCGCAAAAACTCTTCGCCGCCACTTTAATGCAAGATCGGCAAGTTGTGGCACACAAACTCCCCGCCAACGCCCAAGAAATGCAGATCAGCGGTGTCACCGGCTGGGTTTACGAAATCACCAGCGAAGTAGGCGACACCTACACCATGTTCATCTTCAACGACGGTAGCCTCTATCAAGTAATGGTCCTCTTCCCAGAAGTTGCAGGGCGTTACAGTCCCAGCGAAGGACATCTATTTTCCAACGGTTGCATCTGTCTCAACGAAGAACATGGCTACCCTACCCTAGAGAAAGCTTACGCTAAATCCGTACTCTGGGCAACAGGTTTTAGCTTCTATGTCCGCACCGGACAATTTCCTTTCTAGTTTCTACATTCTTGGCTGAAAAATCCGGGTTTTGTTCTGGAAAAACCCGGTTTCTTCCCAAACTTATTACACCAATATTTCCCCCAATATACCCCAATATAACTAATAGCAAGAGGTCAACTATGTTGCAAATCTCTGAGGATGTTTTGCGTCAAATTGAGCGCGAGATCGCAGCTTATTCCCCCGAACGCGGTGGTGCATTGTTAGGGCCCATCGGTCAACCCATCATCACCCACTTTATCTTAGACCAACAAGCGCAAACCAGTGGCGCCAGTTATCTCCCTTCTCGCCAACTCACCGAACGAGTACAGCGACTAGAAATAGAACTGGGAATCGAGTTTAAAGGCGTTATCCACTCTCACCCCGGCGGTTACGATCGCCCTTCAGGACCTGATGAAGAAGCAATGCTGGAAGGACTTAGTATCAACCCTCATATTCCCTACTTTGTTGCTCCCATTGTCACCACACAGCGGCCTCGGTGTCAATTACGCAACCACGAACTTTCCCTCAGTCCAGGCAAAATTTCCTGCTACGCAGCTTACCGCGATCGCGGTGGGGTACGGGTGGAAACTCTGCCAGTGGAGAAAATTTCTCAACGAGAGTTAGGGCGAATTAAACCCAACCAGAATCTAACCACACAATCTTCTCAACCCCCATCTATACCCATGCAACCTGATTTAGAACTAATTAGTCGCACCTTTGGCAGCATCAAACCGCCAGAAATCTTTACCACCGAAATAGAAGGACGCACTATTCCTGCTGGTTGCGTCACCCTCGACGGTTTGGAACTGCTGTTTTTATTCAGCAATAATTATCCCATCACACCACCCTTATTGTTAGCAACACCAGCAGGGGAAAACACCGAACAAATTCAACTCCCCTGGTCCCTAGAAACACCCGCCGAAGAACGTTTATTAACCGCAGTCAAAAGCATTATTAAAGGTTCTGGTTCTTACCGAAAAGTTTACCGCCCTTTGGGAAAGTCCGCCCTCACCGCAGACAGCGAAATTGCTCGTTTAGCTGGATGGACTGGCTGTTATTCGGGAGAAAACCCAAAAACCGCCGCGACTGAGGTGCAACAAGGATTATTTGCTCGCAGTACGGGAATTTTGAGTCAACAGATTAGCACGAAACGGGTGTTAATTGCTGGGACGGGTTCTGTGGGTTCCTACTTAGCGGAACAACTGATTCGCAGTGGTGTAGGTGCAGTAACTTTAATTGACCCGGAAATAGTAGAAACGGTGAATCTTTGTCGCACAACTTACGATCTCACCGACGTAGGACATCCCAAGGTAGAAGCTTTAGGACGGCGACTATTGCATATTAACCCCTTGGTGGAATTGACGCTACAATCCAAGAGTTTATTAGATTATCAAGTGGCAGATTTTGATGCTTTGGTGCAACAAGCAGACTTGGTAATAGCAACAACTGATGACCCAGCAGCACAGCGGATTCTCAACCGTTTTGCCTATTTTCACGGCAAACCTACTTTGTTTGTTGGGTTATATAAGGGTGCAGAAGGTGGCGAAGTAATTTTTACTTTACCGGAAAAAACACCCTGTTATCTTTGCGCTACGGCTAATCGTCATCAAGCTGAAGTGGATTTAGGACGGGTAAGTGCAGATGGGGATTATGGTAGCAATGGTCGGGTAATGGGTGAAGTGGCGCTGTCAGCAGATATCCACCATGTCACCAGTGTGGCGGTAAAAATGGCGCTGTCGTTATTGTTGCCGGAAAATACACAAGTTAAGCTAAAAGGATTCTTAAATCCAGCAATTGAAGCAGGGTTTAATTATCTCACCCTTTCAATGGTGCCAAATTACTGGTTTTATCCTGCTATATTTGGCGAAACACCGGGACAATACGCTTATCAAAGCGTGTGGTTAACAGCAAAGAGTCGGGAGGAATGTCCTGTTTGTGGTAGCGTTCACCATCGAGTCGATCCGCGCCAAGTACCATTACAGGAGTTGCAGGTGGGTGATATTCGCGCTGCTTTGAGTCGTTCTCGTTCTTAAGAATAGCAGTCCAGAAACCCGGTTTCTTTCCCAAATAGCAGAAAAAAACTGTCATTCCCGCGAATGCGGGAATCCACGGATTTACGTCGGGAAACAAATAGCAGAAACCGGGTTTCTATGTAAATCTTTCGTTTTCAGCAGGAATTGCTCAAAGAAACCGGTTTCTTTCCCCCTTCGCGCATTTATCGATCGCTCATATCGGCTAAATGCAAATAAAGTTGTGGATCTTCTGCCACCCAACCGAGATCGGAATTAGATCGCACCTCAAAATGTAAATGGGGCTCATTTAGATCCGGGCTTCCGGTGTTGCCTGCGGTGCCAATTTGTTCTCCCTTTTTCACCTGCTGACCGACTTGCACCGACATTAACTCCAAATGGGCATAACGAGTTTGTTTCCCGTTAGCATGGTTAATCACCACCAAATTGCCATAAGGCCCACGGGAGTCAGCAAAAGCCACCACCCCATCCCCTACGGTCAACACGGGAGTCCCCACCGCCGCTTGGAGGTCAACGCCACTGTGAAAAGTCACTTCACTGCTTGTCGGTCGTAACCGCCAACCATAGCCCAGTAATTCTTCGGACGGGCTGGGTAAGGGAAAACCGCCTAAAACTCCTTGTCGCACTACTTGACTAGCGGATGCTGCGGAATTAACCGGCGACCAATTCACTCCGGGAACAAATACCACTCGCGGGTTGGCTTGACAACCATTCACCTCAAACAAAACATCAGGCCGCAAATTATATTTTTGGGCCACATCTTGCCAGGTTTCACCTGCTGGGATATCAACCCGAATTCCGTTGTAAGGGGGAATCAAAATCTCTGCCCCAACTGGGGCTTTCCTTTGTCTTAAAATCGGATTCATTCCCATCAAGGTGGCGGGAATCAGATTATATTGTGCGGCAATAGTTTCCAGGGTTTCACCGGCAGCAATGCGATGCTTTTGCAGCCGAGATAAGGCCGGTAACGGACAACCTGATTCCGGTGAAATTTGCTGATTTTCTGTTTGGGGAATTTGATTGGCTGTAGCATTTAACCCGGGCAGGACTAAATATATAACTGTAGACAGCAAACACAGCCTTAACGGTGAAGTCATATTAATAATAAATGTGAGAAATTTCTAAGTTATTCGTTATTGGTTATTCGTTATTGGTTATTCGTTAGTTAACAAACAACAAACAACTTTCCAACAAATAACCAATAACAATTCATCTGTGCGATCGCGTCAAGCAACCCTATTGAAATCCTACCTTTATGACTTCAGCGATCGCCACTCCATACCCGGACAGGGGGGGCGGAGGGGCGGAGGGGCAGAGGAGCAGAGGAGCCCGCCGTCGGCGGAGGGGCGGAGGGGCTTCAGGAGCGGGGGAGCGGAGGGGCTTCAGGAGCGGGGGAGCGGAGGGGCGGAGGGGCAGGGGTGCAAACAACCAACAACCAACAACCAACAACCAACAACCAACAACCAACAACCAACAACCACCAACCACCAACCACCAACCACCAACCACCAACCAACAACCAACAACCAACAACCACCAACCAATAACTAAATTTTATTTCTGGCAAGGATTAACCTACGGCGATCGCTCATATTACAATATGTAAAGAAAAAGTAAAAAAATTCAGTAGGAAAGGGCAGAGAATGCGAGTTGCGATCGCCGGTGCGGGACTAGCAGGTATGGCCACCGCAATAGACCTAGTAGACGCGGGACACGAAGTAGAAATCTTTGAATCCCGTCCGTTTGTCGGTGGCAAAGTAGGCAGTTGGGTAGACCCCGACGGCAATCATATTGAAATGGGGTTGCACGTCTTTTTTGGCTGCTACTACAACCTCTTCGACTTAATGAACAAAGTGGGGGCAGGAAATAACCTCCGACTCAAAGAGCATACCCACACCTTTGTCAATCACGGGGGCAAAATCGGCGAATTAGATTTTCGCTTCTTGACCGGCGCCCCGTTCAATGGCTTAAAAGCCTTCTTCACCACCTCACAGCTATCGGTCCAGGATAAACTCCAAAATGCGATCGCCCTGGGAACCAGCCCGATCGTCCGTGGATTAGTGGACTTCGACGGCGCCATGAGAAATATCCGCGACCTAGATAAAATCAGCTTTGCGGACTGGTTCCGCAAACATGGGGGCAGCGACGGCAGTATTAAAAGAATGTGGAACCCGATCGCTTATGCTTTGGGGTTCATCGACTGTGAAAACATCTCAGCCCGGTGTATGCTGACCATCTTCCAATTCTTTGCGGTCAAAACGGAAGCCTCAGTCTTGCGAATGCTGGAAGGTTCCCCCCATGAATACTTACACAAACCCATCGTCAAGTATCTCGAAGACCGGGGCACCAAAATCCACACCCGACGGCAAGTGCGGCAAATCTTATTTGAAGATCGCGCCGTTACAACCGTCACAGGTCTACGGGTTGCCAACGGGGAAAGCGAAGAAACCATCACCGCTGACGCCTATCTTTTCGCCTGTGATATCCCCGGCATTCAGAAAGTGTTGCCCCAGGAATGGCGGAAATGGTCGGAATTTGACAATATCTATAAACTCGAAGCTGTCCCCGTCGCCACCGTACAACTGCGTTTTGATGGCTGGGTCACAGAACTGCATGACGCGGAAAAACGCAAACAATTACAGGAAGCAGCGGGATTAGATAATCTGCTTTATACCCCAGACGCGGACTTTTCTTGTTTTGCCGATTTAGCCTTAACCTCTCCCGCAGACTACTATCGCGAGGGACAAGGTTCTCTGATGCAGTTGGTCTTGACTCCAGGAGATCCATTTATTAAACAGAGTAACCAGGCGATCGCCGACCACGTACTCAAACAAGTGCGGGACTTATTCCCCTCAGCCCGCGACCTCAACATGACTTGGTACAGTGTGGTCAAACTGGCCCAATCCCTCTATCGGGAAGCCCCCGGCATGGATCCTTATCGTCCCGCCCAAAAAACCCCCATTCCCAACTTCTTCCTCGCGGGTGCCTATACCCAACAGGATTATATCGATAGCATGGAAGGGGCGACCATTTCTGGGCGACAAGCGGCCAAAGTGATTCTGGAATTTGCCGGTAAATAGTAGATTTTTACCCCTTCAAACAGAAAAAACACGAGGATTTCTCTTCGTGTTTTTTCTATAGAAAGTCGTCCGATCCAGAAGTAAAGGTTTAATCGATATTTTCGATATTTTAAGCCAAATTTTTAATCCAAATTTGGGCGTTGCCCGGATGGGTTTGCTGCGGTCGATTCATTATGTTCCATCACCCAAGGAATGTGATTAGAAACTGGCTTGGGGGAGAAGGGAATTGATAAAGGCGATATTCCTTGACCAAGTTGTTTGGTTTCTCCTAAAGTTTCTAATCCTTCTAAAAGCGCTTCCCGAACCAAAGGTTCAGTTTCTCGACCCCACATTAAGTGAAAATAGTCCGCGATCGCTTCCTGTTGTTCTCGCTGACCATGATTCTTTCTAATTAAACTGGTTAGCTGACGCACTGAAATTAACCGTTTCAGGGGATCTGCATCGGTTAAATTGACAATTAACTGATTCAGGGTCAGTTCTGCTTCACTAGATTTATGGGTCAAAAATTGCCAAACTAATAAGCAAAAAGTAGCAAAAATTCCCATTGTTTGCAAAATCATCCCCGTAGCCATCCAGTGGTTATCTGTTGACAACCACATAGACACAGCCAGATAAGTCAACAAGCTAGTCATGCCACCGATCGCCACGGCGATCGCCATCGCTTGATTTGTCCCCCGGAATTCGAGTTTATAAAACCGCCGCCACTGCTGCAAAATTCGCCGCCAATCCCATTGTTGCATCAAATACATCGCCAGCATCGCGACGATACCAGCCCCGGTTGCCAACAACAGTTGCCAATTCCACAATAGAATTGCCACCGCCATCCCGAATACCACCAAAGGGCCGGTCTGTTTGCGCCATCTCAACCGAGTCAACGGCTTGAGAAATTGCTGAACCTCTTCTGGATCCCACAACTCCGAAATTAGATTAACCAGTTGTTGCCATTGCGACGAAGCTTGTGCCACGTTATTTACCTAGTTATTGCCCAGCAAAGAAGAACACCTAGTTTAGGACTTTATCACTGAAACTAATTTTTTATAATATCTTTTTTATCTCATTTACACCACCAGGGCGTTGGTCAGGGCAGAAAAGATAGCCGACCAGAAACCGCTTTACTGGAGTAACCATCGAGAGCAAGTTGCTCACCTAAGCGCGATCGCCTTGTTTATCGTCAATGTTTTATTTCCTAAAACTAATTGCATTTAAAGTCAGTTGACCATCAAAGGCATAAAAATTGACTTTATGGATATTCCGCGCCTCGACAAACAATAACTCATTGGGGGGAATCGGTGCATTGCTACCCGCTAAATTGGCACTGGGGAGTTTTTTCCGCACCAGTTCTTGACCGAGAGAATTATAGGCGGTGATAATCGTGGGACGGGAACTGGTGACTCGACCGCTGACATAAGAGACGGGTTGGGTAAATGTCATTTCAATGCATCCATTGTCAGGAGCCGCTAACAATAGCATTTGACCGGAGTAAGTCGGAAAAGCCGGATTGGAAGGTTTCAGGGCGATCGCATTGTTAAAAGTAATGCCCAAGGTTTCAAATTGTCTATGGATCGCTTCAAAGGGTGTCAACGTTTCCAAGTTCAAGCAGCGTAACTCGGAATTTTCAGTATTTACCGCCAAACCTACCTGTTCAGATTCACTCGGAAAGAAGAGCGATCGGTGAAACGGCGGCAAAGTTGGCTCAAAAGCTGCGGTGATGCTATGGGTGGTAAAACTAGATGACTGAAACATAAGACCCTATTGACCTATTGCGTGCGGTTTGCTTGTCGTGGGATGACCAAAAAAATCGTTTCACCCTGCTATGGATCCATGAGGGGTTACACCCCTCATGTAGATATTATGTGTGATTTTCTCCGGTTTGGCATCTGAAAACATGATTCACCCACACCGATGCTCGATCCGGAAAGAAAAAATTTTTTTCTAATTTTTTTAATCTCATCCGGTATAATTAAACTGATTCCGTGAATCAAATTAGCTAATTTACCTTTAATTTATCCAATGTTTTTTTATTTTTCATAAGAATTAGGATTAAATTGCATTTTTTCGGTTAACTTAAATGATCGATATAAGTATTGAAATTAACCGAATCAGTTTATAGATAATTAGATATTAATTTAACCTAGGAAATATTGAATAATTATGAATAGATTAAGATGATGAAAAAAGAGCAATTAGTAACATAAAATCAGGAGAATCAATCGCTGACTTATTCTCCGAATTAGATAAAGGCTCTACAATAGAAGACAGGTGACTCGATTACTCAATGCTTACGGTTATGGAGGGATGCTATGGCACAAGCGATAGGTGAGAAACCAAAACAAGGGTTTGATTTCTCACAAATAGAAGAAAGGCTCAACATGATGATGGCGAGTATCACGGTGAAGGATAAAGCCGTGTTCTCCCGTCAGTTGGCCATGATGTTCGCTTCTGGGATTGCCTTAATGAAAGCGATCGACATCTTAGGCAGTCAAGCAGAAAACGCCAAAATGAAGTACGCGCTCAAACGGATCAAGGCAGACCTGGAAACCGGGGTGCCTTTGTCCGTGTCAATGGCCAAATTTCCCGATGTGTTTGATGACCTATATTGCGCGATGGTAGAGTCCGGGGAAATTGGGGGGGTTTTGGATACGGTGCTCAACCGACTGGCGATCGCCCTGGAAAAGTCCGCGAAAATGGAAAACGAAATCAAATCCGCTTCGTCTTATCCCAAAGCCGTGGGGACGATCGCTGTGATTGTGTTTTTCGCTATGACCACCTTTCTGCTGCCCACATTTGCCGGGATCTTTGAAGACTTAGGCGCTAAATTACCCTTTATTACCGTTGCGCTGCTGGAAATTAGTAAATTTTCCCGAGATCCCATGAGAATGGGGCCAGCGATCGGCGTATTGTGGTTTGTAATTTTCTTGATCAAGACCTATTACAAAACCCCGGTAGGTCGTCTGATGATCGATCGCGGAATGCTTTACTTGCCCATTATTGGAGAACTGATGAAACTCATTGCCGTGGCTCGTTTTTGCAACACCTTTGCTATGTTAACCTCGGCGGGGGTGCCCATGCTGACCTGCTTTGATATTGTGGGCAGAACCGCTGGCAACCAAGCAATCTGTAATGCAATTACCAGTGCCAAAGATGAAGTTCAACAAGGGGGCAGTTTAACCCACGCCTTTGAAAAAGAAAAAATCTTTCCCAGCATGGCTGTTTCTATGATGAGAATTGGCGAAGAGACAGGAGAACTGGATAAAATGCTTTCTAAAGTGGGCGAATTCTACGAAGATGAAGTAGAACAAGCCATTAAAGGTCTGACCAGTACCTTGGAACCAATTATGATGGTGGGGATTGCGGGATTGGTAGGTTCCATCCTCATGTCCATGTATTTGCCCATGTTTGCTGTGTTTGACAAATTAGGTTAATCCCAATTTTTGTCCATGAATCCAGCCATGACTCATGCTGAGGGCGATCGCCAGTCTTGCCAGATTAACTTGAGTCAGTGCAGTATCTAGATCGATAAATAGACCCCTGGCAAAACCGGAACTCATACCTGAAGTATGTTCCCTGGGCTGGATTCTCCTTAACCGATGTTCCCATCACATAATCATAATTAGCCAAGTTAGCACAATTAGCGAAATTAGCACAATTAGCGAAATTAGCGAAATTAGCACAATTAGCGAAATTAGCAAAAATATGTCAATTCAACAATCTCATTACGAAGAGTTACTTTCTGACTATAGCGACTCCACCAAAGTAGTAGAACTCCTAAAAAAATATCGACCTTACTTAGAAATGATTCCCAGTATGCGTCGGTCTAAAGAAAGTGTCATTCCCATTCCTTTGCCGACGGTGCGAGTCCGCGAACCGATATCACCGTCTAAACCCGGTGGCTTTAGTGCCGCTGCACAAGAAGTGATTAGCCTTCCTTGCGATCTGGGGATTATTATGTGCGATCCGGAATGGCAAATTAAAGTCGGCGTGGAAATTTTTGTCTTTATTTATCGCCCCCGTGAAGAATTTTCTGAGTTACTCATGCGTTGGCGGAATACTCAGGTCTGGTTAAGTCACGGTTATGAATGGTTAATGCCCCTAAAACATAAATATATTCTTGGTGAAGCGGCTGAATCGATTTATCCACTTTTTATCATTTTTGAGGAAACCCCTGAGCGAATTAAAAAAGGCTTAAAAGGAGCATCTCTTCCCTTTATTGTGGAAACTATCAGACAACCTTATGAATATCAACCCGAAGAAAGTATAGAAGAAGTGATTACGCCTGCGGAATAAATAATTAAGCATATTTTAGCATATTTGCTTGGCTGGCAATTGCTCATCGACTGATTCAGCTAAGTCTCAGTTCATATTTTCTTACTCATACTTAATACATATAATCAATTGAGATGATTTCGCTAGATGAAGTGAAAGCGGCTTTTGATGCCGGTGACTATCGAGAAGCCACAAAATTACTGAAAATCTTACTTAAGGATTCCCCAGAGAATCCTTGGGTGCAATTTTATGTGGGCAAGTTGTATGAAGTAACTGATAAGCTAGAAGCGGCAGAAAAAATTTACCGCAAATTGCTCAGTCAAGCGAAAAATCCCAAGGTGGTTTCACAGGCAAGGCAGGGGTTGAAGCGGGTGGAAATGATTCCCAAAGAACGCCGCATTGCCGCGATCGCTCGTGCCAAAGAAGACCCCAGTCAGCTTTTACCCGGACTACTGGTGCTCCAACCCATTGACCCAGAATTGAAAACCCAAGCGGCGCAAAGCTTTGCCCGGATTATGCAGTTGGAACCTTACTCAGCCCGACTGCTGCTGCCCACTCGGAGTTGGCGGATGTACCGGACAGGGGCGATCGGTGAATTACGGGTATTTGTCCATGAACTTCGCAAGGCGAACATCCCGGCCTTTTGTGCCACTCTAGAGCAAATTAATCAGATTCGCGTCTTCCGCACCAGCTATTTTCAGTCGGTTGCCCCTCAAGCAACGGTGGTTTGTCAGAATGAAATGAATCAATTCGGACAAATTGCTTTTAGCTGGTCAGAAGTGACCCAAATTGTCACCGGGTTACTGCCAATTTTTGAAGAAGTGGGCATTCAAAATCATCGTCGAACTCGCACGAACTATAAACAGAAAATTATTAATTATGTGGGGGTTTGCGATTTACATTTGCCCCAACGGGGTTGTATTTTGCGGTTGTGCCAAGATACTTATGAATTTCCGCAAGGGTTTGACTTCACTCCCGAAGCCAATCAGCCCGCCCAAGGTTTTGCTCCAAGAGTGGAAAAGTTCAGTACACAACTCAAATGGCAAAATTTATTAAAATTTCTCAAAGAAAAATTGCCACAAACCCCTTTGTGGTCTGATTTTACTGCTTTTGCTGAGACAACTTTACACGAATTAGAGATGCTCGATCGCATTACATCTCATATCGATTTATTGCGTGATGTGCCTACCAATTGGGATCCGGCATTTCAGCTTTATAGTGGATTAATTTTTCTCCGAGTAAATTTGTAAGTAAAATTGGCGCTGATTTTCTTGTTTTTTAGCCCTCTGTCCGCAACGCGATCGCCCGATCCAGAACGCCGCGCATTAAACCCCGGAAAATGAGAGATTTATCGCGGCATTATTTAGGATTATTTTTAGGGTTATTTAATTTTTTATGAAAAATTTTCCCAGAAAGTAAGGATGTGGGAACGGAAAAGGTTATCGACGGCCTCTGACATGGATTGGGCCTTTTTCTCCAGCATCGCTGACTTGGCCATTTAAGGCTGTATAAGCTTTGGCACTTTGATATTCAACTGTACTAAATGACTTGACCGTAATTCCCACAGTGAGAAGTAGTAACAAAACAATCGATGTGCAAAAGCGCATATTAAACCTCCCGTTTTTAGGCTGATACTCCTAATTACGGGGGTTGCGGTCAGAGATCGGGAAAAAACCACCCCATGCGGGAGAAAATTTTGCGATAATTATTTAGTTTTCAATACTTATATAAATTTTTTTGGTGATTTTCCCCAATTAGCCTGAATTTGGATTAAGATAGGTACAGATAAACATATCGATGTCTCTTGAATTCCTCCTGCAAGTTCAGGAGGAATTTTTTGCTTTGGCTACTTAGCGCGATACTGCTTTCAGATCGGATACAGGTTTAGGAATCGCCCTATCTGGTATATTTATCAGCTTCTCAGCAGTTCTGAATCATTTCCTCAGTATTAATACGGAAAATACAGCCATCAGAGTCTTTTGTTCCGATCCCTGATGATTTTTAGCGCCAATTTCCCTTGAATCATCAAGAGTCAATTTCGGCGTAAATGTAAAGTTTTGTAAAAAAAATCGTCAATTTGCTCAAAAAATGCTAAATTAACAATAGACACCAGGTTAGAGAAAACAAGTCCGGTAAGCTTCTGTCCGGTGTCGCCGACTGGAAGCTAACTCGCAGGTATCTGCGACACTTGTAAACCCCTAGTTTTTGACCTTTTTTTTAGGAACGTCGTTTTATTTGTTCCGTTTCAACTTTTGAGGTTAATTTGTTCTCATTTAATCCAGACCTAGCCACCGTTGGCTAGGTCTCTTGTTTTTGATTAGCTGAAAGCTAATAGGCGCAACGGTTTTAGGGTCAACGGTCAATTGTCAACTATTTATTTGTAAAGTTTTGTAACTTTTCGAGCCAATTTAAAAAAGGTATGCTACTTTAATAATAGATACCGAGAGTTCAGAAAAAACAGGTTTCACCTGGCTGCTACAGGGTATCAACGGTAGTCAGCCATCTGAGAGCGGATTGTCTAGATAGGCGTGGCATTTCGTCATGAATTGAAGGCAAGTCTGTTGTTCATACAGGAGGTTATTAACAGCCCACCTAAAGGACTCTGCGATAAATCTTGTAAACTCTAGTTGTGTACCTTTTACTATAGGAACGTCGTTTTATTTGTTCCTTAAAACCGAAAGCAATTTGTCTCTTGAATTTGATTAAGCCTAGCCACCTTTGGCTAGGCTTGTTGCGTTTTAGGGGAGATTCAGTGGCGATCGCGCATCCGGTAGCACTTCATAGAAACCAGATCATCGGCGCTGCCCTGAATTTTTTGGCTGCCAACTGGCTGCCAACTGGCTGCCAACAAGAGAACCGATTAAAATCGATTAGCAGCCCACGAGAACGCCACCGATAATCAGGAAAGGCAGACCCAAAAATAGGCCAATTCCCGGAAGCAGTAATGTGGGAATGGTGCCCAGGATGATAAAGCCGAGTCCGATCGCCTTACGAATGGGTCTGAGGCAGCAACCGAGGATTTTTTTCATGTCGATCACCTGTATGGAATGACTAAAGATTTCAGATAATTAGTCTATCTTATTTGTTTCGGTGGTGGCTTGGGGTTTGGGTAAGAAAAGCCGATATTGCTCCGCAACGCTGCCGCGAACGCTTCTCAAAGAAGGGATTATCGGAAAGCGTTTGCCCACGGAATTGTCTCATCTTGTGCTAACCGCAAGGATACGGCAAAAGCACCGTAGCGGTTGAGATGACTGGGGTCAGCAAAATTCCCATGTTCTCTGGGCCATTCATTACCCAGGTCGCGGAAAATAAACCCTCTCTGTTGAGAAAGGGCAACCATCATTTGCCGAAATTGTTGTTCGGAGGATTGCCGGATCGGATCGGCTAAATAGTCTTGGTTTAAAGGCAGGTTGACGAAGACAAAGGGAATGCCTTGGGCTTTGGTGTAGGTAATGAGGGATGATAATGCGGCTTTTTGTTGTCCTTCTAGGGTGAAGTTGCTATAGTCACCGTCGTAGCGACCGGGAACTCTGGGAAACTTCTGATAATAAGTGGTGGGGTCGTAACGGTTGGTGATGGGGAAAAAGCCGGTGGGTTGCATAAGATTGGGGGACTGTTGGGCGATCGCGGTTTCTAAGGTGGGCATTGGAGGGGGTTCAAACCCCGGAAACCAAATAGCCCGTTCTTTTTGTCGGTGATAGTTCTCGGTGACAACGGTACTGACGGTGGAAAACCACTGGTTTACGGCTTGGTATCCTGTACTCAGGACATTGCCCTCTTCCTGGCGATTCATGGCAAGATTGATATACTCTCTCGATGGGTCTGTGGGTGATGTGGTAGTTCTCCCTGGGGTCGCGTTGGCTAAAGGGTTGATGCCACTGGCGATCGCTTGGTAGCCTTTGGAAGCGACGATCGCTTCATAAGTGCGATCGACCCGACCACTATTAAATGCCCTGACTCCATCAGCAAAAATAATCAAACGGGGCAACTGATTCTGGGGTAAAATTCTCCGCACTACCAGATCGATGACTTGGGCTGTGGCACCATTGACACTAAAGTTATAAATTTTTAAGCCCGGATAGCCTTGATGGGCTAACCCTTGCTGCAAGGCGATCGGATCGACTCCTTGAAGTGATCTGGAACTGCCCACAATCAGAATATCCGGCGGCCCAACGGTGGTCAACATTTGCTGATAGAGAAATAATTGCTCATCTAATCGCTGACTGTTAAAACTGGGGTAAGCTGGGGTTGAGGCATTTCGGGCAATCATTTCTCCCGGCAAGGTCGGGACAGTTTGTGCCTTAGCTAATGTTGTTTCCCAGAGTAGCCCGGAAAAAATTCCCCACAGAATCGGCAATATGGGCAATTTATTCATAACACCAAGAAATTTTGTGATTTCCTTGTCTTTAAATAACCAAAGCATTTTTTAACTACAGGGTTTGATACAGGTTTGAATAATTAAAGAGATGGTTTTTGTCTCGTTAGAGAGATATCGATCGATATAATTTCCCAGGGATAGCCAAAAATTATCGCAAATTACCCCAAATTATCGGAAATCAGGATAATTTACGCGAAATTAGGATAATTTACGCGAATTTAGGATAATTTACGCGAAATCAGGATAATTTACGGGAAATCAGGATAATTTACGCGAAATCAGGATAATTTACGCGAAATCAGGATAATTTACGGGAAATCAGGATAATTTACGCGAAATTACGATAATTTACGGGAAATCAGGATAATTTACGCGAAATCAGGATAATTTACGGGAAATTACGATAATTTACGGGAAATTACGATAATTTACGGCCAGCGATCGCGGTGAAATAAGCCCCCAACCCCCCTCGCCAGTTGGGAAAAAAAATGTCAAGCTGGTAAAGCAAGGGACTTAGTTAGAATGGAGGCCAGCGTTCGCGAAGCCCAAGCGAAAGTCTGAGCCACAGCGGAATTGCTGAAGAAAAGACCGATATCGGTGGCAACATCAGAGGCAACATCAGAAATTTGGCGGCAGTCAAACACCATGCCCCGATGATGTTGTTTTCGGAAAAGAGTAAACATACGTTCTATTCATCAATGATAACTGTGTGTTTATTCACCTCCGATAAAGAAAATTTTTGGAGTCTATTAATTATGCCCACACTCTACGTTAATTCATCCACAGGCAACGATGCTAATAATGGTAGCCAAACGGCACCGTTCAAAACCATCGCCCAGGCGCTGAAAAAAGCCGTTGCCGGTGATATCGTCCAACTGGCTTCCGGTAACTATACGGAGACTAGCGGCGAAAAGTTTCCCCTGACCATTCCCGATCGCGTGACATTATTGGGCAATGAATCCACGAAAGGGAGTGGAATTGCGATCGCCGGTGGGGGACAATACATTAGTCCGGTGATGGCCAGTCAAAGTGTAACGATTTTGTTGGTCAATGGGGCGCAGTTGCGAGGAGTTACGGTGACGAATAAATCAACTCGCGGGACGGCGGTTTGGATTGAAAATGGCGCACCGAGAATTGCCAACTGTAGCTTGATTGACTCTAACCGAGAAGGGGTGTTTGTGGCGGGTAGCGCTAAACCAATTGTGGAAAAAAGCGTATTTAGAAATAACACCGGCAATGGGATTTCTTTGATTGGTAATGCTAAAGGGGAAATCCGCGAGAATGTCTTGGAAAAAACCGGATATGGGATTAATTTGTCCGATCGATCTGCCCCGCTAATCGTCGGCAACCGAATGGCAGAAAATCGCACGGGGGTGATTCTTCAAGGTGAATCTCGTCCGGTGTTGCGGCAAAATACGATTGAAAAAAATACTGATGTGGGGATGATTGCGATCGCGAAGGCAAAACCGGATCTGGGAACTAGCAGCGATCCGGGCAATAATACTTTTAGTAATAATGGCAGCTACGATCTGGAAAGTACCAGTTCGGAAGTTATTATTTCTATTGGCAATAATTTGCAGCCAACGCGGGTCAAAGGTCAAGTGGAATTTCAGGCTGCTGCGGTGCCACTGCCAGAACCCACACCGACTCCCACACCGACTCCCACTCCCACACCGACTCCCACACCCACACCCACACCGACTCCCACACCGACACCAAATCCCAGTGGGTTAACGGATATTGCGAATCACTGGGCAGGAGCGTTTATTCAGGGGATGGTGCAAAAATCTATGATTACGGGTTTTCCCGATGGGACGTTTAAGCCCGATGACGGTTTAACTCGTGCTCAGTATGCGGCTATTTTAGCGCAGGCTTTTAATCGTAGTTTCATCCGAGAAGCAACGAATTTCCGGGATGTGGCGGCGACTTTTTGGGCGAAAGATGCGATCGCGAAAGCCAATCGGATGGGCTTTTTGTCCGGTTTCCCCGATGGTACTTTCCGACCTAATGATAAGTTAACTCGCGTGCAAGCATTGGTGGCATTAATTAATGGTTTGGGTTTAGTGGGCGGTAACTTGAATCATCTGGGATATTACAGCGATCGCGTCCAAATTCCCAGCTATGCTACCGATGAAATTGCCACTGCCACGGAAAAACAAATTGTGGTCAACTATCCCAACTTAACTCAACTTAATCCTATGCGGGAGATTACCCGGGCTGAAGTGGCGGCAGTTGTTTATCAAGCCTTACTCTCCCAAGGACAAGCCACCGCCATTAACTCCAGCTATATTGTCAAAACTACCAGCGTATTACCCAGTTTGTTCGGCGATGTTAATGGTCACTGGGCGGAACCATTTATTATGGGTTTGTACAACAAAGGTTTAATCAATGGTTTACCTGATGGCACCTTCAATCCTGATGGCTTGATGACGCGATCGCAATATGCATCTTTAATTGCCAAAGCGATTAACCCGCCAGAAAAACGAGCGGGCACCAATTTCCCGGATGTGCCACCAGATTTCTGGGGTTATGCAGCGATTCAAAAAGCCTATAAAGGGGGATTTCTTTCGGGTTTTCCCGACTATAGTTTCCGCCCCAATCAAAATATCCAACGAGTTCAAATCTTGCTTTCTTTGGTAAATGGATTGGGTTTATCTGGGGGTGATGCTTCGGCGTTGAACAAATACACCGATAAAAATAGCATTCCGAATTATGCTCAAGGAATTGTGGCCACGGCAACCGTTAAAAGTTTAGTGGTAAATTATCCTAACAAAACGGAATTAAATCCTAATCGCGATGCTACTCGCGCTGAAGTGGCGGCAATGGTTTATCAAGCTTTGGTTAATTCTGGGGTTGTGACTGCGGTGAATTCTAATTATATTGTCTCCGCATAATTGCCAATATTGTCTAATTAACAGATAACAAATAGAGCGATTATTCAGATAATATATATTTGAATAATCGCTCTATTTGTTAATGATTACCTAAGATTCGTAGGGTGGGCAAAAAAATAATCGTCCTACCATTTATGATGGGTAAACTTTTGCCCAACCGACAATATAAATAGTTGAAGTAATAATATTTACTAAAATAATATTTACAAAAATTGATGTCTATGGGGCGATGCTGTGGCCGAAATTAACCTGGTAATTATAGCAATAATTTTTAATGCTTGGTATAACCTGTAGTTAAATTTAGGGTGGAGAACGCGAATCAACCCTACAAGTATTTTTGGCGATCGCCACTCGCGGATATACAAGGCTTCATTTAACCCTAATAGTCAATTTTATGATAAAATGTTAATATTGTTAAATGTTCAGACAAGTTCGATCTGGTTAGGTTAAAGGAAGGCAAAACTTATCTAAGCTACCGCCGAATTCCTGAAAAAAAGACCTCTATCTGGTCAAATCTCATCATGGAGCGTGGCAATCTAACCTCATGCCATGATGAGATAGCGATCGCTGATAATGCGATCGGAATTTTGATTTCTCTGATTCATCTTGTGTACTGAACACCGCCAGTCAAAAAAAATTTTTTTGGAGCAACTTAATTATGTCTATAATTAATTCATCCCCGGACAAAGATTCTGATGATAATAATCAGGAAATTTCCTCTGGTGAGTTGACGGAAAATCCGGTTTCCCCATCAGAAACAACAGCCACCGAGGAACCCACTCCATCCCCAGAAGAACCACTACAAGAATCAGCCGCCGATGAGTTGACCGATGATGTTAATACGTCGGATTCTTTAGAAGACTCAACGGAAGGTCTATCAGAGCAAGAACCAGTTTCGGATGAGTCGATCGATGATGTGACCGGGGAACCAGTTGCTTTAGAGGAACCGACTCCCAGTCCAACTCCCGACCCAACTCCCGACCCAACAGAAGAAGAACCAGTTTCGGATGAGTCGATCGATGATGTGACCGGGGAACCAGTTGCTTTAGAGGAACCGACTCCCGACCCAACTCCCGACCCAACTCCCGACCCAACAGAAGAAGAACCAGTTTCGGATGAGTCGATCGATGATGTAACCGGGGAACCAGTTGCTTTAGAGGAACCGACTCCCGACCCAACTCCCGACCCAACTCCCGACCCAACAGAGGAAGACGCAGCCTCGGATGAGTCGATCGATGATGTAACCGGGGAACCGATCGCCTTAGAACCAACCCCCAGCCCCACTCCGACCCCGACGGAGAGTCCATCAGAGGAAGAACCAGCCCCAGAACAACCGCTACCGTTGCCGCAACCTTCCGGGACAACGTTGACGGATATTGCGAATCACTGGGCAGCGGCATTTATTCAGGGGATGGTGGAAAAATCTGTTATTACGGGTTTCCCGGATAGTACATTTAAGCCTGATGAAAGCTTAACTCGCGCTCAATATGCGGCAATTTTGGCTAAGGCTTTTAACCGCAGCGATATCCGGGAAGCTACGAATTTCCGGGATGTGGCTTCGACGTTTTGGGCGAAAGAGGCGATCGCGAAAGCCAATCGCATGGGCTTTTTGGCTGGTTTCCCCGATGGTACTTTCCGACCCAACGAGAAGTTAACCCGCGTGCAAGCATTGGTGGCATTGATTAATGGTTTGGGTTTAGTGGGCGGCAATTTGGATATTGTCGGATATTATGGCGATCGCGCCCAAATCCCCAGCTATGCCACCGATGAAATTGCCACTGCCACGGAAAAACAAATCATCGTCAACTATCCCAACTTAACCCAGCTTAATCCGATGCGGGAGATTACCCGGGCTGAAGTGGCGGCAATTGTTTACCAGGCCTTGGTTTCCCAAGGAGAAGTCAGCGCGATCGACTCCAGCTATATTGTCACTGCGACTAGCGTAGTCCCCCACCCATTGAGCGATATCAATGGTCACTGGGCAGAACCGTTTATTGTCGGTCTGTACAATAATGGTTTAATTAACGGCTTGCCTGATGGTAGCTTCAACCCCGATGGCTTGATGACGCGATCGCAATATGCCTCGTTAATTGCCAAAGCGATTAACCCACCGGAAAAACGAGCAGGCATCAACTTCCCGGATGTGCCACCGGATTTCTGGGGTTATGCGGCAATTCAAAAAGCCTATAAAGCGGAATTTATTTCTGGTTTTACCGATTATAGTTTCCGTCCCAATCAAAATATCCAACGAGTTCAAGTGTTGGTTTCTTTGGTGAATGGATTGGGTTTATCTGGGGGCGATATTTCAGCATTGAACCAATATAGCGATAACAATGCTATCCCGGATTATGCGAAATCTGCGGTAGCAACGGCAACGGTCAAAGGTTTAGTGGTGAATTATCCCAACAAAGCCGAATTAAATCCTAATCGCGACGCCACTCGCGCTGAAGTTGCGGCAATTGTATATCAAGCTTTGGTTAATTCTGGGGTTTTGACTGCGGTGAATTCTAATTATATTGTCTCCGCATAATTGCCCCGCTTGTGTGAGAAAGTATTCAAAAAACCCGGTTTCTTCAAGAAACCGGGTTTTTTAAGAAACCAGATTTTTTATTGATTAATCAGGTAGGCGATCGCTTACCTGATTTTTTGATTCAATTTTCCCGCATAAAAAATCTGCTATTGCCAAAAATAGGGATTTCTGCTGATATCCAAGAGGTAAAGATTCCAGAAATAACGATTGATTGCGGAGATTCGATAAGAAATTAGCTAAAATATTCACAGAAAGCGATCGCGACGAGAGGTTTAAACATTATGACTCAAGCTGTCGAAAGAGCAACCGAGGTGGCTATTCAGCAACCTCAAGAACAAGCACAGTCGGAAACCGAACATCTCTTAACCTTCCAAGAATACCTCGCGTATGAGGGAGAACCGGATGTTCTCTATGAATTATTCAGGGGGAAACTCATACCGATGCCAGCACCAACTTTATATCACGCCAAAATTTGCGAATTTTTAGTTTACAAGTTACAGCGCTACTTTGCCGACCAAAATTTAGCTTTGGTAGCCAAAACTACTGTAGGCGTAAGAACCGAGGAAAATTCATCCCGAATTCCTGATGCGATTGTTTGCCAGCAAAGTCTTTGGGAGCAAATTAGCGATCGTCCGGGTGCTGGGGTTTTAGACTTTGCGGAAAAGCCGATTCTGGTAGTCGAAATTGTCAGCAGTAATCGCCGAGATGATTATATCATTAAACGTAACGAATATGAGGCAGCAGAAATTCCTGAATATTGGATAGTAGACCCCCAAAAGAAACGAGTGAGAGTGTTGGCTAATGCAACCAATGAAGAAGGATATAGTGGGGTTGATTTTAGCGAAGATAGTTCCATAGTTTCGGAGCAGTTTGACCAGCTAGTTTTATCGGTGCAAGAATTGCTTAATCCGCCGGTGGTTGAGCAATTAATTAAGGAGGAACAAGCGAAAATCAAAACTCTGGAACAAGAAGCCCAAACCGAACGCCAACGGGCGGAAACCGAACGCCAACGGGCGGAAACTGAACGCCAACGGGCGGAAAAATTAGCTCAACGGTTACGAGAAATGGGAATCAATCCAGAGGACATCGATTAAATTTATCGATTAAACTCATTAATCAAACAGCGATCGCACCGAAGATTAATTTAACAAGATTATTGGGGGCGATCGCGCCGAAGATTAATTTAATAATAATCGCGACGAGAGGTCTAGCATTATGACTCAAGCTGTCGAAAGAGCCACCGAGGTAGCGATTCAGCAACCTCAAGAACAAGTACAGTCGGAAACCGAACATCTCTTAACCTTCCAAGAATACCTCGCGTATGAGGGAGAACCGGATGTTCTCTATGAATTATTCAGGGGGAAACTCATACCGATGCCAGCACAAAGTCACTTACATACCAATATTTGCAAATTTCTGATTTACAAGTTACAGCGGTACTTTGCTGACAAAAACTTGGATTTAGTCGCCAACTCTTTAGGGACTGGCGTTCGCACCGCCGAAAATTCATCGCGAATTCCTGATGTAGTAGTCTGTAGCCAAAGTGTTTGGGAAGAAGTGATTTCGCGTCCCGGGGCTGGGGTTTTAGATTTTGCGGAAAAGCCGATTCTGGTGGTAGAAATTGTCAGCAGTAATCGCCGAGATGATTATGTGACTAAACGTTATGAGTATGAAATGGCAGAAATTCCCGAATATTGGATCGTAGACCCCCAAAAGAAACGAGTGAGAGTGTTGGCAAATGCGACCCATGAAGAAGGATATAATTGGGTTGATTTCAGCGAAGATAGTTCAGTAGTTTCCGGTCAGTTTGACCAGCTTGATTTATCGGTGCAAGAATTACTTAATCCGCCGGTAGTGGAGCAATTAATTAAGGAGGAACAAGCGAAAATCAAAACTCTGGAACAAGAAGCCCAAACCGAACGCCAACGGGCGGAAAATGAACGCCAACGGGCGGAAAATGAACGCCAACGGGCGGAAACTGAATGCCAACGGGCAGAAAAATTAGCCCAGCGGTTACGAGAAATGGGAATCAATCCAGAGGAAATCGATTAACATTATCGATTAAACTCTTCAATGAAATAGCGATCGCCCTGATAAATGCCATTTTTAGAAGAGGGGCGATCGCGCCGAAGATTAATTTAATAATAATCGCGACGAGAGGTCTAGCATTATGACTCAAGCTGTCGAAAGAGCCACCGAGGTAGCGATCGAGCAACCTCAAGAACAAGTACAGCCGTCAACCGAACCGAAGTTAACTTTTGCCGAATATCTCGCTTACGAGGGAGAACCGGATGTTCTTTATGAATTATTCAGGGGGAAACTCATACCAATGCCAGCACCAACTTTATATCACGCCAAAATTTGCGAATTTTTAGTGTACAAATTACAGCGCTACTTTGCCGACCAAAATTTAGCTTTGGTAGCCAAAACTACTGTGGGGGTAAGAACCGAGGAGAATTCATCCCGAATTCCTGATGCAATTGTTTGCCAGCAAAGTCTTTGGGAGCAAATTAGCGATCGTCCCGGTGCTGGGGTTTTGGATTTCGCGGAAAAGCCGATTCTGGTAGTCGAAATTGTCAGCAGTAATCGCCGGGATGATTATATCATTAAACGTAACGAATACGAACTGGCAGAAATTCCTGAATATTGGATCGTAGACCCCCAAAAGAAACGAGTGAGAGTGTTGGCAAATGCGACCCATGAAGAAGGATATAATTGGGTTGATTTCAGCGAAGATAGTTCAGTAGTTTCGGATCAGTTTGACCAGCTTGATTTATCGGTGCAAGAATTACTTAATCCGCCGGTAGTGGAGCAATTAATTAAGGAGGAACAAGCGAAAATCAAAACTCTGGAACAAGAAGCCCAAACCGAACGCCAACGGGCGGAAACCGAACGCCAACGGGCGGAAACTGAACGCCAACGGGCGGAAACCGAATGTCAACGGGCGGAAACCGAATGCCAACGGGCGGAAACTGAACGCCAACGGGCGGAAAAATTAGCCCAGCGGTTACGAGAAATGGGAATCAATCCAGAGGACATCGATTAATATTATCGATTAAACTCACTCAATAACAGCGATCGCACCGAAGATTAATTTAACAAGATTATTGGGGGCGATCGCGCCAGATAATAATCGCGACGAGAGGTCTAAAATTATGACTCAAGCTGTCGAAAGAGTAACCGAGGTGGCTATTAAGCAACCTCCAGAACAAGCACAGCCGTCAACTGAACCGAAGTTAACTTTTGCCGAATATCTCGATTACGAGGGAGAACCGGATGTTCTCTATGAATTATTCAGGGGTAAACTCATACCAATGCCAGCACAAAGTCACTTACATACCAATATTTGCAAATTTCTGATTTACAAGTTACAGCGCTACTTTGCGGATAAAAACTTGAATTTAGTCGCCAACTCTTTAGGGACGGGGGTCCGCACCGCCGAAAATTCATCGCGAATTCCTGATGTAGTAGTCTGTAGCCAAAGTGTTTGGGAAGAAGTGATTTCGCGTCCCGGTGCTGGGGTATTAGATTTTGCGGAAAAGCCGATTCTGGTAGTCGAAATTGTCAGCAGTAATCGCCGGGATGATTATATCATTAAACGGAGCGAATACGAACTGGCAGAAATTCCCGAATATTGGATTGTAGACCCCCAAAAGAAACGAGTGAGAGTCTTGGCAAATTCAACCAATGAAGAAGGATATAACTGGGTTGATTTTAGCGAAGATAGCTCGATAGTTTCCGGTCAGTTTGACCAGCTTGATTTATCGGTCAAAGAATTGCTTAATCCGCCGGTTGTTGAGCAATTAATTAAGGAGGAACAAGCGAAAATCAAAACTCTGGAACAAGAAGCCCAAACCGAACGCCAACGGGCGGAAAAATTAGCCCAGCGGTTACGAGAAATGGGAATCAATCCAGAGGACATCGATTAAATTTATCGATTAAACTCACTCAATAACAGCGATCGCCCTGATAAATGCCATTTTTAGAAGAGGGGGCGATCGCGATCGTAACCCTGATATTTTAGCATTTACAAAACCTCACATCGGCCTTTACCTGACTGCCATAATTGGCGATCGCGAGGTCAATTAAGTTGATTATCTAGCGAAAAAGATATATAATGTAGGTAAACAAATAAACAAAAAAATTGAAAAAATATGAACCACAAAACAGCAGAAGAATTCATCAAACAAGCGGATTTAGAAATAGAACGCGGCGATTGGCATGGCGCTTGGAAAATTGCCGTAGAAGGACTCAAGCATTTCCCCGACCACGCCGAATTGCAAAAGTATGAGCATATTCTCGCCCCTCCGAAAGTAACATCGGTCGATCGCGGTGGACATCCAGAAATCCGCGCCGATCGCGAGTGGATGCAAAAAAACCGGGCTGAATATCGCGGGCGCTGGGTGGGAATTAAGAACGGTCAGCTTTTAGCTGTCGGCAACAATCACGATGAAATTATCGCCCAAGTTGGCCCGATCAAAAACACTGGCATCCTTGTAACGGTGATTTATTAATGACACTTCTTAACTTTGACAACGGCGAATCCTTTGCTACTGGTGCAATGGGTTATGATTATCGTCCGGCAACAAAAACAGAAACCACAAATCGGATTTTCCTTGAAGTAGAAATTCAAGGCATTCCCACTCAAGCGGTGGTGGATACAGGCGCACCTTATGTGCCCCAAGATTTTCCCGTGGTCAGTCCTAGAATTCTCACTCCGAGTCAGCTTATTGAGGAGTTGGGAAATTTACCATCAAAGCGCTAAAAGTTTGGTAGATAGAAAAAAACAATAGCAGAATATTTGATTCCGCTATTGTCGCCGACTACCAATGGTTTATTGGGTTGCGGTATCCGTGGCTGAGGCGTTATTTTGGGATGGATTGAGTTAAGATCGATCGCAAATTTCTGGGTTTTGTTCTTTTAGATATTGTTGATAAACGGGGTTTAGCTGAAATAATTTTTGTTTTTCCCGTTGGATATCCGCCAAAAATAACCGTCGTCTTAGAGATTTCACGCCATTTAATAAGTCGGAATCCGCTAAATTAAGTTTTTGGCCAAGTTGCGGTAAACTGACTGGCGCGTCAACCGCTGTAAACTGAATTATAATCGCCTGTTCTTGTGGGGTTAATCGCTGCCATTGTCGCTGGATTGCTGCTTTCAAAGCGTCGCAAATAATCAAGCTTTTATATTCTAGGAAATCAGCAACATTCCCGGCAAATAAATCCTGAATCATCATCGCAGTCATCTCTAACCAAAGCGGATTACCTTGGTAGAGATTAATTAGCTTTTCCCACTGGTTTTCATCGGATAATTCATATTCTTTTAATATTTCTTTGGCGGCAATGCCTAAACCTGCTAATACTAATGAGCGAACTGAGCGATCGCCTTTTTTCAACTGGGTAAATTCTTGGAGTTGTTCAGCACTTATCAATAGGAAACAACTGGAGTGTTCTATTTCGGCAATTCGTTTAAAAAATAGCGGATAATTTTCCAAAGATGGTTGATATTCACCGGCCAATTTTCCTGGGCTAAACAGCATTTGCACGTCATCCAGGATAATCAAGCATCGATGCTGGCGGAGATATTTGAAGATTTGGGAAATTTTGCTTTCAAGCTGTTGGGGAATTTCTGTAGGTTTGCCGAAATTTTCTAGCAGGTTGGTGAGGGTAATTTCTAGGGTGGGAGAAAAGCAAAGGGTTTGATAGATAATATAGTCAAAATTGGTCTTGATTTGGTTAATTAGCCAAAGAGATAGCGCAGTTTTACCGATGCCACTCATGCCCAAAAGTTCCACAATCCGGCAACGGTCTTGTACGATCCAATGTTCTAGGGTGTTCAGTTCGGTGGTGCGACTGTAGCAAGTAAGAATAGCCGGTGCATCATCTAAGTTTATCTGGGGTTCAGTTGGGGTGTCTGGGGAGGGTTGGGGCGGTGTGGGCGATCGCTCTTGGTCAGTAAAAATATTAATATTATTGATCGTCGGATTAGTATGACAGATTCCTGAAATTTGTGCTGGTGAAAAATTATTACTATTACTTTTGTTTAGACTCTTAAATACA
>JAABRM010000008.1 GCA_011390955.1 Oscillatoriales cyanobacterium | reverse complement strand
AATCAGAATTCACATTGCCCCCAGACCCGTTGGGAATTTTAGCCCGCGCGATCGCTACTCCGGCAATTTTTGAACCATTTCGCAACCCGGTGACTGCCGATGAAATTTCTGATTGTCTGTTAAAGTTGCTGGAAATTCGGGGGGAATTGCAACGAGAAGCTAACCGCAACCGGGGTAGTCTTGCCGAGGAGTGGAAACCGAAATTATGGATTCTTACCCCAACGGCTTCGGAAAACCTGTTGCAAGAATTTGGTGCTACCCTAGATTTAGAATATTGGCCAATGGGGGTTTACTTTCTACCGCCGCAATTGCGAACTGTAATTGTGGTGATTCACCAATTACCCCGGAATTTGGACACCCTTTGGTTGCGGGTTTTAGGGCGGGGTAAAGTTCAGGCGCAAGCTATTAATGAAATCGAACAGCTTCCCCCAGATAATCCTTTTCGGGCCAATGCGTTTATTCTGTTAAATCGACTAAAGGCCGATTTAGAATCTAAGCAAAGTAGTAGTTTGGAGGATAGAGAATTAATTATGCGCTTATCTCCTCTTTTCGATCAACAGTTAGAATCCGCAAAACTGTCGGGTTTGCAACAAGGAATCCAACAAGGAGTCCAACAAGGAATCCAACAAGGAGTCCAACAAGGTTTGCAACAGGGAGAACGTTTGGTTGTTGAGAATTTATTGAGGTTTCGTTTTGGGACAGTTGACCCAGAATTAACCTTGATTATTGACTCGTTACTGAGTTTACCACCGTCAGAGTTTACTCCCTTGTTGATGCAGTTATCTCGTGAGGAGTTAATCGATCGCTTTCGTAGTAATGATTAATTAGATCGCGATCGCTTTTTCCCCGGATATTTGGGATAAATCATTAAATTTTGGGTAGGGATTCTTTTGCCCACCGGACGAATATCTTTGTGTTCTTTGTGTCTTTGTGGTTTTTTTTCACCACGAAGACACGAAGGACACTAAGAAATGGCGGATCCCTAAATTTCCTCTCGAATGTCGATTTTCCCGGTGACGGCAGCAGATATTAGGGCGGTGCGATATTCTTTGAGTTTTTCTATGCTGGTTTTGGTTTTTTCGATGATTGTGTCAATTTTGGCGGTTTCTTGGTCTAGGAAATGGGCGATCGCTTTTTGTTCAATTAAAGGAGGTACAACCATATAACATTCATTGAGAGCATCTCGATTAATTTTTGGCATAGCAACACGATCCGACTCAAGAATCGTAAATTGCGTAAACCATTCACTTAGCATTACAAAAAGTAAGAATTTTGAATAAATATCACTAACTGGTGTTAAAGGATACATATCTGCACTACAAAGACCTTTTTCTGTAGCCAGACATACTTTTTTTAAAGCTGGTCTAATTTTGCTATAAAGTATATTTTCTTTTTGGTATATATATTTTCCACTATCGGCACCTTGTTCATCGGCTGTTTCTTTGTATAGAATTCGACCTGTTCCTGACTCAATATGATTAGGTGCAATCAGAATCATACTTCGGTAAGGTTGAAGACGAGGATCAACTTGACCATTGGCAATTTTGGCACAATGGCGAAATTGTTTCACCTCCCAATGTTTTGGAATTTGTCCCAACCACGAAATGCCAGAATCTTTCATCGGGATATCGGGGTTTAGTCCTTTGGTGACAGCATGACTAATTAGGGCGGTGCGCTTTTCTTGGAGAAGTTCAATAAAGCGCTGTTTTTTGGCGATGAGTTTGTCAAGTTTGCTGGTTTCGCGATCGAGGAAATGCGCGATCGCTTTTTGTTCGGAGAGAGGGGGAAATATAATAATTCTAGATTTAATATTTTCAGCGTGTATATTTTGATTAGCTCCTCCATGTAATGTACTAATTAAATTCTCTTTAAAAAAATGAGACATAAATACATAGCGTAAATATTCAACATTTACATTTTTAAACTTAAATTGAATCAAGTATGAAGCAAAAACAGACCTTTCAGCATGACGAACTAAACCAAATCTCCCAATTGTACCACTTCTAGCAAATAAAAAATCTCCTGATGATATTTTAAAATTTTCTTCCTCTTTACTTGATATAACCACATAAGGCATTTCGTCAAATTTGACATTTGCAAAATCATCAATATCTGTAATTCTTGCTAGTTTTACTCCAGAATCAACATACTTTTGTTCAGTATAATAACCTTGTTTATGTCTTACAGTAATCCACTTAACTTTCTTCACCTGCCAATGCTTTGGAATTTCTCCCAACCACTCAACCCCAGAATCCTTATACTCTGGATAACGCTGCCAATTTTTCATACCTTTAACCTCCTATATTTTAATTGTGCGTAGGGGCAATCCGTTGGGTCGTTGCCCCGATACGGAAAACCCCTATTTTATTCGATGATATATTGTACTGCCCAAGCAATATCCGTCGGGGGATTGGTGCGTAACCGATCGGAACAACACCCTACCTACTGGGGTTAGATCCCCAGGCTAAGGGCAAAGCATTCCGGTAGTCAAGTTAATGTTTTAAGCATTATATTATTTGCCGGAATGCTTTGCCCCTACAGGGAAGGACATTGTGATTTAACCAGCGGATTTATTTTCCCAATTATCTTACCACCTCTCCTAACATCGCCAAAATTTCCCCTTCAATATCCCGGATATCCGCCTCAATTTCTGCTAAATCGCGGGGCGGCTGATACTGATAAAAATAACGATTAAAATTAATCTCATAACCCACCTTACCTAACTCCCCATCCCAAGCATCTCGCACCGCATCACTAATCCAAGCATCCGCAACATGGGGCTTTACCTCCCGATTAAAATAACTCATCACATCTTCTTTTAACGGCACATTTTCCGTATCCCGTAAATCCGCATCCGGTTCGGGATTATCATCCTTATCTAAACAAATATCCGCCGTCTCATCCTTCTCGGAAAGCGCCGTTAAAATTGCCTTTTTCACCCCTGCGGATAGCTTTAACCCCTGGGCTTTGATGGCTTTATTCAACACCTTCTCAAACTCCTGCCCACTCTTAAACAAACTTTCCTCCCCTTTTGAAGGGGGGTTAGGGGGGATTTCCCCCCCTTTCAAAGGGGGGTTAGGGGGGATTTCCTCCCCTTTCAAAGGGGGGTTAGGGGGGATTTCCTCCCCTTTTGAAGGGAGGTTAGGAGGGATTTCCCCCCCTTTCAAAGGGGGGTTAGGGGGGGTTTCCCCCCCTTTCAAAGGGGGGTTAGGGGGGATTTCCTCCCCTTTTGAAGGGAGGTTAGGAGGGATTTCCCCCCCTTTCAAAGGGGGGTTAGGGGGGATTTCCTCCCCTTTTGAAGGGGGGTTAGGGGGGATTTCCTCCCCTTTTGAAGGGAGGTTAGGAGGGATTTTCCCCCCTTTTGAAGGGGGGTTAGGGGGGATTTCCGCCAAAGTCGCCAACATATTTAAAATTAGCTTTTGTTGTTCCTCTCCCGCTTGTTCTTCAATTTGCTGCATTTCCGGGCTTTTCTTCTTACTTTTGGCCAAATTAATAAACGCCGATTGCTCTTTTAACCGGGCAATTCGTTCAGCGGTGACACGGAAATTCAGCCGCAAAGGTCGCTCGATCGCAATCTTCCGATAACCAAAATCTTCACTATCAAAAATTTTACTAACTTCCGTCGCTTTAAACTCCGTAAAAACCTGGGTAATTTGCTCAATTTGCTCATTACTAATTTCCCGCCGCTTGCTGCCCAAACTTTTCCGCATCGGCACCCAAAAATCAGCGGCATTAATTAACTGCACCTTACCCTTTCTTTGCGGTGCTTTCTTATTACTCAAAACCCAAATATAAGTAGCAATTCCCGTATTATAAAAAAGCTGTTCCGGCAAAGCCACAATCGCCTCTAACCAGTCATTTTCCAAAATCCAACGGCGAATTTCACTCTCTCCACTGCCCGCGTCTCCGGTAAACAACGGCGACCCATTCATCACGATCGCCACCCGACTGCCTCCGTCTTTTACCGGCTTCATTTTTGATAACATATGCTGCAAAAATAGCAACTGCCCGTCACTAATTCGCGGCGTCCCGGCGGGAAATCGACTATTAGGAAACCCTGCCTCTGATTCCACTGCTTTTTGATCCCGTTTCCAATCTTTCCCATAGGGCGGATTCGCCAACAAATAGTCAAAATTTGTATCAGAATGCTCATCCTTAGCCAAGGTACTGCCAAATTTAATATTCTCCGCCTCCTTGCCATCTTTACTCTTCATATATAAATCAGACTTACAAATAGCAAAAGTCTCAGGATTCACCTCTTGCCCAAATAAATAAACCTTCGCCTTCGGGTTCAACTCCAGCATCCTTTCCTTAGCAATAGTCAGCATTCCCCCGGACCCACAACAAGGGTCATAAATCGTCCGGGTAATATAATCTTGACTTAACTGGTCTCGATCTTGGGAAAAAATCAAATTAACCATTAACTGAATCACCTCGCGGGGGGTAAAATGTTCCCCTGGGTTCTCGTCGAGGGCTTCATTAAACTTGCGAATTAACTCCTCAAAAATATAACCCATTTCCAGATTAGAAACTTTATCCGGGTGTAGGTCAATTTCTTGAAACTTTTTTGTCACCAAATAGAGTAAATCCGACTCGTCCAACTTTTTAATAGTATTGGCAAAGTCAAACTTTTCTAATACTTCCCTCATGTTCGGGCTAAAGCTGAGAATATAGTGATTTAAATTAGCCGCTAAGTCAGCGTGATTTTCTACCAGCTTGTCAAAGTCAAAGCGAGAGATATTGTAAAAAGCAAACCCCGAAGTTTTGCACAAAATCGCGTAAGGATTGTCCAACTTATCCTTATATTTATAATAAGCTTCTAACACCTCTGCTTTGGTTTCTTGCAGCACACAATCCAACCGCCGCAACACCGTAAACGGCAAAATTACATCCTGATATTTGCCCCGCTTAAAGGTATCCCGGATTAAATCCGCTACACTCCAAATAAAACTAACTTTTTCGCCAAAATTGTTCATGATTATTTCCCAAGCAAATGAGCGATATATCTTGTCCTTTGTGTTCTTCGTGTCTTTGTGGTTTATGTTTACCACTTCAGACACAGAGAATCACAGAGTAAATTATAGGTTATTTGCGAGGAAAAAGAAACCCGGTTTATTATTTGGGTTGGGGGACGGTGGGTTACGGCGGATCTAAATCTGGTGATTTGTTCCGCAAATTTTTGGCCGCCTAACCCACCCTACGAATTACTACGAATTACTCAGGTAATTCGCCAAATTGTTGCCGATAACGAGCTAATTGGGCTTCAATTTCTTCGCGACGTTGGCGTTCTTGTTCCGCTTGGGCTTGGGCTTGTTCAAGGGCAGCGGCTAATTCCGAGGGAATTAACAGTTTTTCTCCGGTATCTAGGCGATAAAAACCAATCAATTTATCTTCTACTGCTAACCGGAGTTTTAACGGTTCACTCAGATTATCGGTAATCAGTTCATAAGTTTCTCCCCGGAGACGATAGCCCTGTAATTTTTCGGGAATCCATTGTCCTTTGGGGTCAAATAGCCAATATTCTTTGACCTCTAATTGGGCATACAAATCTTTTTTGAAATTTATATCCCGATCTTTGGTTCCTGGGGAGGTAATTTCAAAAATTACCGCCGGTACTTGTCCTTCTTCCCAGATTTTATAGTTGTCTCTGCCTCCGGGTTGTACGTCAAAAATTACCATCACATCTGGGGCGATGCGTAGTTTGGGAAATCCTTTGGAGTAGTAAAGAAATTGATTGCCTAATACGGTGGCTTGTTGACCTGTGAGGTATTGTCTTAATACTTCTAAGGTTATCAGAATTGCATATAAATGGTCGTATGTTTCTGCCACGGGTTTACCATCTGAACTAGGATAAATGATTTCCGGGATTTCCGGGATTTCCGGGGTTGATTCGGTGGTTGCTTCGGTGGTTGGTTTGCTACTGGGTTGGGTTGCTAGTTGGGTTGTTAAAATTGCGGTCATAATTTTGGCCGATCCTTATGATGATTTGTCTTCAGGCTGGCTGTTTAAATTGCTGTCTAAATTTTAGTGCAAATGTTTGGTTATAACAGAGAAGGGATTAGGCAAGGGATTAGGTATTTGTCTCGGATACCGAATTAATTATCACTAAATAGTTATTTACTAATTTAAGGGTGCGGCGATTTAGGTTTGAGGCGATTTAGGGGTGTGTCGCGTCTATTGAGAAGGCAACAGATTTTTTGAGAGAGTTTTTGGGAGTGTGAGGTGAGTCAGTTTTATTACGCGAAGACCCCGTTGACGAGAAGTATGGGTGAGGAGGTGCTGCGGTTGGCGATACCCGCGATCGCGCAATTGCTGTTACAAAGCTTGGTGTTTTTGCTCGATCGCATTATGCTGGGCCATTATTCGACTACGGCATTGGCATCCCTGCGAGTCAGTAGTTCCCTGGATTGGTGTATTTCTACCACGTTTTCCGGGGCGTCCGTGGGGGCGATCGCCATGATGGGGCGGGCAGTGGGGGCGAATAAGCCCGCTTTAGCTGCTGCGGTGGTGCGGGTTTGTTGGCTATTTTCCTTAATTCTGGGCATAGCGATCGCCGTCCTCAGTTGGTTTGCCCTCGACGATATCCTCGGATGGTTTCCCGTCGGCAGCGTGGAAGTGCAAACTGCCGCCCACGGATATCTCAGAATCGTCCTTTCGGGGATGCCGTTGCAGTTGAGTTCGATGATGGCTGCGGCGTTACTCCAAGGTTCTGGGAATACCAAAACTCCTTTTTTTGTGGCGGCGATCGCCAATGGGGTCAACTTCGCCATCAACTATTGCCTGATTTTCGGGCATTTTGGCTTGCCAGAGTTGGGGGTGCGCGGTGCGGCGATCGGCACTGTCGCGGCAATGGGGATTAATGCGATCGTTTTGGGGATAATTCTCTATCGTCACCTTCAGATTATTTCGCCCCGTCGTCGGGGTGGGGAAGTCGCTGCCCTCGGTCGGGTTTTGCGTTTGTCCGCCCCAATTTTTAGCGAACGACTATTTCGCAGCTTGGGTTATTTGGGTTTTACCGCGATTTTGGCCACCTTGGGCGATTTAGCAATGGCTACTTATGAAGTTACCGAAAGTATCGAGGTGATTCAATATCAAATTGCCGAAGGGTTTGGCATTGCTACAGCGGCGATCGTTTCCCAGCAATTAGGGGCGAAATGTCCCAAAAGTGCCGCAATTGGGGGACAAGTTTCTCTGGGGTTGGCGATCGCTATCCTCAGTTTCGGCAGCATGATGTTTTTATTAGTTCCCCAGGGAATTTTAGAGGTATTTTCCCAAGATCCAGAAATTGTTGCTGCGGGGGTGCCTTGTTTGCTGGTAGTGGCGATCGCGCAACCATTTATGGCCACCAGTATCGTCATAGAACAAGTCCTCCGGGGTGCCGGAGATACCCGCACCGCCTTCTGTATCTCCTTAATCGGCTGGTTTTTAGTCCGCACGATCGCCACCTATATATTTGTCTTTATCTTTCACCTCGGCTTAATCGGCGTTTGGATGGGTTCCACCTGCGACTGGATGGTGCGGTCTGGGATTTTGCTGTGGGTATTTACCCGAAAAAGATGGCAAAAAATTGCCCTCTGGTAATGCCCTATAATCGAAATATATCCACCATTACCTCTGATGGATTTTCTTCTGACCAAAGTAAATTTTGATCCCGCCCTTTTTCGTTCATAAAATTTTACACTTTGTCCGGGTAATTCATCCGGATCGGTGAGTGCATATACCGATTAATATTTCTTAGATAACTAAAATCTCTAAATTTAGGCATCGCCATTTAGCGATCGCCGTTTACCAGGCAGAAAATTTTAAGTCAATTAGAGGAAAAACCCCATGAGTAGCTTATTTCGCCCGGACAAAGTGCAACTATTTGCCGAACCTGTGGTCGGTTGGGTAGAACAAGAGATATCTGACAATCAACCGGGACGAGTTGCCTGCCAAGGGACTTCTTGGCCCGCGCAACTGTATTGTGCCAAAAGCGAATTTGTTTTATTGCCCAATGAAGCCGTTTCCGTGATTGGCAGCCAAGGCATTACCTTGTTAGTAGAACGCTTTCAAGGCTAAATGAGTCGATTGAAGCATAAATTATGTCTATTTTCATATTAAGTTTACGGGCAGAAATAAATGCAGACCCCGTAAGAATAAAATCTGTCATTCCCGCGAATGCGGGAATCCAAGGATTTACGCCGAGGGACGAAAAGTGCAATTAATTATGTTCACCTACTTACTAGGCTGAATCGCCTATTTTTCGATGATTAATTAATTATAATTAATCACTAAAAAATCCGATTAATTATGATTAGTTAACCGTCAAATTAAAATAATTAATCTAGGCGATCGCCGATCGACTTACCCGGATCGAATCATTGCTAAAAGAGCAAAAATCGGCAATTTTGCCCAAATTACCGGAAAATGTTCTATAATTTCTCTGATTGCTTATTTTGTTCGATCCAGAAAGAATCATGGAATACCGACGGTTTGGCCGCACCGAGTTGCTTATGCCAGTGTTTTCCTGTGGAGGAATGCGCTACCAACATTCTTGGCAAGATGTACCAAAATTGATGATTCCTGCCAAAAATCAAGAGACGGTGGAAGAGACAATTCGGCACTCTCTAGAAGTGGGAATTAATCATATTGAAACGGCGAGAGCTTATGGCACTTCAGAAATTCAACTGGGGCAAATTTTACCCAAATTTCCTCGTCAAAAAATGATCGTCCAAACCAAAGTCACCTCTTTGGACAATCCTAAAGACTTTGCTAAAAAATTTGAGACTTCTTTAAAAAATCTCCAACTCGATTATGTAGATTTGTTAGGACTACATGGAATTAATACCCATGAATTGTTAGACCAAGTGATGCGCCCTGGGGGATGTTTAGAGGTTGCCAGAAAGTTGCAATCTGAAGGGAAAGTTAGGTTTATTGGGTTTTCAACTCATGGCCCAACGGATGTAATTGTCAGAACTATTGAAACCGGATGTTTTGATTATGTTAATCTCCATTGGTATTATATTAATCAGTGGAATTGGCCAGCGATCGAGGCGGCAACGAAACACGATATGGGCGTATTTATTATCAGTCCTGCCGATAAAGGGGGAAAACTCTATGAACCGCCGCAAAAATTATTGGACTTATGCGCTCCTTTGAGTCCCATTGTGTTTAATAATCTCTTTTGTCTGAGTCATCCTCAAGTGCATACCTTGAGTATTGGGCCGACAAAACCGACGGATCTTGATGAACATTTGAAAACTTTGCCCTGGTTAGACAAAGCCCAGGAAGTTTTACCGCCAATTTTAGAACGGCTGGAAAAAGAAGCGATCGCCTGTTTAGGAGAAAACTGGGTAAATACCTGGGAAATTGGCCTGCCCAAACCGGAAGAAACACCGGGAAATATTAATATTCCGGTGATTTTATGGCTGAGAAATTTGGCTTTAGCTTATGACATGGTTTCTTATGGCCAAATGCGTTATAACCTGCTCGGAAATGGCGGCCATTGGTTTCCCGGTGCCAATGCCAAAAAAGTCAAAAAATTAGATTTAACTCAATGTTTGGCCAACAGTCCTCACCGGGATAAAATTCCGGCACTTCTCCTAGAAACCCATGAATTACTGGGGGGAGAAGAAGTGAAACGTTTATCCCAGAGTTAAGGCGGGCGACCCTACAGGGGTTTATGAGAAGGAAGCCCCACACTCCGGGGATATTCCTCTGGGGTTGGGGCAATTTTTCGCAAGTAAATGCAATGACGCATGGCTTGACTAAAAGGGGTTTCAAATTTTTCAATAAAATCAATTGCCCCGCCTAATTTTTTCACGGTGTTTTCTAGCCGGTCTGTTTCCTCCTCAGTCCAGTTGCCTCGATAAAGAATTCCTAGTCCGCCAATTTTTAATAGTGGTAGGGCATATTCGGCACAAACGGAGGCTTCAGCAACGGCGCGGCTGACAGCGACATCATATTGCGAGCGGTATTCCGGTTCTCGCCCCAGTTCTTCAGCCCTAGCGGTGATGGCTTGGGCATTTTCCATGCCTAATCGGTGAATCACACTGTTAATAAAAATAATTTTTTTATTGGTGGAATCAAATAAGGTGACTTGCCAATCGGGACGGGCGATCGCGATCGGTAAACCGGGAAAACCCGCCCCTGTACCAATGTCAATTAATTGGACTGGCAGTTCATTTTCTGTGGCGATGGAATCCCCTTGTAAAAAGGGCGAAATTCCCCGTAAAGAATCCCACAAATGTTTTTCCCAAAACTCTTTAGGTTCGACAATTCTAGTTAAGTTCATCTGCTGGTTGGCTTCCAGGATAAAGTCATAAAAGCTTTGGAATTCTAATATATGGCCTTCATCAGGTTGCCAATTCATTGTGCTTTGCCAGAGATGGAGATATTTGGGTAAACCTGATTGTTGGATGATTTTTTTCATGGTGATTATTGGCTATTACTGGCGGTTTCGCCGTTGGTCGATGCAATGAATTACTCGGTGGTAATGAGTAGGTGACAAATTTGCGATGGTCGGGCTGCCCATGACGCGATCGCTGGGTTGAGTACCCAGGCAGACATGAAAAAGCCGGGTATCTATTATAGGCTGCTTTGGCAACGGATGGGGTGATGGATGGGACATTCCGTAAATATTCGGTGATTCGCCCGTGACTTTTTCCGTGAAACTACAGAGATTATTCAGTATTTTTTCTGATTAGTTTACCTTTTCTTTAACAAATCTTGTACTTTTTTCAATATTTATACTGAGATATTTGATTTTAAATAAACAGGATGTTTCAAGTCCATTAACCTGATAAAATGACTAAAATTAGCCACTAATCTGGATTCAGAACTAATAGTTACCCCGTTCGCGGGTATCTGTTGAATTGTAGTGATTTTTACATTTTTGTCTAGTCAATCGGGGAACGTATCATGGCGGAAATCTTTATTTCTGAATATATCGAAGGCAGCAGTCATAATAAGGCGATCGAGCTTTATAATCCCACTGGGGTAGCCATAGATTTAGCTGCTGGTAATTATCAGCTAGAGTTTTATTTTAATGGCAATACAACGACGACAAAAATTATTGACATTAACGGAGTAATTAATGCTGACAGTGTTTATCTAATCGCCCAGGGTTCGGCAACTTTTTTGACTGCTAATGGTGGTTCGGTGAATGCCGATCTAACCGATCCTCTTTTCAATTGGTTTAATGGCAATGATGCAGTTATTCTGAAGAAAAATGGGGTAATTATTGATGCGATCGGGCAAATTGGTTTTGATCCGGGCAGTGAATGGGGCAGTGGATTAACTTCTACACAAGATAACACTCTACGGCGAAAATCTCAGATTGTCAGAGGGGATACAAATCCTTATGATGCATTCGATCCAGCCCTGGAGTGGGAAGGGTTTGCCACAAATACTTTTGATGGTCTAAACGTTCATCAGGGGGCTAATATTACTAAAATTTCGGCAATTCAAGGCAGTGGAAATATTAGCCCTTTGGTGGATCAAATTGTCCTCATTGAGGCGATCGCAACTGGGGACTTTCAGGGGATAAATGGACTCGGTGGCTTTTTTGTCCAAGAAGAAGATAGCGATATAGACAGCGACCCCAACACCTCAGAAGCCATCTTTATTAATGATGGCAATACTCCCGCAATTGATATTAATATTGGGGATTTAGTCAGAATTACCGGGACTGTGACAGAAACGGATGGATTGACTCAACTCACTAATCCCAACATCACGATTATTAGTAGTGGCAATCCGTTGCCTACGGTGACGACAATTAATAATTTAGTAGCGGCAAATTCTGCCTCTCTGGAACCCTACGAGGGGATGCGGGTTAACCTAACAGAAACTTTAACCGTTAGTGACTATTTTAACTTAGGTAAATTTGGCGAAATCACCCTTTCAGTGAATGGGATACCCACTCAGTTTACCCAGACAAATGCCCCCAGTGTTGCTGGTTACACTGACTATCAAACCGAAGTAGCAAATCGGCAAATTATTCTCGATGATGGCAGTCAGCAAACTTTCCCAAATCCGCTCATTTTTGGTCGAAATAGTCAACCTCTTAGCGCCACAAATTTATTGCGCGGGGGCGATACGGTTACGGACATTTCTGGGATTTTAGATCGGCGTTTTGACAGTTACCGAATTCAAACTAATAATGGGGTTAATTTTAATCCGGTGAATCACCGTCCTACTACTCCCCCAGAAGTGGGTGGAACCTTGAAAGTTGCCAGTTTTAATCTGCAAAACTATTTTACCACAATTGATGATGGCAGTAACGGCGCACGGGGGGCAGATAGTACCACAGAGTTAACCCGGCAAACGGATAAATTAGTTTCTGCTTTGGCTGCGATCGATGCGGATATTGTGGGGTTGATGGAGTTAGAAAATAATGGCTATGGTGTTGGCAGTGCGATTTCCGATTTAGTCGATGGTTTAAATGCGGTATTAGGGGCAGAAACTTATGCTTTTGTTAATCCGGGTCTATCTCAATTAGGGTCCGATCGGATTACTGTTGGTTTTATTTATAAGCCTAGCCAAGTTGATTTATTCGGGGCTGCGGCGACTAAAAATGATGGGGCTTTTGCCAATTTTAACCGTCAACCATTAGCCCAAACTTTTGCGGAAAAAGCAACTGGGGAAAAATTTACTGTTGCGGTGAATCATTTTAAGTCTAAGGGGTCTGGTACTGGGTTAACTCAAGATAGCGATCGAGGAGATGGACAAGGGCAAAGTAATTTTACTCGGACTCAAGCTGCCCAAGATTTGAATGCTTGGTTATCGACCGATCCGACTAATAGTAACGATCCAGATTTTTTAATTATTGGCGATTTAAATTCTTATGCCCAAGAAGACCCGATTACAACCCTTAAAAATAGTGGTTATACCAATCTGATTGAAACTTTTCATGGCAGTGATGCCTATTCTTTTAATTTTGGTGGACAATTGGGCTATTTAGATTATGCTTTAGGCAATCAGAGTTTAAGTTCTCAAGTAGCGGGGGTGGGGATATGGCATATTAATGCTGATGAACCGAATGTTTTTGGTTACAATGAGGATAATCTGGCGGCACTTTATCAGGCTAATCCGTTTCGCAGTTCTGACCACGATCCGGTAGTTATTGGTTTGAATTTAAGTGTTGTTTCAGATGATGGGACAACCGATGATGGGACAACCGATGATGGGGCAATGGATGGGGCAACGGATAACTCATCCGCTGCCAATCAAACAGGGAATAATTTACCTATAGATAACTCATCCGCTGCCAATCAAACAAATAACTCATCCGCTGCCAATCAAACAGATAACTCATCCGCTGCCAATCAAACAGGGAATAATTTACCTATAGATAACTCATCCGCTGCCAATCAAACAGATAACTCATCCGCTGCCAATCAAACAGGGAATAATTTACCCACAGATAACTCATCCGCTGCCAACCAAACAGATAACTCATCCGCTGCCAACCAAACAGATAACTCATCCGCTGCCAACCAAACAGATAACTCATCCGCTGCCAACCAAACAGATAACTCATCCGCTGCCAACCAAACAAATAACTCATCCGCTGCCAACCAAACAGATAACTCATCCGCTGCCAACCAAACAGATAACTCATCCGCTGCCAATCAAACAGATAACTCATCCGCTGCCAACCAAACCGCTAATAATTTAGCCACGAACGATCTACTTTTGCCTTCTCCACCTTTAGAGATTTCTGTTAGTCCCTTGAGTGTTTTACCGGCAGATAGTTATATTGAAGTTGTTCTCACTGATTATACTCCCACCAGTAGTCTGGGTGATGGGATTCTGAATAGTCCCTATCAGATGGATATAATTTTGCTGGGTAATCATAATTTCGATGATAATTTGACTGGGGAATATCTGAATGAGGCGATCGCGCCTTTGGGAGGTCATAATTTTGTGCGCGGAATGGAAGGGCATGATTCCATTGAAGGGGGTGACGGCAATGATACTCTAAATGGCAATCAAGGAAATGATTTAGTAAATGGAGGCTTAGGAAATGATTCCCTACATGGGGGCAAAAATAACGATACGGTGAATGGGGGAATGGGAAATGATACGCTGTTTGGGGATTGGGGAAATGATGTTTTAGATGGCTGGGAAGGAGATGATTTTCTGAATGGAAATCGGGGGAATGATTGGGTTGATGGAGGTGAAGGCAATGATACGCTTCACGGGGGCAAAGATGATGATACTTTAATCGGCGGAATTGGCAATGATTGGTTATTTGGTGACTTAGGTAATGATAGTTTAGTCGGGGGTGATGGTCAGGATGTTTTTGTGCTGCAAATTGGGCGAGGCAGTGATGCGATCGCTGACTTTATTAAAAATACCGATAAAATCGGGTTAGCCGGTGGTTTGACCTTTGACCAATTGACAATTTTAGGCAACAATCAAGTCAGCAATCAGCATACATTAATTAAAGTTGGTGAAGAACTTTTGGCCACTCTCTATAATATTGATGCCAGTCAAATCACCGCCAATGATTTCATCTTATTGGGTTAATGGGCAAAAACCACAGAAACACAAAAGAAACACAAACAAGACATCAAGCAAACAAAGACTCTTTCTGTGTTCTCTGTGTCTCTGTGGTAAAAATTTCTGGACGGGTAAGCTGATAAACTACTAACTTAGACAAAACACATCCATAATACTTATGACTGCTGCTGTATCACAAAATCCTGGACTCGGTTCTCGCTTGGTCAATGGCTTACTCGCGATTAAACCATTGGCGAACTATGCCAAACATCAAGCCCGTCAAATGATGATCGATCGCGCCGAAAAAATGGGGGTTGCGTGGCGGAAAGAAGCGGAAACCCTGAGAAACCGCAACTGGGACGCGGAATTAGCCCAAGTACAAAATCCTCAATTAGTCTATCCCGACTATTATGTTTGTTCGTTTCATGCTTATGAAACCGGCAATTTAAGCTGGGAAGCTGCGAGTGAAGTGGAAGTAGCCGCGATCGCCGTTCATGCGAAAATTTGGCCAGAAGCGGGGATTAACGGTGATGCCAAACTGCGCCAAAGTTACCACGATATTCTCAAAGCCCAATTACCTCAAACCCCCCGCGATATTGTTGATTTAGGTTGTTCCGTGGGTATGAGCACCTTTGCCTTACAAGAACTTTATCCCGAAGCATCTTTCACTGGTGTGGATTTATCCCAATATTTTCTCGCGGTGGCGCAATATCGTTCGCAACAGCGAAATATTCCGATTAAATGGGTTCATGCAGGGGCAGAATCCACAGGTTTACCGGATCATTCTTGTGACTTAGTTTCCGCTTGTTTAATGTTCCATGAACTGCCCCAAAAACCCAGTCGGCAAATTTTCCAAGAAGCGCGACGGTTATTGCGTCCCGGTGGACATTTAGCGATAATGGATATGAACCCCAAATCCGCAGCTTTTGCCCAAATGCCGCCATATATTTTCACCTTACTAAAAAGTACGGAACCTTATATGGATGAGTATTTTACCTTGGATATTTCCCAGGCAATTATTGACGCTGGGTTCCAAGCACCTCGGATTACTATTAATAGTCCCCGCCATCGAACCATTATTGCTCAAGTTGCTTAATCTTTCAGTCTGCATATTGAATGATTACCTCGGTGTTTTCGGGATAATCATTCAATAAATTATCCCCAATTTCATCGGGGCGAAACTGTGGTGCGTTACGGCTGGAATAAAAGTTAATTGTTTATATTTTAAGATACTTGCCAGTCTAACACACCCTACATTTTTTTACTGTGGTGCGTTACGGCTGGAATATAAGTTAATTGTTTATATCTTAAAATACTTGCCAGCCTAACACACCCTACATTTTGCTGTGGTGCGTTAGGCTGGAATAAAAGTTAATTGTTTATATTTTAAGATACTTGCCAGTCTAACACACCCTACATTTTTTTACTGTGGTGCGTTACGGCTGGAATAAAAGTTAATTGTTTATATTTTAAGATACTTGCCAGCCTAACACACCCTACATTTTGCTGTGGTGCGTTACGGCTCGAATAAAAGTTAATTGTTTATATCTTAAAATACTTGCCAGCCTAACACACCCTACATTTTGCTGTGGTGCGTTACGGCTGGAATAAAAGTTAATTGTTTATATTTTAAGATACTTGCCAGCCTAACACACCCTACATTTTGCTGTGGTGCGTTACGGCTGGAATAAAAGTTAATTGTTTATATTTTAAGATACTTGCCAGCCTAACACACCCTACATTTTGTTAATAAACCCTACATTTTGCTAATTCAAAAAGTTAGCGAAAGAGTTGGCGAATTGCTTCTTGGGCGTCGTCGCTTAAATCAGCGGCAATTCTCATCAACTCGTGACCAGTATGTAAGTAGTGTTCATCATAATTAAGGGTGAAAAATTCTAACTCTTCAATGCCATCACCGACTTGATTTAGGGCATAATAAAGGTTAGCCGCGATCGCTGCCACATTTTTGGGGTTGGGCATAGAGCGAAAATTTTTTTGCGCCTGATTAAATAACCGCCGAGAACTATTTAAATAGGCTTGAAAGTCTGCCATCAGTTCATCATCGAAAGGATCCGCCGATAGCTGTTCGATTTCATCATCTAAAGCTGATAAAATTTGCTGGATAATTTGATAAACTGGGGTGTAAACTTGTTTAATCCAGTGATGGAAATGTTCATCGGTATCTCGTTCGGTTTGTTTTTGCTGCCGATACTGATTTTGAGCATAAACTGTGCGTTCTTGCCGAGAATTACCCCGTTGTTTTGCGGTATAGATATCTCGGTCATAATCTTGTCGTCGTTGTCGATCTTTTAAGATTTCATAGGCAGCATTAATTCTAATAATTTCCTCGTGATTTGCGGTATCACAGTGACTATCGGGATGAAATCTTTTCGCCAATTGTCGATAAGATGCTTTGATTTCTTGTTGGGTAGCGCTGCGACTGACCCCCAGGGTTTCATAAGGATTCGGTTTCGTTGTCATATCTGGATGATTTTTTTGGGATTGATAATTCAGGAATGAGCAATGATACTCAGGATTTCGATGCTTACTTGTGGCGATCGCACAACGGGAAACCTTCTGAACCCTGGGTCAATTGCCAAAAAATTCCTGACCTCAAAAATGATAATACAATCATTGCCAGAAAGCTATCAGGAGTCAGGAGGCAGCAGCTAATTTCCCGGTAAATCACTCATCGCTGACCAGTAATCGCCGATCGCTGAACCCTGACAGAAAATTCCTGGGTGTTGGGTCACGGGGAGGAGAAAAACCCGATTTATTGGCAAAAAAGGTCGGGCGATCGCCTTCAAAAACTCGGTTGCCGACTGCCGATCGCGTATTTTTACCTCCCTGCCTTGTTGATTGGTGAGTAAACCTGTATAATGAATAGAATTTTTATGCAGGTGACAGGGAACAGAAGCCCGTAAAAATAGTCTGCAAGGGCAAAATATCAAGCCGTACAATTAAAAAATTTATCGGAGTATTAATCAAACAAAATTATTTAATATTTTGGGTAAATTTAAATTTTGTCAACAATTGGCTTAAATCATACCAAGAAAACTATTTGACATGAAAGTACAACCAAAAAACAATCAAGCTTACGGTTTAGAAGATATTCACCAAGTATTGTTAGTGCTTGAACAGATCCAAAAGTTAACCATCAGACCCCAAAAAATGGAACTGATTAACACGCTGATTCAAGAAATGACTCGGTTAATCGGTTCTAAACATTTCCCTATCAAAATTGCCGAAAAAACCTATAATCAGCTAAGAGAGATTTTCACCTCACTGACCGCTGCCGAAATGGAGGAGATCGATCGCGCGATCGGCGAACCAAAAATCCAGGTGGCTGTTTTCACGAACCAAGAAATTCAACAAATATTGTTAATTCTTGAAGGAATGCTTAAGCTAAATTTAAGACCCCAAGAAACTCAAGCGATTCAACTTATGATCGAACAACTCCAACCTTTGTCAGAGATAGATAAACCAGAAATTTTCGTCGAAAATGAACCCGCTTGGCAAATTCAAGCGATCCTGAATTCTCTAACTCCCGCAGAACAAACAAGCTTAGAGAAAATCATGCCTCAACCGGCGATCGAGCCTTATTTCTTGACCCAAACAGAACTGCAAGATTTGCTATCAATTCTCCGGGAGTTGCAAAACTTCCAGCAAAATCCTGAAATTGCCCAAGTAGCGTCCGCACTGGTGCCAGAGTTGGAGAAATTACAATTACAGGGAGAACCTGAAGTAGAACTTCATGGTATGTATGCAGCACAAATTCAAATGATTATGGAAGGACTAATGCCTGTATAATCTAATGCCTGTATAATCTAGAATGTCAGTTGCCAAATCTCCTCTTTCTATGCTTTACTTTGATGGTAAAGTATTAATTCAAAATATCAGATATATAAGTTTATGACTGAGCAAAATTTACCGAATGACACCGAGAAAGTTCATGTGATGTTGAGTCTTGCTGGAGGACATCAATGTGCCCTGGCAATGAACTCTGCCAACGATCCCCTATTAAGTGAACTTTTTGATGCGTTAATTAAGCGATCGCAAAATCAACCTGCCAATCGCATATTTAAAATTCCCCTAGATGAAGGGCGATCGGCCATGTATATTCCCAGTGAATCTATTGTTAGTATCGCTACTTCGCCGCCGATGCAATTAGATAGCACGGGGTTAATTTTAAAACATTTTCACAACGTGGAAATCCCCTCAACTTACGCATTAGGCGCCCAATATCTCCAGTTTGATAACTTCTTGTCTGAGGTAGAGTATCAGCAACTTTTGGCTTATGCCCTATCAACGGAACCGCAGTTTGTCGCTAGTACCACTACCAATAATCTGAGTGATTACCGCAAGTCTAAAGTAGTTTATTCTCCCGATGCAAATGTTCTGCAACCCTTGCTAAATCGAATTCATGCAGTGCTGCCAGAAGTTTTGCCAAAATTAGGCTTATCTCCTTTTAACATTGCGCGAATCGATAGCCAATTAACCGCCAGTAATGATGGGGAATTTTATAAAATCCATGACGATAATAGTTCCCCACCGACGGCCACCCGACAGCTTACCTACGTCTATTACTTTTATCGAGAACCAAAACCATTTACCGGGGGAGAATTAAAAATGTACAATAATAAAATAGAAAACCATTATTGGACGCGAGGGGAAGGATTTACCACCATTGAACCCCGCAACAATAGTATTGTGTTTTTCTTTAGTGGTTACGATCACGAAGTGTTGCCTGTAAACTGTCCGTCTCAAGCATTCGCCGATAGTCGATTTACGATCAATGGCTGGATGTCCAGAGCGAATTAATTTATGGTAATGCAGGGGGGCCGCCATCAGCCGGGGAGCGGAGGAGACCGCCGTCGGCAGAGGAGCTTCAGGAGCAGAGGAGCTTCAGGAGCAGAGGGAATAATTGATAATTGATAATTAATAATTATTCCCTCTGCTCGATGGCGGCTCGATGGCGGCTCGATGGCGGATCCCCCGCACAAGACGCTCCTCCGCTCCCCCGCACCCACTCCTACGCGGCGGCTTCATGGTGCAGTTTGGCCATTAAATAGTTCAGACTTAATCGCGCTTCTTCGGCTTGTTCTGGTTGAATATTAATCGCTCGTTTATAAGAAGCGACGGCTTCTTCAAATCTTTGCAATTTTTCTAATAGTTTGCCGCAGTTATACCAAAGTCTGGGGTCGTCGGGTTTAATTTCGATCGCCTTATCATAGGAGGCGATCGCTTCATTATATCGGTGTAACTGTTCTAATAAATTGCCCCGATTATACCAAGATTCATAATTCTGCTGATTCAGCATGATGGCTCTTTGGTATGAGGCGATCGCTGCTTCATACTGCTGCATTTTTCCTAGCATAAAGCCTCGGTTATGCCACACTTTATAGTCATCATTTCTCAGTTCAATGGCTTGATTATAAGCATTGACCGATTCAACATATCGCTGCAATTGACCCAAAGCGTTGCCTAAATTATACCACGATTCATATTTTTTCGGGTCGATAGTCACCGCTTGTTTGTAGGCGATCGCCGCTTGTTCTGTTTGTTGCAGCTTGGCTAATAAATTGCCTTTTAAATGCCAAACTTCATATTTTTCTGGTTCTAATAAACTGGCTTGTTCATAAGCATTCAGGGCTTCGGCATATTTTTGTAACCGGGCTAATAAACTGCCTTTATGTTGCCAATATTCAGAATTATTTGGTTGTAGGGCGATCGCTTTGTCATAAGAGGCGATCGCTTCTGAATGCTGTTGTAATCTAACTAAAATATGTCCCCGATTTGCCCAAAATTCAGCCCGTTCTGGTTGCAGGGCGATCGCGCGATCGTAAGCCGCTAATGCTTCAGAATATTGCTGTAAACAGCCCAAAGCCTGCGCTCGATTATACCAAGCTTCAGCATGATTCGGATTTAGGGAAATCCCTTGATTATAGGCAAGCACCGCATCAGCATAATAGCCTTGCTGCAACAGTTGATTGCCTTGATGAAGATAATCTTCAAACTTCACTTTACCTGAATTCATTAAACCCTGACTTTGAGGGTTTAGTGGGCGATTTTCATAATGCTGATAAAACTGGTCGGAAAGTTTCTGCATTAAAGTATCGGGATGAATTTTGGCAATTTTTTCTAAAGCCTTATCTCTGGCATCATACACTTCTAATACCAGATGTTGTAACTGGGTCAACCAGTCAGACTTAATCGATTCAAACTGTTGAGCCGATAAACCTTGTTGATTCAGTTGACTGCGAAATTTACCAATTTCTTGCTCATATCCAGCGGCTAAATGTTCTAATTTTAATTCAAAATCTTTAGATAAAGTCTCCGCTTTTTGGGTAGCGGTACTCAGTTGTAACTCTAATTCTCCTAATTCAGCAATTTGTTGGCGAATTTCTTTGAGAATATTCTGAACAATCCAAGGTTTAATCAACCACAAAAATGCGATCGCGCCAATGGGGGCTAAAATAAAATTCAACAGCAAAGTGCTGAAACCAGTCATCTGCCGATGAGATAACTCTTGATTTTCGCCTACGGATGAAGAATTTAACCAACTGACTAATTGCTGATTTTCCGCATTAGCTGGTTTCAAACTATCAGAATAGGTGGGAGGATTCAGCAATTCCGGCTGACTAATCGATGCCATTAAATCTGGGGCGAAATTTGCCGCTGAATTGGGCAAACAATGATTGGTTTCAGCCGATGAATTATCCAATAAATTTTGACTAGAACAAAGGGGATTTGCACTGGCTTGAGCCATCAAATCTTGACCCAGTAACATACCGAAAGTGAGCAAGCTTAAATGAGAGTATTTCATAACAATGCCAATATTTTTTGGTAATTTTTTTGGGAAAATTTTTGGTAAATTTTGTGGTAAAAAAATAGGACTTACGCAATTTTGCGGATATCGTCCGACCAAGGGGCAGAATTTATCAATTTTTCGGGAAGCGAGAAAAAAAGCGAGATGCCAGAAGGGAGATACCAGAGGGGGGAGGCAAGGGGGAAGGCAAGGGGGGAGATGCCGGAAAAATTAGGGATCGGTCTTTTGGCAAATAGGAGATTAGGAGATGCTGCCGAAATTTTCCTCGTGGCCATACTAGATTTAATCACCAGTGTTAGGCTATTAATATGGGCTAAAAAATTATCCAGGATAAATACTGCTACTAGACAATCCCCTCAAAATCAGGATAAAAAGTAGTCATAACCAGAAAAAGTCACTAAAAATCACTGTCAAAGCAGTGGTTTTTACCCAGGTCAATGATGATTTCGATCGCCAGTCCGGGGGTGAAGTCAAGTAAAATGACTCAAAAAAATCTAGTCAGTAATTAGCGATCGCACCCTGGGAAAACTTTTGATGTCAAACATGAAGCGTTCAGGGAACCCACTATGTCTAATTCTTCATTCAATTCTGCAAAAAGTAGAAACCCAGAAAATGGCTATGTCACCATTGATTCAGATCCAGAGAAAACCGATCGGACATCCGCAGGGGATACAGAATTTTTAGAGTTGGAAGCAATTTTGCCTACTTTAGCTTCCCAACTCCCCGATGCCCCAGAAATCGAGCAACTCAAAGCCTGGAAACAAGACCTGGGGTGGCTGAGTACCTTACGGCAAGCGAGTCGAGTCTTGATGGCAGCGATCGCCCCTGAGACTTTCCGCGTCACTTATGCCAATGATTATTTTTGCCGGTTTTTTGGCATGGAATCCACCAGCACAGGTTTTCTCCACCAAGAAATCACTTTATTCGATCTATTTAGCAATTTAGAAGAAGCAAAAGTGCGGCAATGGTATCGTCGTCATTTGCTTTATCAATTTCTCCGGCAACGATATGCCATTGACTGCCAAAAACCAGACTATATAGAAGAACCCATTACCCTCAGCGTCAAGAGTGCTTTACATCCAGAACCGAGGTCAATTCAATTCTGGTTAAATTCTCACGGATTAAAAGTTTCTTTTGCGGATGCGATCGCCGATAATTTAAGTAATTTAAGTAATTTAAGTAATTTAAGTAATTTAAGTAATTTAAGTAATTTAAGTAATTTTTTGCCATCATCTCTAACCGCCGAAAAAACTTCAGAATCTCAATGGAGTGACCCCGAACAACTAGAAAGTTTGGTGAAAAATATCACCCCAGATCATTACCGAGTTAACGGATTTTTGCTCCTAGAAGCCTTTGATGTCACCATTGAAAAACAGATGCAGCAAATTATCCAAATGCTCACAGGTCGAGAATCAATTCTCAAGCCCGAAGGATTTCGCCAACTCGATCGGGCAATGCGATCGCTATTTCGGGCGGATAAAACGCTGTTTCTCAGTGCCGAACAAGACCCGGCTCGGTTATTTAGTAAAACGGAATCTCAAAAACTCAGCGTGATTAGTTATTCTCGGGAATCTTTGCAAGGATCTCACTTCCAACAAGCGGCAGATTCCCATCAAATTTCCCATATTCCCGATCTGCGCTTAGATGCTCCCACCGAATGCGATCGCCAACTACTAGAAAGTGGCATTTGCTCTCTATTACTCCTGCCTTTAGTAATTGACATTGGCCACCATGACAACAAAAATAATGGCAAAAATCAACAGACAATGGGATTAGTAGGACTAGCCAGCAATCAGCCGAATCATTTTCATCAGATGGATTTGCACAATGCCAAACAACTGATTTCGCCCTTCACCGTAGCCTTGCGTCAAGCCTTACAACAAAGGACGACTTCTTTTAATAATATCCATCCTTCTGTAGAAGCGCGATTTGTGGAAGAAGCAGAAAGAAGAAGTTGGGGTTTGCCCCCCGAACCGATTGTCTTTAAAAATGTCTATCCGCTTTACGGGATTTCCGATATTCGCGGCTCTTCGCAAGAAAGAAATCGGGCAATTCAAAAAGATTTGCTGGCGCAATATGAACTGGGGATTAAAATTGTCGAGGCAGTTTGTGAATCCCAAAAAAGCGATTTAGTCCAACAACTGCGCCTTGATTTACTTGAGCAAATCGAGCATTTAAAAGAAGGGATTACGGTTGATTCAGAAGTAACCGCTACTGAATATTTACAAAATAATCTAGAAATTTATTTTGATTATTTTGCCGAATGTAGCGCCTCTGCCGCTGAAGCAGTGCAAGCCTATACAGAAGCTTGTGCCAACGAACATCAATGTGTTTACCAAGCCAGAGCGCGGTATGACGAAACGCTGAATCAGATTAATCAGTGTTTACGGGAAACTTGGGAATCTTGGCAAGAAAAGATGCAAAAAATTATTCCCCACTATTGTGATATCGAATGCACTGATGGCATCGATCACATGATTTATGCGGGGAAATCGATTGATGCAGACTTTTGCTTGTTTCATTTGCGGAGTTTACGTTATGAACAGTTGAAAGCAGTTTGTGACTGTGCGCGGACCGCTTTCAAAATTCAGCAAAACTATGATACTCAGTTGCAACTAACCCATTTAATCTTGGTACAAGATACATCCCTCGATATTTTTCACGACGAAAAAACCGAGCGGCTGTTTGATGTGGGAGGAACGCGGGACACTCGCTATGAGATTGTCAAAAAACGCATTGACAAAGGGGTCGATCAGCGATCGCAGGAAAGAATCACTCAACCGGGGATGTTAACCTTGGTCTACTCCACGAACAAAGAATGGGAAGAATACCAAAAATATCTTTGTTATTTATCGAGAGATGGTTGGGTGGAGTCGAAAATTCAATACGGTAATGTTGAACCTCTCCAAGGAGTCACTGGTCTGAAATTTGCTCGTGTCCGCGTCCTGCCCTAAGTAACACTTCTGAACAATTGCTTGATTGGTTTACCGCGTTTTTCAGACTAATAAACCACGGACGCAATATTGTAGGGTAGAGAGCGCGAATCAACCCTACAATATATTTGTGGTTCGTGAAGAATGAAAAGCGCTGTAGGTCAAGCAATTGTTACTCAGATTTCCAGCCCTCTGCTTCTAATTGGCGACAAGCGGCTAAACCCAAGCTGGGATTTTGCCGATATTCCTCCTGGGGAACCCAAACACTCACGCTTCGATCCAAAGCGATCGCATAGAGATATTCCACATCAGGGTCATAGACATTGGTGCCGATTCGCAAATTTGAGTAATCATCCTCACAGATTTCAAAACCCAGTCGGACGATAATCTGAGCGGCCAAACACTCAGGAGTATTGTGATATTCGCCAGCCGCCTCTCTTTCTTGCCAAAATTTTGCCAGAAATGGCTGAAGCAAGCGTCTCACTTTTTCCGGGGCGCCGTTGCGACTAGCATAGATGATCGCGGAATTTCCTTCGATAATGATGTGAAAGGGTATTGCCATGTTAATGGATCCTAGTACCTCGCTGGGACAAAGAGTGCGATTCCGCGAAGCGGATCCCTTCGGGAATCGGCACCTCTTATAGCATAAGAGTGGACTGCCAATGTCACATATCCATCTATCACTCATACCATTTCTTGTTTCCAGACTGACATCAACCTCGGATTTCCTAAATCGACGATTGGTGACTTGGGATCTGAACATCCACAAATTACCAACCCAGGAACCCCGAAAACTATCAATTTTTTTACTAATTTCTGGTTTTTAAGTCTCGTTAATCGGAGGAACAACCGTGAACGCCGCTGAACAAGTGAAAAACTTTGAACTCGCCAGCAAAATTGCCGCTGTGGTCAATCTGTTTAAGTCAGAGTTTCCTGATGTCAGATCCGACCTGAAACCCTGGATGAACGATCCCGAAACCAAAGAACTGGTCGATCCAGATTCCATTGATATTGGTTTCCATTTTCCCGGGCGCAGTCACTCATTTCAAAGTCGCAGTATTTTAGTGCAAATTCGGTTTTATGAAGATCCTTTAGAAAAACACCGACGAGCGATCGGGGTTGAAGCGGCTGGTTATGACCATCAGGGGCAACAATGGCGATTTTCTACCATAGAAAATTGGCGATTTGTTGGGGCAACGGAACCCGCCCCAGAAGTGGCTCAAAAACTAAAAAATTTTTGCTATAAAATTTTTGAAGTATTTAACGGCTAATCTAATAGACCTCTTACAAAATTCTTATGCAACCCCCCTTGAAAAGGGGGGTTGGGGGGATCGATCCGTTATGAAAGCACTCTTGTCTATTATGCTCAGATTAGGTAATTGCAATTAATCCACCCTAGCCAGCCTGACTATATTGTTTGTACAGATCGGCATATTGATTGGACAATTTTTCATATCGATCGCGTTGCTTGGGTGACAAGTTATTTTGGGTTAGTTTTTGAGCATATTTCTGAGCTAATTTGTAATAGCGATCGGGCAAATCTTTGCTGGAATCAAGACAACATTTATAGTCTTCAATTTCCTGTTGGTAATAGGCAAATACCGCCGCATATTGTTGCGCTAAAATGTCTACGGGCGGCAAGCCTTCCGATGCGCGATCGATCTGATTGAATTGCTCGAATAGCTCCTGATACTGATTCGTCAACTCACCTAAAACGGTTTTTTCTGCGGATGAGATAGAGTCGAGCATAGACGATTTGGCCGATTCCCGACCTACGATGGCAGCACTTAGTAATTCAAAGAAGCCTGGTGTTTGAAGCATAAATTATTTTGATGATGTTCCTCTGGCTTTCACACAATTAATGGAGTTAAGTTCTCCTTGAGTGAAATATTTTCTCTATTTTAAATCGATATTGGTACTCTTGACCTCAGTCAGATCGCCGATCTTTTCGCTTTTGTCAATCAGCCATATTGCTTAAGAAAGCGATCGCTGGGGAGCGGGGGAGCGGGGGAGCGGGGGAGCAGAGGAGCGGGGGAGCAGAGGAGCGGGGGAGCAGAGGAGCGGGGGAGCAGAGGAGAAAAATATTTCCCCGTTCCCCGATAACTGTTCCCCGTTCCCTACCCAACAAACAACAACCAACAAATAACAGATAACAAACGACAAACAACAAACAACCAACAACAATTTTATTTTCGCCACGGCCATTTAGTTCCCATTTCCGTCATGGCAGAAAACACCAGATAGAGAATGAAAACGGCCATACTTACTAGAAAAATACCCAAATCGTCGTTCATGGTTTAGGAGGTGAAGCTGTGATTAATATTTTTTTCACATTTTATCGTCTAGCGGTCAGTGGTGAGCGATCGCCACCCCGCCACCCCGCCACCCCGCCACCCCCAACAGCGATCGCTTCATAGACAAAAAATCGGCGCTTTTCCAGTTAGGGAAAGCGCCGTCAAGTCGTAATCAGGGGAGTTAAACCACCAAGATTACAGCGTTTTTCAGATAAATAGAACGGTGTAGGGGCGTGATCTTGGTCGGATTAAATCCCTGCTTTTAACCCACAAATATCTGCGGTCATGCTTCGCCCCTACAGAGATTTGTGGTTTACTCCATAGAAAATTGCTGTAGGGAGGGATTATATTCAGAAAATGGGATTAAACCACTTGCCATGTTTCATAAGGTTTGGCAGGAGCACCCAAATACCAAACTAGGGCAACCTGATAGGTGCCGGTATCATAGAAGGCGATCGCAAAACCATTGCTCTTATTTTTGATCGTGCCATCAGCGCCAATTTCCCATTGCTGGGTGAGGCTACCATCGATCGGATTAAGCACCAATTCTTTTGCCCATTCAAAGTTGGGAATATCCTTCATATCCAGAGCATAATTACCCAACTTGCTCTTAATCACGCCATTGGCTTGAATCTCCCATTTTTGGCCGTCCCCACCATTACTGGCATATACCAAAATATTGGTTTGAGGATTGGTTTGACCACCGGCAACATCCAACACCCAACCATTGACGAGACTTTTAATCTGTACCCCCGTTGGCGGAATCGGCCCATTCGTGAACAAATTGGATATTTCTTGGTCTGATAAGGCCACATCGTAAACGCACAGATCATCATACTGGGCATTCGGCGCGAACTTGCTTTCGCCCATGTATGACTGACCGAGTTTGAATGGGTTGCCATTGGCGATATTAGCAACCCCACCCGATGTTCCTTGACCAGACAATTTGCCGTCAATATATAGTTTCAGGGATGTGCCTTGGCGAACTGCCGCCACATGATGCCAATTGCCATCGTTTAACCCGGTGGTGCTGGCTTCGACCCCGATAAAATTTGCGCCATTGCCATCTTGATCGACTTCCGCAGATACCCGACCGGCGGGTGCAGATTCATGTTTGCCGGTCATCCGCAGGCAGAAGAAATTCCCGTGGGAGCCCGCTGTGCGATTTCCGACTAAATCAAAATACCGATGCTGTTCGGTAGTCTTTAACCACAGGGCTACCGTAAAGTTGCTGGTGCCAAACTGGCCGACACCACCACCAAAGCTGACAAATGAATTACTGGAACCATTGATCTGAACCACTGCGCTGCCGCTGACACGACCGTTAGGAACACGGATGGCGTTAGTTAAGATGCCGTTGACGTTGCCTGTAGTGTCTTTGGCAAAACCGTCAGTCTCGTCAAATCCCCAGTAATGCTTAGGTTGGGTCATTTTTTTGCCTCTTCTGACAGAGATTGGCTATATGTCATCCAAAAGCTTATCACCCACGAAAAATCTCTTTTCAACATAAAAAATTGTCACCACCGATCGCGATCGCGGAAGCCGCTTGGGATATTGCCCCACTCATCTGGTCAAGAATTGTTACAAAATAAAGAGATATGTAAAACTGGGTAAATTGAGGTATGGGCAATCCGCTCTCCCCTGCCGTCCCCTGATTGCCTAGGTGCTGTTGTCCGGAATCAGTCCAAAGGCGATCGCCTGTCCATTGACGCTGACAATCTCTCTCCTTGTCTCACAAAAGTAATATTAATATTTTATCACTTAAGTGATAAAATCGAGGACAAAAACCCAGCTAAACTAACCTACTGAATCGCTAAAATGCCAACAACTTTACAACCTCCTGTGGATCAAACTCTCAACTCTTCTAGCAGCGATCGCGCCGAATTAGTCGCTGAAGCCTTTGATAGCTTTGCCAAACGGCACATTGGCCCAAATGCAGCGGCCATTAAATCCATGCTAGATTTCCTGGGATTTGCCAGTTTGGATGAACCGATCGATCGCGCCGTACCCCAGGCCATCCGGCTACAAAAATCTCTTAAGTTACCCGAAGCTGCCAGCGAATCCAGCGCATTAACTCACTTAAAAGAGATAGCCAGTAAAAATCAAGTATTCCGCTCATTTATTGGCATGGGCTACCATGACTGCATCACCCCGCCGGTCATTCAACGGAATATCCTGGAAAACCCAGGCTGGTACACCGCTTACACTCCCTATCAAGCGGAAATTGCCCAGGGGCGCCTCGAAGCCTTGCTGAATTTTCAGACCACGATCGCCGACCTCACCGGCTTGGAAATTGCCAATGCTTCCCTCCTGGATGAAGGGACGGCAGCAGCAGAAGCCATGACCATGAGCTATGGTCTATGTAAAAAGAAAGCCGCCCACACCTTTCTCGTCTCCCAGGACTGCCATCCCCAAACCATTGAAGTGGTGCAAACTCGTGCCATTCCCCTGGGAATTAATGTGGTAGTGGGTCATCACGATACATTTACCTTTGATGACTCGGTGTTTGGGGTGTTATTGCAATATCCAGCCACCGATGGCGCTATTTATGACTATCGGGACATTGTAGCCAAAGCCCATGATGCCAAAGCTTTGGTGACTGTAGCCGCCGACTTACTAAGCTTGTGCCTACTTACGCCTCCTGGGGAATTTGGCGCGGATATTGCGGTGGGCAATACCCAACGCTTTGGGGTGCCGATGGGATATGGTGGCCCCCATGCCGCGTATTTTGCCACGCGGGACGCCTATAAACGGCAAATTCCCGGACGCATTGTGGGGGTTTCTAAAGATGCTCGAGGTAAGCCAGCCCTACGTTTGGCCCTGCAAACCCGCGAACAACATATCCGCCGGGATAAAGCTACCAGTAATATTTGTACCGCTCAAGTGTTGCTGGCGGTGATGGCTTCCATGTATGCGGTGTATCATGGCCCCGCCGGACTGAAGCGGATTGCCCAAAATGTTTTTATGATGACGGTTTTGTTGGCGGCAGGTTTGCAGCGGTTGGGATATGCGATCGCCTCAGAACCGTTCTTTGATACTTTGCGGGTGCAACTCCCAGAAGGCAACTTATCCAAAATTAAAGAAGCGGCAAGATTTCGACAAATTAACCTGCGGTTCTTTGATGAAACTTCCGTGGGCATTAGTTTAGATGAATGCACCACCGCCGCAGATTTACTCAACTTATGGCAAATTTTTGCCGAAACTGAAGAATTACCTTTCACCCTGGAAGAACTGCAAGGGTCAGTGAAGGTGCAATTTGCTGCCCCCTTTGCCCGTCAAAGCCAATATTTAACCGATCCGGTGTTTAACCGCTATCACTCGGAAACCGAGATGTTGCGTTATATTCATCGCCTGGAAACCAAAGATTTGTCTCTCAACAGTTCGATGATTCCTTTAGGGTCTTGCACCATGAAACTGAACGCTACAGCGGAAATGGTGCCGGTGACTTGGCCGGAATTTGGCAAGTTACACCCCTTTGCGCCGCGATCGCAAACCCAAGGCTATCAAATCATGTTCCAACAACTGGAAGAATGGTTAGGGGAAATCACCGGCTTTGATGGCATTTCCTTGCAGCCGAATGCCGGTTCTCAAGGGGAATATGCCGGTTTGCAGGTGATTCGCCAGTATCACCAACAACGGGGAGAAGGCGATCGCCATATTTGCTTAATTCCCACCTCAGCCCATGGCACCAACCCAGCCAGTGCAGTCATGTGTGGCATGACCGTCGTCCCCGTTGCCTGCGACAAAGATGGCAACATAGATATAGAAGACTTAACAGCCAAAGCCGAAAAATACAGCCAAACCCTTTCGGCCCTCATGGTCACATATCCCTCCACCCACGGAGTCTTTGAGGAACAAATTAAAGACATCTGCGAAATTATCCATAGCCACGGCGGTCAAGTATATATGGACGGGGCGAACATGAACGCCCAAGTGGGTCTATGTCGTCCCGGAGACATTGGCGCCGATGTTTGCCACCTCAACTTACATAAAACCTTCTGTATTCCTCACGGTGGCGGCGGGCCGGGGATGGGACCAATTGGGGTCATGTCTCATTTAGTGCCATTTTTGCCCGGTCATTCCGTAGTGAACTTAGGGGGCAAAGAAAGCATTGGGGCAATTTCCGCCGCCCCCTGGGGCAGTTCCAGCATTCTGCCAATTTCTTGGATGTATATTGCCATGATGGGCGCTGATGGTTTAACCGAAGCCACCAAAGTAGCCATTCTCAATGCCAACTATATCGCCCGTCGTTTAGAGGCGCATTATCCCATTTTGTACAAAGGCAAAAATGGCTTAGTCGCCCACGAATGCATCTTAGATTTGCGCGGGGTGAAGAAAACTGCGGATATTGAAGTGGATGATATCGCCAAACGGCTGATGGATTATGGGTTTCATGCCCCCACCGTTTCTTGGCCCGTGGCCGGAACCATGATGGTGGAACCGACCGAAAGTGAATCTAAGGAAGAATTAGATCGCTTTTGTGATGCCATGATTGCCATTCGTGGAGAAATTGCCGCTATTGAAGCCGGGGAAATGGATGCAGTGGATAACCCCCTGAAAAATGCCCCCCATACGGCGGAATCATTAATGGTCAGTGAATGGAATCATCCCTATAGCCGGGAAGCCGCTGCTTATCCCGCCCCTTGGACACGGGAGTATAAGTTCTGGCCGTCCGTGGGTCGGATTGATAATGCTTTTGGCGATCGCAACTTTGTCTGTTCCTGCGTCCCAATGGACGCTTATTCTGAATAAATAGAAACCCGGTTTATTGTCGGTAAAAACCCGGTTTCTTGAAGAAACCGGGTTTTTTATTGTTATTGTTATTCTTCTGGTTCATCTGAGTAATACCAAATACGGTTGTCAAAACCAGTTTATAGAGTCATCTGTCATTCCCGCGAATGCGGGAATCCACAAGCGTTTTAGGTGGCGATCGTAGTCAGTCTATAAAAAGCACATTTGGTATAAATAGTTAGATTTTATGGTATAGTTCTTTTCAGGAAAATCCAATTAAAGCGATTCGCGCCTAAGCGCGATAGCTTTGGTTCACGCCCGCAGTTAGCCGTCAGCAGTTAGCTGCCAGCAGTTAGCTGCCAGCAGTTAGCTTTCAGCTTTCTCTCTCAGTGTCAACCGTCTAGCAATTCTGAAAATATCCCGATAAATAGCATCATGTCTCTGTTCGCCAGTGTTTCTCAGTCTAAGTTCCAGCTAATTTGTCCACCTTAAAAAGTGGCAAGTCTCTTCAATGGATGCTCAAACTTAGGCTGTTTCCGCAGGTGAAGCGAAGCGATATTGCTCCGTAACGCCCCAAGCGATCGCGCTACTCGAATCGCAGCGATCGCTCAATTGATATTGAGCCAAAAACTTTTGATGATTAATCATATCTGGTCAGCAGTATTCTGATTAATTTAGCTGCGGAATTTTGCCGTAAATATTATTTTGCCATAGGAGGAAAATTGAAACTTCGGACAATCAGACAAGAGTGGCTTTCTAATGTGCAAGCCGATATTTTGGCCGGTGCAGTGGTCGGTTTAGCCTTAATTCCCGAGGCGATCGCCTTCTCCATTATTGCGGGAGTCGATCCAAAAGTTGGACTCTATGCCTCATTTATCATTGCGGTAATGACAGCATTTTTAGGGGGCAGACCGGGATCGATTTCTGCCGCTACTGGGGCAATGGCGTTACTGATGATCGACTTAGTAAAAGATCATGGCTTACAGTATTTATTCGCCGCCACATTGTTAACCGGAATTTGGCAACTGGTGTTTGGCTTCCTCAAACTCGGACGCCAGATGAAATATGTGCCCCGTGCGGTGACAATTGGCTATATCAATGCTTTGGCGGTGTTAATTTTTCTGGCGCAGTTACCGCAACTGACCAATGTACCGCCAGCGGTGTATGTGTTGACGGGTCTTTCCTTAGCCATTATTTACATCTTGCCTCGGTTTACTAAAGTTGTTCCCTCTCCCCTAGTCGCCCTCGCGGTAATGACCCTAGCAGCGATCGCCCTCAAATTAGAAGTCCCCACCGTTGGGGACATGGGAGAATTGCCCACCAGCTTACCGTTCTTTGCCCTGCCGCAAGTTCCCTTAACCTTAGAGACTCTCAAGATTATTCTGCCTTATTCTCTCACCTTGGCGATCGTCGGCCTACTAGCGTCATTCCTCACCGCTTCCTTAGTGGATGAACTCACGGACAGTCCCAGCGATAAAAACCAAGAAGCCAAAGGACAAGGAATTGCTAATATGATCACCGCATTCTTTGGTGGAATGGCCGGATGTGGGATGATTGGACAATCGGTGATTAATGTCCAGTCCGGAGGACGAGGCAGATTATCCACTCTTGCTTCTGGCGTATTTCTATTATTTGCCATTCTGGTCTTGCAAGATTGGGTTAAACAAATGCCAATGGCGACTTTAGTTGCCGTAATGATTATGGTGGCGATCGGCACCTTTCGCTGGTCATCATTCAAAAATATTCCCCGCATTCCCCGCAGTGAAACCTTAGTCATGTTAACCACCATGTTCGTGACCATTTTTACTCGGAATTTTGCCCTGGGTGTGGTGACGGGGATTGTGATGAGTACAGTATTCTTCTCCCGCAAAATTGCCGATTTAGTGTCTGTCAATAAAGTGTTAAGTGAAGATGGAAGCCACCGGATTTATCAAGTGTTCGGACAGATATTCTTCTTATCAAAAGAAGACTTTATCGCGTCATTTGACTTTAGCGAACTGCTCGATCGCGTCACCATCGATCTCACCCAAGCCCACCTTTGGGATCAAGGGGCAGTGGAAATGCTCGATCGCATCATAACTAAATTCCGTCGCAATGGGACTGAAGTAGAACTGGTAGGATTAAATCAAGCCAGCGCGACATTGTACGATAAATTAGCTGTCTACAAAACTCCAGAAATAACCAAAAATTCTGATTTGGAAAACAGACAGTCATTCACCGAATCTCCATCCCCTAATTCTGACAAATAATCCAACATCATGAAAACAACATCATGAAAACTATTTTGATTTGCACCGATGGATCGCCCTTTGCCGAAACTAGCTATCGGTATGGGGCTTATGTGGCTAACCGGCTAAAACCACAAGGGGCAGCAATTGATGTATTATGCGTCACCGATATTAACAGTCAACAAGTCGTTTATCCGGGAAACTTTTGCGGGAGTATTGGCATTGATGCTTCAGAGAACTTACTCAATCGTTTGGTTGAGTTGGAACATGAAAAAGCCAAACTCAATCATCAACGGGCGAGGTTAATTTTACAAACCGCCGTGCAATCTTTGAAAGCCGAAGGAATTAACCGAATTAACCCGATCCATAAAACCGGGTTTCTGGTAGATTGCTTAGATGAATTCGAGCATGAGTTTGATTTAATTGTCCTCGGAAAACGCGGTGAAAATGCTAGGTTGGCTTCGGGACATTTAGGGGCAAATTTAGAAAGAATTGTTCGCAGTAGTCGCAAACCTTGTCTGGTGACTCCCCTAGAATATCAGCCAATTGAACGAGTGCTTTTAGCTTATGATGGCAGTAAAACCGGCCAAAAAATGCTGGAATTTATCAAGGAATCTCCCTTATTTCAAGGATTAGAATTGCATCTGGTGACGGTGGCGAAAACCCTGCTGGATCGCCCCATAATGAATAACCGACTAAATCAAGCAGCAAAATTATTACAAGAGGCGCAATTTGACCCAGTGGCTCACTTGCTAGAGGGGGAACCAGAAAAGGCGATCGCCTCCTATATTACCGAACAAAATATTAGCTTGTTACTCATGGGTGCTTACGGCCATAGTCGGATTCGCCATTTAGTCATTGGCAGCACCACCGCCCAAATGTTGAGAAGTAGCAATATTCCCGTATTATTATTTCGTTAGTTTCATGGGAATTTATGTAGTCTTTGACTAAGGAAAACTTTTCGTGCAAATCACCAATACCATCCACTTCCGAAACCTCAAAGGAGATATTTTTGGCGGATTAACTGCTGCCGTAGTCGCCTTACCGATGGCCCTCGCGTTCGGAATTGCTTCCGGCGCCGGGGCTTCTGCCGGATTATGGGGGGCGATCTTAGTCGGATTTTTCGCGGCTTTATTTGGCGGCACCCCCAGCCTGATCTCCGAACCTACCGGCCCGATGACCGTCATTGTCACGGCGGTAATCGCCGAATTAGTCGCCAAAAGTCCAGACCAAGAAACAGGGCTGGCAATGGCCTTTACCGTGGTGATGATCGCGGGAGTCTTTCAAATCTTGTTTGGCGTCCTGCGATTGGGCAAGTATATCACCATGCTTCCTTATAACGTCATTTCGGGATTTATGACCGGAATTGGCGTGATTCTAATTTTTCTGCAAATTGCCCCTTTTATCGGCCAAGAAACCCCATCTGGTGGGGTGATTGGGGTGATTAAGGCATTCCCTGAGTTGACGACTAATATCAGTCCCTGGGAAACATTGTTAGGGGTAATTACTCTGGCGATTCTATTCTTTTACCCCGTACAACTGAAAAACATCGTCCCGCCTCAACTGGTGGCTTTGGTGATTGGCACCGCCATTTCTTTGATTTTCTTTAAAGATATGGACATTCGCACGATCGCTACCATTGGCGAAATTACCCCCGGTTTGCCGAAACTGCAAATGCCTACATTTACCCCAGAACATTTGCGGTTAATGTTTGTCAATGGGATGGTTTTAGGCATGGTGGGTTCCATTGATTGCCTCTTAACTTGTTTAGTTTCTGATAGCTTGACCCGGACTGAACATAAATCAAATAAGGAGTTAATCGGTCAAGGGGTTGCGAATTTAATTACGGGTTTATGCGGCGGGATTGCTGGTTCTGGGGCAACCACAGCCACCGTGGTCAGCATTCAAGCTGGCGGACGCACCGCTTTATCCGGAATTAGTCGGGCTTTAGCCTTATTAATTGTGGTGTTATGGGCAGCCCCTTTAACTTCAGGAATTCCCCTGGCTGTGTTAGCGGGAATTGTCTTAAAGGTAGGGATTGATATTATTGATTGGGGCTTCCTGAAACGAGTTCACAAAATTTCTTGGAAGGCTGCCGGAATTGTTTATAGCGTCGTCTTTCTGACCGTATTTGTGGATTTAATGGTGGCGGTGGCAGTGGGAGTTTTCATCGCCAATATTTTAACTATTGAACGTTTGGAAGAATTGCAATCTCAGTCGGTAAAAGCGATTACCGATGCGGACGATCAAATTGTGATGACTGAGGAGGAAAAGCAAATTTTAGATTTGGCCAATGGTCGGGTTTTGCTGTTCCATTTGAGCGGGCCAATGATTTTTGGGGTGGCCAAAGCCATTTCCAGAGAACATAGTGCTATTGGTAGTTATGATGTGTTAATTGTCGATTTGAGTGAAGTTCCCATTCTCGGTGTGACTTCTTCTTTGGCGATTGAAAATGCTATTCAAGAGGCGATCGATGCGAAACGAGATGTAGTTGTGGTTGGGGCAACCGGAAAGGTAAAACGTCGCTTAGAAAAGTTAGGCATTGCTGGCTTAATTCCCGGCCATCACTGGATGGGCGATCGCTTAACTGCACTGAAGGAAGGTTTACGCATTGTGCGGCAAAAACAAATCTCTAACTATGAAAATATTCATGATTCTGTTTTGCCCAGTAATTAAGTTTATTTTTCTTTAGCTACCAGCTACCAGCGATCGGCTACTATATCGGCTACTATAAAAATAGGTTGAGTTGAGACCGAAAATCAACGGAGAGGTTCATAGGAGAGAGAACGTACTCTTTACTATGCACCTCTTTCGTGAATGTTGGGTTTCTCTATTCTCCTAGTCTCCACCTAAGAAAAATGGCTGAGTCATAACCAAGTTTCTGCAAGCGGGTTTATTGTCATTAATATTGGCAGTTTCAGCCAAAAATCATCCCGGAAATGTCGAGAGAAAATTATGTTCCAAATTGGCCAAGTTTGCCAACGTCTGGGGCTTAATCCGCAAACGGTCTATTTTTATGAACGGATTGGCTTGATTCCCTCCCCGCAACGCACCGAAGCGGGTTATCGCCTCTTTAGTCCGCAGGATGTGGAACGCCTGGGTTTTATTGTTCGCGCCAAGTCTTTCGGTCTAACTCTGGATGAAATTAAGGAAATTTTGACTTTAAAAGATGGGCGATCGCTCACCTGTCAGGCAATGTATGAACGACTCCACCAAAAAGTTCAAGACATTGAGGAGAAAATTCTCTCCCTGCAACGGTTGCGAGATGAACTCCTGCCTCTAGTCGATCGCTGTCGGGCTAATCTCGATCCAATCAATCAAACCAAAGAATGTATCGTCTTGGAACCACCAGAGGAGAATTATTAGGACATTGCCCCCGCACATCGTCCAGATAGTTGGTCTATCGTCAGCTTGCCTAAATCTTAATCAAAATTTTCCCAATTTTCGCCAAAACCCCTTGACCTTATACCTAGGTATAAGGATTAAGCTGGGATTAAATTCACCGTTGAAGTCACAGTCAAGGAGTTTTCCCATGAGTGCGGTTAAAGTAGAAGTCTTAGGAACGGGTTGCAAAAAGTGCCAGCAATTAGAAGCTAACGCGAAAGAGGCGATCGCTGCCCTAAATTTAGACGCCGAACTGGTTCACATTAAAGACCCGATGCAAATTGCGGAACGGGGAGTAATGAAAACCCCCGCTTTAGTAGTCAATGACACCCTGGTAAGTCAGGGTCAAGTTGCCACCCCAGAACAAATTAAAAAATATCTCACCGTTTAATTTTTGATGGTTAGAAACCTGGTTTATATGGAGTAGCCGGCGGGTCGGCAGACATTTCTCATAGAAACCCGGTTTCTGCGGCGGGGGTTTTTCGGCTAGAAACCGGGTTTCTGTGGAGAGGCTGGTGGGTTGGCAGACATTTCTCAGAGAAACCCGGTTTCTGCGGTTAATTAATATTAGGAAATATTAGGAAAAATATCATGCAAATTGCACCATTTTGGCGAGAACAATGGAAACCTCTTGCCCTAATTGTAATTCTATTTTTACTTTCTTATTTGATGCCGGTAGAAGCGTTGCAACAGTCCCAACGCCTGCAAAATGCCTTTTGGGAAGCCCTATATCTACTGCGCTGGTATGCCCAAGAGCACGTCTTATTATGTCTCATTCCTTCGTTTTTTATTGCCGGGGCGATCGCGATTTTTATCAGCCAAGATGGGGTGATGAAATATCTGGGCGATAAAGCCAATCCGTTTCTCGCTTATGGGGTTGCCTCCGTATCCGGGACAATTTTAGCGGTCTGTTCCTGCACCGTATTGCCTTTGTTTGCGGGAATTTACCGTATGGGGGCGGGTTTGGGGCCAGCGATCGCCTTTCTTTATTCCGGTCCAGCAATTAACGTCCTCGCTATCATCCTCACTGCCCGGATATTAGGTCTGCAATTAGGAATCGCCAGGGGAATTGGCGCGATCGCCTTTAGCGTCGTCATTGGTCTAGCCATGCAGTTGATCTTCCGTGACGAAGAACCGCCGAAAATCAAGCCCAAAACCCTGTTATCCGACCCAGAAACCAGCCGTCCCCTCTGGCAAACTGCCGTATTTTTTGCCGTTCTCGTGGGCATCCTGGTTTTTGCTAACTGGGCAAAACCGGAAACAAATCTCGGAATTTGGGCAACGATTTATGGGCTGAAATGGTGGATTACCGGACTATTAGGCATGGCTTTAGCGGCAATTGCGATCGCGTGGTTGCATCTCAACTCTGGCAAAGTTATCCTCATTGCCATCGTCACTGCTGTACTTTCCTGGCAATTCCAAAATCAACCCCTCATACCCTTTTCTTTTGCGATCGTTGGTCTATCGTGGCTAACCAGTACCAATCAAGGAGAAGCGGGAGAATGGTTTAACACTTCTTGGGACTATGCCAAACAAATCTTACCCTTATTATTATTTGGCGTATTAATTGCCGGGGCTTTGCTGGGTCGTCCCGGTCACGAAGCCTTAATCCCATCAGAATGGGTCGCCCAAGCTGTGGGAGGTAATTCAATATTTGCCAACTTTTTTGCCGCGATCGCTGGTGCTTTTATGTACTTCGCCACCTTAACCGAAGTACCCATTGTCCAAGGATTAATTGGCAGTGGCATGGGAGAAGGTCCCGCTTTAGCTTTATTATTAGCCGGCCCGGCTTTATCCCTGCCGAATATGTTAGTAATTAGAAGTATTATCGGCACGAAAAAAACCATTGTTTTTGTGGGTCTAGTTGTGCTCATGGCCACCATCAGCGGCTTAATTTATGGGTCAATATTTGCCTAGAATGCGCCATTTTTTTCTGCTTATACTAAATCCGGTTATTAGGGGCGAATGCGAGAACGCCCCTATTGCCCGAATGCTTTTCCCTCCCCGTACAAAGGAGTTTTCCCATGAGGGGAAAATATCAAGGGGATCGCAACATTGTGCGCCCCTTGGGATATTGAATCATATTAAATTCAAAAAAACACATCAGGTAAAATAAAAAAATTGCTCGTGATAAAAATATCAAAAAATATCTGGATAAGAATCCTCATAAAAAAGCTGAAATCAATCGCTCATCAGGAATATCAAACCAAGGATTATGACTCAGAAGAAATCTTTAACTGATGCCATACCACTAATCAATTACTTGCAATAACCCCATATCCAGGCGATCGAAAACTTGTTTAAGTCGCCTTTGGTCTTCTTTACTCATGGGATTTTCCCAGGCAAAAATTTTCAGCAACGCATTTTGATCGGCGCGAGTAATTCGACCACTGTTCAAAATACATTCAAAAAGTTCGCTACTGGTTAACTGAGACAGGGTACAGCGAGCGTGAGTATTCATAATTGAGAACCTCTCTAGAGGTGAATCATTCACAAGTGACTGAGAAATTTTGTGGATGCCACCGATCTGGGAGTGCTGTCTCTAATGATGGACATAGCACCCTGATGGGTCTGACCCCTCATTTGTAGCATATTGAATCAACGGAAATCTACAGCGATCGCCCCTCACCGTTTAATCTTTACTTAAATTTAAATTGCCAACCTGTACTTACGCATACTACATATTTTAGTTTTTTTAACGCTGTAATCTCTCCATATTTTTTCGGAGCTAATTATTAAAACCCTTTTAACACAAGGATTTTAGCCTGATATCTCTAGAGACACCGATAAAATAAAAAATTTTTCGTCCCAACTATTGACATTTTGTAGCATATTTTGTAGTATATAAATGTGGGGGACAGAAGAGAGCCAATGCTTGTCTGTCGAACCAGAAGTCGCGGGTTCGACGTTGGCGGTCAAGCCCCGTTCCCGCTTTGCTGCGGGGAATTTGCGGCGATTATAAAGGCCCCATCGTCTAGTGGTAAGGATTTCTGACTTTCGATCGGAAAACACGGGTTCGAATCCCGTTGGGGCTATTGATGAAATGCGGGGATAAGCTACGGTGGCTTGTCAGTCTCAGAAGCTGAAATAAGTAGGTTCGACTCCTACCCCCGCCATTAAAGATATGATTTGAATTGGTGACACGATGGCATTGCCAGCGAATTAATACGAGTGTAAATTCGCCCCCTGCTTGTGGTCATCGTTGATAGATTATGTTAAAGTAGAATACCAAAACCACTGCACAATGCCGGTTTTCTAATTCGCTGTTAACTGTGATTAATTTTATCACGGATAAAATAGAATTATCTGTCGATCATAATAATTTTTAGAATTTAATTTTAGGATTAAAATCAACCTGATATCAAAAAAACATTTGCGGCTACCAAATTTATGAAATTACATAAAATATCAATTCATCAACAGAATAAGCATCTTACAGGAAATATACCGTTAAATTTACTCCAGAGTTTATTAACCATTTTAAAAGAAGGTAGCGCTAGGAATTTGCAATTGTTAATTGAACGGCGCAGTACCGGATCGAGTTCTCATCCTTTATGGATTAATCAGGCCACTGATTTTATTGTCGATTGGAGTAATTGCCATTTTACCAATGAATTATCCTTAGAAATTGCGCTCAAATGTCCGACATTACAAGAACTTAATATCGATCTGGAGGAATTAGTAATTGGGGATTTTTATTCAAAGTTAAATCAACCGTTGACCAGTCTAGACTATTTTCAGCAAACCATCAGGCTTCTGAGCGATTGACATGGTAATTCAATTTACTACGATCGCAGCTTAATTCGAGAGTTAAAAAAATTTATTGCCAGTCTTAAGCAGAGTCAGGCTTCAGTTGAATTTATGCTAGATTATCCTTTGTGTCTAACTGCTGAAAATTTTGAATTATTTAGTCAAATTGAGTCAGCAATTCCTAAATCAAATCATGTTCGGATTGGGGGATATATCCGACGATTCCAACCCATCACCCATTCTTGTGTATTATCCTTAGCCGACGATCAAATGATCCAAATAAATCTCGATCGCCGTCTGTCGCATTCTCTTGAAAATTTATTACATCGACCGGCGATTATAGAAGGAATGGCGCATTATATGGCTAACGAAAAACTGTTACGGGTTGATGCCCATTCAATTTTTCCCGTTGCCGAAACAGAGATGCTGTTATGGAGTCAATACCCAAAACCACTTTATGGAAGTTTTAATGTTCAAGAACTCCATGTTCCCCAAACCCCAGAAACAGGATTAGGCGCAATTTTTGGCAAGTGGCCAGGAAATGAAACCGATGATGATTTAATTGCCAATTGTAAATTAAAAGGAAGTTGAGAAAATGGCTATTTATTTTTACAGCACTCGTGACCCTAATTATGGTTGTTTTTCCAATTTTTCCCCACATGGGTTTGAGTTGGATGGTTTATGGTGGCCAACCAGTGAGCATTATTTCCAAGCACAGAAGTTCGTAGAAAGCGATCGCCCCTGGTTTGAAAAAATCAATCAAGCCAAAACTCCGAGTATTGCCGCTAAAATGGGGCGCGATCGCAGTCATCCTTTACGGACTGACTGGGAACAAGTCAAAGATGACATCATGCAGCGGGCAGTGCTGAAAAAATTTGCAACTCATGCCACCATTCGGGAAATTCTCCTGGCAACGGGTGATGAGTTAATTGTAGAAAATGCCCCAAAAGATTACTACTGGGGCTGTGGTGCTGACGGTAGCGGCAAAAATCAACTGGGACAAATTTTAATGGCGGTGCGAGAAATTTTACGTCAACAGTAAATCAACCTATCAATACATCAATAAATCTGGGTTTGTAGATTAATTGCGCGATCGCCTCTCTTGTACACAGGTATCTTGTACATAGGAGTCAGATCGAATCGACCTGAAAATATAAACTATTAATTATCTGTTCCCAGTAACCTATTATTAGCTATCTATTGCTGGCTATGGTTTTTGGTAAATTAACTGTTATCTGTTATAGATTATATTAGATTATATTTTATTGGTTATTTTTTGGTTTTGGTGTGTACGGGGTTGTCATCGATGCGCGATCGATTTTCAGGGATTACTGACAATCAGGAACATCAACCGAGAAAAAACCCTCAGCCATATATAGTCTATAACAGATGACAGATAGCAGATACAATTTTATAGATAAATATAAAGACTGAAAAAAAGCACTTATGACTAATGACCAAGAAACTTCCGACAAGCTGATAGCTGGTCGCGGATCGGCTTTTGTCGGGGAGAAAAATATGCTCGCCCCTAGAAGCTGACCAACAACCAACAACCAACAACCAACAACCAACAACCAACAACCAACAACCAACAACCAACAACCAACAGCCAACAACCAAGGACTAAATTAGATTGCTTTTTTAAGCGCGGTAAAGGAACGGGGGTTATCTTTACTTTATTTTTACCCACCGTACTTACCTTGGGAATGTCATGCAACAGAAAGGGTTCCACTTGCAGTCCTTGATGGGATTTAGGGGTTAAAGATTCTATTTATGCCGATTACTTGTGCCATTCAAGGTCGTTACCAAGGGCGATCTTTGACCTTAATCAAGAAAAATTTAAAAAAAAATATCCGGATTCAACAAATCAATGTTAGACTTTTTATCAGCTTAATCATCTAAGGATATTGATTCATGAGTGCAGATCAACAAGCAACTCCTTTAACTGGCAAAGCACTGGTCGAGCAAGTTAAAAAACTGACCAACATGAGTAAGGAAGAAAAGGCCAAGGCTTGTGGTTACTACACAGTCACCAAAAACGGGCTCGAAAGAGTCAATATGATGAAGTTCCTGAACGCATTAATCGATGCCGAAGGAATCAATATTGACAGCCAGCAATCGGAAAATGGTCGAGGTGGACGGAAAGCCAGCTATCGTATTACTGTTCAGTCAAACGGTAACTTGCTGATTGGCTCTGCTTACACCAAACAAATGGGTCTAAAACCCGGTGATGTGTTTGAAATTACTGTGGGACGTAAGCATATTCACTTGAAACAAGTAGAAGACCTAGAAGAAATTGCTTAAGCCTTGATTTTTTCTAGGTTTGTCACCACCGCTGACCCTGACAGAAGCTTTGGGATTCAGGGAAGTTTCCGGGAAATTTTGATGAAAAAACCGATCGCTCAACCAAAGCTGACCTTAACCTGAGACGTTCATCGCTGAGAGTTGAATTCTGACACGATCGCCCCCTGAACATGGGCATCGCCCCTGATTTGATTCCCACCTGTTGGATCGGTCAGAATTCACCATTGTTCCCTCAGCTATGATCGCTCAGGTATTTTATTTTCAGAAGCCAAAGTCGGAAAAATGGCGAAATGAACTTAGAAGTAATTCAAAAATAAGCGATTCACCAACAGATGGGGAATGTCTTTCACGGGTAAAATATGATTGGCCGCACCGAGAGCGATCGCTTCCTTGGGCATCCCAAAAACCACACAACTTTCCTCATTTTGGGCAATAGTCAAGCCACCAGATTTGGCGATCGTCAGCATTCCATCGGCCCCATCTCGCCCCATGCCGGTTAACAAAACCCCCACCGTAGAACGACCATAATATTTAGCGATCGAATTAAACGTCACCGTCACCGAAGGACGATGACCAGAATAAGGTTCCGTTGAAGAATAAATAAATCGACCGCATTGATCCAATTCCAAATGTTTGCCTTCTGGGGAAAAATAAATATGTCCCGGTTGGGGAACTTCTCCAAAAGGAGCAATTTTTACCGGCAGATGACATTCTCTCCCTAACCAATCAACTAATCCCTGTAAAAAACCTTGACTAATATGCTGAACACAAACCACGGGGACGGGAAATTTCGCGGGCAACTGACCGAGGATCGTTTGTAACGCCTGCGGCCCCCCCGTAGAAGCACCAATCGTCACAATCCGGTAACGTTGGGTGAGAAATGTAGACCGATCGTCTTTTGACGATGGAGTGACAGAGATTTGTTTTGCTTTGGTCGGGGTGGCAGTCGGGGTGACAGTCGGGGTGACTGTCGGGTTGGCAGTTGTGATTAACTTTGGCAGGAGAGATTTCTTTTCGGGAGAAAAAGATTTATTCTCGGTAGAAATTGGCACAGGTTTGACTGGAGTCGCGGGGGTTTGAATGGGACTAATATTGCGTTTGCGACGTAAAGTAAAAACTGACACCCCAGACAAAACTCGGACTTTAGTAATTAACTCTTGTTTGATGGATTCATAATTGGCATTAATGCCAGCGCGAGGCTTGGGAAATACATCGATCGCACCCGCAGCCAGCAATTCAAAAACATTTTCTTTATTTTCCGGTTGGACTGAAGCACTAATCACCAGAATTGGTTTCGGGCAATTGGACATCACTTGTTCGGTGAATTCCAACCCATTCATCTGGGGCATATGCAAGTCGGTGCAAATCACATGGGGTTGAACCAAGGGAATCATTTTTAATCCCTCAACGCCGGTTCGAGCCGTTCCTACCACCTCGATATCTGGAGAGGAATTTAAAATACGTTTGAGGATAATGATGGCGACGGGTGAGTCCTCTACCAGCAGAACTCGAATCGGCTTTTTGTTCATGGTCTTCTTTCGTCCATTGCGGCTAATTTTTTACTTTTTTCATTAAAAATTTTTGTTAAGCAGGATCTTGATAAAATTATAAAACGAAATTTGAGTTTTTCTCGACGAATCATCGGATTTTTCGCCGATCGCGCAATAGAGTGGTCAGGCAGAAAATTTTCCTGGTTAATTCCCATTGTTAAAGGGGGGTTGATGGGAGCGCCGCGATTATTTTTGACAAATCGGCTGATTTTTTGGGCAAAACTGTTCCGGTAATTGTGGTTTTTCCCAGCCACCTTATGAGGTTGATGGCTAAAACTTGCCAAATTCCCGACCAAGGCTAAACCCTAAACTTAGCCCGTGGTATTCTGGAAAAATCTCTAAAAATTCACCGATCTTATAATAGCGAATACGGTAAACAGGACGGATCGATCCCCCCAACCCTTCGATCCAAGGGGGATTTGCACGAATGAAAGCCAGAATTGTCTAATTAATCCAACAAAATACTCCCCGGCCCTCCAGACGGTTCATCTCGCAGCATCGATTCTAGGGTAAAAGAATAAAGTTTGTAGACATCTTCCACCACATCTTGGGGATCCGCAAACGCATCTTGTCCGGGATCAAATTCCAAAATGCCACTACTCTGGGAAATTTGCTCTAGAGGCGTGATGCCCGTTTGAATCATTTTCTCCGAGGGCAACGCTTGTTTAAACAATAAATTTAAGCCTGATTGCGCCATTAAATTGAGGAAAAAATTAATATTTTGGCCACTACTAAACTGTTGCATCAGGGCATTAAACTGCTGGGAATTTCCCTGAGATGACGAATTAGTTTCCGACTCCAATGGAGAAGTAGAACCTGAAGCAGACTCAACATTGGGACTGCCGCCACATCTTGCTTTAAGTTTACTTCCTTGTCCGTGACTGCCAATGACTCGGCCTTGGCGATCGAAGACGGGTCCGCCACTCATTCCAGCGCGAGTGTTATCGAGATAAAAAATACTATATCCTAAGTTTGTCGGATCGGGATTGACTTTTCCGGTGACTGGCCCCCAAGCTAACCGCCGTTGTCGCCGGACCTGCCGACCCCGACATCGATTTGTGGCGGGATCTAGTTCTTTTTCTGGATCGGGCCAACCAGAAATATAGACAGTATCCCCTGAGTTGATTTGACTGGCATCCCCTAATGTGGCGACAGGATAATCGCGATCGCTTTCAAAAGTAATCAGGGCAATATCAATCCCTTTTACCCGATCGGCTCCCAAGGTGCGATTCACCGTATCTGTCCCCGGCATAAAGCGATCGCGACAACCAAATCTAATTAAAGTATGTTGCATATTCGGTTGACCTTGGAGGGGACAATTTCTGCCATCATTGACTTCAGTCACCACATGAACTTCCCCATCCCAAGTTCTGATGCCGTAGTAGGGTTTTCCCTGAGCATCTTGCCAATATTTTGCCGTATCTAAATGTCTTTGAAAAAAGTTATGGGCTACGGTCAATACATAGTATTTTTTCCCTTCTTTGGCGATAATCACTCCAGACCCAGGATTCCAGATTCCTTCTTTATTTAAAGGGTTATTGCGATTATTTTCTAAATCTTCCCTCAGTGCCGGGGTGAGGGCTGGGGCAATCAATACCGTAGTTTGTCGGGCAATAGAATTAATTTCTTCCAGGGAAAATTCCGCCCGTACTGGTGTAGCCAATCCGCTGTGGCAAAGGAAGCCAATCATAAACGAAAAGCATATTTTCTTTAAAAACATAGGCGTTTAATGAGTCATAAATTGCGATTGTTTTGGCTATGGTTTCAAAAAATAACCAATGAGATTGATTATAACCGAATCAATCCAGTAATATGCCGCCGCCATCTGAAGGCTTATCTCTCAGCATATTTTCAATATCAAATGAGAAGGTTTTGTAAATGTTGTCAATCACATCATTGGGATCTTCAAAACTGCCCTCCCTTTCTAGAGTGCTACTATTAAGGGGAATTTCGCTAATTCCGGCCTGAATGAATTCAAGGGAAGGGGATGCTAAATTCAAAGAAAGGGTGACTCCAGCTTGGGAAATTAGCTGACGAGCATAGTCGATGTTTTGTGCGCTACTATAGAAAGCTTGGAGATTATTAGAGTTAGCCGGATTTGTGGGCGGGTTGGACTCCTGAGAATTAGGGCGATCGCCCTGATTATTTGGGGTAGAATTTTGTTGATTGGCATCTGGGGAACTATCATTTTCTGAGTTGTCTGGATTGGGGTTATCCCAATTGCCATCGGGAGCAAAAATGTCATCATTTTTACTCATCCCAGAGTTTGACCTTTGCTTAGTTGGTGGTTGATAAACTTGACCGCATACGAGTTTATTTTCAGAACCCCGTCCATGAATGCCCACCACTTGACCAAACTCGTTAAAAACTGGGCCGCCACTCATTCCCGGTCGAGTGCGATCGATATAATAGAGACTATAGCCATTTTGGGCTGAGGAAGCGGATATTAAAGCTTGCAAAGGCCCCCAGGTAAGTTGTCTTTGCCGTCGGGGTGAAGGGTCTTGACAAATAATTCGCCCTTGGGCATCTAATTGCGGACTGCCATCATTATTTAATTTCGCTTCTACTTCAATATTTGGCCAACCGGAAACATACAATAATTCTCCAGTGGTGAGTTCTTTGGTTGCCCCAATTGGTGCGATCGCATAGTTTAGCGAACTTTCAAAAGTCACAATGGCTAAATCATACCCATTCACTTTTCGTTTGCTTTGATAACAACCAAATCTTAACAGCGCGGTGGTTCCTAATCGATTATCCACCTGAAAATTATTTGTGCAATTCTGTCCATCGTTAATCGACTGCACCACATGAACTTGGCGATCGCTCGTCAAAATTCCATAAGGCAAATTTTGTTCAACCTGTTCTTGGGCAAAATTATGGGCTACGGTCAAAACATAATAAGTTTGCCCTTCTTTCGCCACAATAACTCCCGATCCAAAAGTCCAAGTTTTACCCGGTTTTTTGGCTAATAAATCTTCTAATTCTTGGGATTTCAGTTGTGGGGCAATTAAAACCGTGGTTTGCTTCGCCAAAGAATTAATTTCCGCCTGATTGAGTTTTTTGGGCATCGCATCAGCCCCCAAACTCCCCAAAGTAATTATCACTAGAGAAATAGTGCCAAGTTTTTGCAGCCACTTGATTTTATCTATTTCTCTTTTATCTGCATGAGTCATAAAACCTCCTTTTTTTCTCATAAAATCTGATGGTCGGAAGAGCCAATAAGCAATAACAACAGGGTGTAGGGTGTAGGGAATAATTAACAATTAACAATTGATAATTGACAATTAAACAGAATTAACAATTATCAATTATCAATTATCAATTATCAATTATCAATTACACCCCAACCAACAACCAACAACCAACAACCAACAACCAACAACCAACAACTAAATTTTTTTAATTGGAATTGCCCAACTTGCCGATCGCATTTGTTCAAAAAGTCTTGGAGATGGTTCACTCCCATCAGCAAATCGATAAGCATCAACCCCCCCAAAGGCATATTTAGTCCTACCAATAATCCCCATTATTTTCCCTTCTTGATTAAAAACCGGCCCGCCACTCATGCCGATATACACTTCATTAGTAATGCCGATTTGATATCCTTGTTCTAGGGGTTGATTCAGTAGCAATGCAATTACTCCACTGCTGAGAAAATAAGGCTGAATTCCTAAGTCTACGGTACTTTCTAATTTATCTAATTTTTTTTGGGAATTGGGAAAACCAGCCACATAAATCGGCTCCATTAAGGATAAGTTTTGGTCAGGAGAAAAAGTGGCGACGGGATAGGTTCGATCGCTGGTAAATTCAACCACGGCTAAATCTAAATCCCCAAAATTAAAGCGATCGCTTCTCACCCCTGAATGCGCGGCCCCATCGAAGGTGAGCACTTGAAAAACTGCCCTGGGATCTAAGGCAATCACATGATCGCAGGTTAAGACCTGATAGGTTGAACCTTGATGACCAACGATCGCCCCAGAACCCGCTGTATAATCGCCGATCAATCGCACGGTTAATTGATGCGCGATCGCGCTGACGATGGCTGGGTTCCGCTCCGGGGAGGACAGGTTTTCTCTAGCAATAGAAAAATGCCGCATATCCGCTAGGAAAATTAAGCAAAGCATCAAGCTAATTCCCAGGGCGATGGTTTTAATTCGTCTGTTCATATTTCATCGGGGAATTTATCGGGGAATCGTTCGGGGAATTAATCAGGAAAGTCATCAGGGGAACCATCGAAGACAATTTTTTTATCTTTTTCTATTCCTGCGGTAATTCCTGCTGTAATTATTTTAGCTGATTTCTTCGCTTCTGGGGATTACATCCCGGAAAAATTATAGATTTTTTTAATAAACCTGTAATATGGCAATTCACTGGTAAAATAATGATAATCAAAAATCCGGGCTATATTGTCATAGCCGGATTGTCAAAAAATTATCCTAGCGGTGATGTGGAAAAAACCGCTGCTGTGGGAGGAGTGAATACAGGGAATGCTCGAAGAACAAAACAGCTATCATTTGAGTCCAGAGGAGTTCCGCCGTTGGGGATATGCGGTGGTGGATGCGATCGCGGAATATCAGCAAAATGTTGAGAAATTCCCGGTATTATCTCAAGTTTCTCCGGGTGAAATTCGCGCCCAACTGCCGCCCCACCCCCCAGAAACCGGGGAATCATTCGCGCAAATTTTGCAAGATGTACAACAGATCATCATCCCCGGACTAACTCACTGGCAGTCCCCCAACTTTTTCGCCTTTTTCCCATCCAACAACTCTGGCCCGTCAATTTTGGCAGAACTATTGTCCGCTGGACTAGGGGTGCAGGGAATGCTGTGGGCAACCAGTCCCGCTTGCACCGAATTGGAAACCCTGATGCTTGACTGGTTGGTAGAAATGCTGGATTTGCCGCCACAATTTAAATCCTCAAGTAGCGGTGGCGGAGTGATTCAAGATACCGCCTCCAGTGCGACTTTATGTGCATTATTGGCCGCACGAGAAAGGGCAACAGATTTTGATAGTAACCGCCAAGGTTTAGAGCAAAATTCAGCACATAAACTGATTGCCTATACTTCAACTCAAGCTCATTCATCCGTAGAGAAAGCGGTGAAAATTGCCGGGTTAGGAGTAGAAAATTTACGCTTAATTCCCGTGGACGAAAATTATGCCATGCAAGCGGATATTTTAGCGGAACAAATCGAAGCCGATATTCAAGCCGGACTAACCCCTTGTTTTGTCACAGCCACTATTGGCACAACTTCTTCCCAGGCGATCGATCCGGTGCGGAAAATCGGGGAAATTTGCCAAAAATATGGGCTGTGGTTGCATATCGATGCGGCCATGAGTGGCACTGCCGCCCTCTGTCCAGAATATCGATTTATCCATGATGGTTTAGAGTTGGCTGATAGCTATTGCTTTAATCCCCATAAATGGATGTTGGTTAACTTTGATTGCGACTGTTTTTATGTGGCAGATCGGAGTATTTTAATCCGCACTTTGAGCATTTTACCAGAATATTTGAAAAATCAGGCTACGGCATCTGGGGCGGTGTTTGATTATCGGGATTGGCATATTCCTTTAGGTCGCAGATTTCGCTCCCTAAAACTTTGGTTTGTGATTCGGCATTATGGCATCGAAGGATTGCAATTTTATGTCCGCAAACACATCGGACTTGCCCAAGAATTTGCCCAGTGGGTACAGGATGATTCCCGGTTTGAACTCGCGGCGCCGGTGCCCTTGAATTTGGTTTGTTTTCGTCATCAAGGGGGAGATGCGGTGAATCAGAAGATTCTGGAAAAACTGAATCAATCCGGGGAAATTTATCTCAGTCATACCAAGTTAGGCGATCGATTTACTTTGCGAATGTCCATTGGTCAGGCGCAAACTAATAGCAACCATGTGCAGAAAGCTTGGCAGTTGATTCAGGCAGCGGCAGAAATAACAAATAACCAACAACAAATAACCAACAACAAATAACCAACAACAAATAACCAACAACATTAAATTTAAGAATTTAGCTAATTGCTTCCCGGCTATGTCACCATTGAGATATCAATATTTGAGATATTAATGACCTTCAAACCCTGGGAAAGTGAAATGACTGCTGTTGAATCAAAGCAAAACCAAACGATTTCTTATTCGGTTCAGACGATGGAACGGGCTGAACGGGCGATCCGTTGTTCCCCGTTTCAACTGAAGTTGCTGGCAACCATGCAAACCACTAGGGTGGAGTTAAAAGCGATCGCTGATGAAGTTGGGGTAAAAAATGGATATACACAGTCGCCCATTTCTGAAATCATGGCGGAAAATCATCTACTATGGCTAATCCAAGTGGGTTTACTTCGCCGTGAAGTCGATGGTCAGGGAATCACCGATAGTTTTCGCTTAACTCCCTTGGGGCGTCAACTGGTGGAAAAATGGCAACAAGCGGGTACTTTGCCCCCTGTGACCGGGTGCGATCGCGTGAAAAATGCCGTAAATCGTTGGTTGACACTGCCGGTATAACCCCGAACGGTAATTCCTCAAGCATTTCCGGGATTGGCGCCTAGTTATTTTTTAGACTCGATCAATTATTAATGAAAGCAATCTTAGTAGTCGGAACCACTTCCCACGCGGGAAAATCCATGCTTGCCACGGGGCTTTGTCGGGTTTTTTCCCGACGAGGTTGGCGAGTCAGTCCGTTTAAAGGGCAAAACATGGCCCTCAACTCTTATGTCACTCCCACCGGGGGCGAAATTGGCTATGCCCAAGCGGTACAAGCTTGGGCTGCCGGAGTCACCCCAGCGGTACAAATGAACCCAATTTTATTAAAGCCCCAGGGTGACATGACCTCCCAGGTCATTCTTAATGGCAAACCCGTTGGCACTGTTGGGGCCAGCGAATATTATGAAAAATTTTTTAATCCAGGGTGGGAAGCGATCAAAGACTCCCTGAAAGTCTTGAGCAACAACTTTGATGTGCTCGTCTGTGAAGGGGCTGGCAGTCCGGCGGAGATTAACCTCAAACACCGCGATTTAACTAATATGCGGATTGCCACTTATTTAAATGCCCCCACAATTTTGGTAGTTGATATCGATCGCGGCGGTTCGTTTGCCCATGTGGTTGGGACTTTGCAACTATTGGAACCGGAAGAACGGCAACTGATTAAAGGGGTGGTGATTAATAAATTTCGGGGACAGCGATCGCTATTACAATCGGGCATTGATTGGTTAGAAGAATACACCGGCATTCCCGTATTAGGGGTCATTCCTTGGCTGAATGACTTTTTCCCCGCCGAAGACTCCTTAAGTTTATTAGAACGAAGGGAAGAAAAAAACCATACCGACCTCACAATTGCGGTGATTTTGCTGCCCAGAATTTCCAACTTTACCGATTTTGACCCCTTAGAAGCGGAACCTACCGTTAAAGTTAAATATATTCAGCCCGGTCAACCTTTAGGTCATCCAGATGCGGTGATTATTCCCGGTTCAAAAACCACCATTCCCGATTTATTAGCCTTACAAAAAAGCGGTATGGCGGAAGAAATTCAACAATATGTAGCCACCGGAGGAACAGTTTTGGGAATTTGTGGCGGATTTCAAATGCTGGGAGAATTAGTCGCCGACACCGAAGGCATTGAAGGACAAGCAGGCCGATTTGACGGTTTAAACTTATTACCAGTAAGAACATTTCTCACCTACCATAAAGTCTCTCGCCAACGCCAAGTTGTCTCCAATTATCCGCAAACAGGCTTGCCAATTATGGGGTATGAAATTCATCATGGGCGGAGTAAAGTTACCAATCCTGAAGCCACCCATCAGCTTTTTGATGATGCCAGTTTAGGGGTGATGAATTTGGATGAATCTGTCTGGGGAACCTATCTGCACGGCATTTTTGACAATAGTCCTTGGCGACGAGCTTGGTTAAATCGGCTCCGCTATCCCAGAGGTCTGCCAACTCTGCCCACGGGGATTCCGAATTATCGAGAACACCGGGAAACTTTGTTTAATAATTTGGCAGATATCATTGAGTCAAATCTAAATATCACCGTGATTTTAGATTTTCTGGAATCGTGATTATACTAAAGATAAATCTGTAATTTGTCGCGGTTAATTTTGAAAAAGTGTTTCTTTCAATTCTTGCTGAAAATTATCCTGAATATTCCCCCGAATATTACTTAATTTCAGAACAGATTAGCCGTGAGCGAAAGGAACGAGCTTAAGTTTTCGTCCTGAATGGGTTGGCTCAATTTATTTGTGGTTAATTTGGTTAAATTAGTTTCTTTGTTTGATTTCATAGAATGAGTTGTTAACAATTATGAGTGTAAAAATTAACTTTTTACCGGATGAGATTACCGTCGATGCTGAAGTCGGCGAACCCCTGCTAGAAGTAGCGAAACGGGCGGGAGTAGATATTCCGACGGGCTGTTTGATGGGGTCTTGTCATGCTTGTGAAGTGGAGGTCGATGACGGTGAGACAATTTGTGCTTGTATTAGTGCGGTGCCACCAGGGAAAGAAACTATGACCATTAATCTTTATGTGGATTCAGCCTGGTAAGAGGTAAATGAATCAGATAACTGGTAAATTATGAAAAAATAACGTTCGCTAACTAACCGTGGATACTCAAGAATCAACTGTAATTTTTTTGGCGGGGGCTTCTCGCGGAGTCGGTCGAGAAGTGGCTCAATGCCTGAGCAAAGAACAAAAACCTGTGGTGGCCCTACTGCGATCGCCGGATACCCAAGCCGAATTAGAAGCAATGGGCATTCAGGTGGCGATCGCTGATGCCCTGGATCCCGCTTCCTTGACCCAAGCCATGCAAGGAAAAGCTATCGCCGCTGCGATCTCCACCATTGGTGGTTTGCCCCAGCAAGGGGAAAGACCCGATTATCTGGGGAATAAAAATTTAATTGATGCTGCGGTAAACGCTGGGGTCAAAAAATTTATTCTGGTGTCTTCCATTGGCACCGGAAATAGTAAAGGGGCTTTATCCCCTCAAGCTTTAGCCACCCTGGAAAAAGTTTTAATTGAAAAAGAAAAAGCCGAAGCGTATTTAATCAATAGCGGGCTGACTTATACGATTATTCGTCCCGGTGGGTTAAAATCTGAACCCCCAACCGGGAACGCAGTTTTAACCGAAAATCCTCAAGTTTGTGGGATGATTCACCGCGCCGATGTTGCCCAGTTAGTCTGTGCCTGTTTGCGCTCTGATACGGCAAATAATAAAGTTTTGTCAGCCATTGACCAAAATATGCAGTTTGTTCCTCAAGAATTTGAGGTATTTAATGTGTAAAATTTGGCGGTAAAATTTGGCGGTAAAATTTGGCGGTAAAATTTGGCGGTAAAATTTGGCGGTAAAATTTGGCGGTAAAATTTCGCGGTAAAATTCGGCAAATTTATGAGTTAAAAGGTTTCACCCACTTGTGAGCGATCGCCCAATCTAGGACAATTCTAGCCGCAGCAAATAAGATTAAACTTTCTAACCCTATGAGGGCAAATGGCCAAATTTCTGCCAAGTTAGGAATATGCCCAATTAGTTGGGAAATGGCGGGTTCTACTTGGGGGATCGCTCGCACTAATCCAAACGCCAACACTGCCCCAGATTTTAAATGCGGGTTGCGATCGTCTCGAATCACATAACGGTAGGTCATGCCAAACAGAAAACCACTGATGGCAACTCCTGCGGCAGAAGCAAGCGCCACTTTCACTTGTGATAAATTGACCAATGGCAAACTCACCAAACTTGCTGATGCTTGAGCCAGGAGCCAATGATTTCCCCAAGAGGCGATCGCAAATACCACCAATAAACATAACGCCGCGATCGTCCCGGCTTTCACCGATTCTATCTTTTCCCGGTCATTAAACTTTAAATCCTGGTTCACGCTCTGTTTTACCTAACTCACTCCATGATGGACAGTCCTTATTATTACCTATGAAGCGATCGCCTGTCATCTCCGATCCGCGAAAAACTTAGTAAAATTTTGTTGAGCCTGGAAATTGCCCCGGTTAAAAACCTCATTATCACCATATTTTGTCGGGTTAATTCATCAATTACCCCGACAAAATACCAACAAAAGTCAGTTCAATTTATGCCATGATTTTTGATAGCAAATATGCCATAATAATCTGGCTAATTAAAGCACTTGATGAGTATAAGCGTGTTGTTTCACATTATCCTCAGTGCTGACAATATTTTCCGCATTCAGGACTCGCTTACGTTCCAGAGAATAGTTAAATTTATCATAAGTGCTACCCACGGAAATGAAAGCAGTGGCTTCCGGTCGTCGTCGATAAGTCCGCACCGCTGCGATCGCCCGTGTGGTGAACTCCTCACTAATTTGAGTATCCCCTGGAAAATCAGCGGGAATTTTTACCACTTCACCGTCTAATAAATTGCCCAAAGTGGTGCCACAAGCCATAGAATATGAGGTCGGAACTCCCTTCATAATCGCTTCTAATGCGGCGGAAGGAATTGGTTCAATGACTTTCACCTCACGGATTTCCCCATCATCTCTAACAAAACAAGTCGCTAAACCGACTACAAGGTAGTCCTCAGCAGAAACATCAGGAGCATTGGGATAATTCTTGGGAATAGTCATATAATTATGCTTGAATTTTGGTGGGTGACTGTTGACTAAATTAGTTGCATTTTATCAACACGCCGGACATTTATAGCGGTTTTTATTGGATGAAGTACAGAGGTTTTCTGGATTCCCGCCTGCGCGGGAATGACAGGTTTTTTGTGTACTTCATAACTCCGCTGCTATAATCGTCAACGGTCAAGAGTTATTCGTTATTTATTATTCTTTAGTGGGTGAAAACAACCAAAGAATCCCTACCCACCAACAAATAACAAATAACAAATAACAAACAACAAACAACAAACAACAAACAACAAACAACAAATATTTACAGCATCGGGGTCACGGCAGATAATGCAGTGATGTCTAAGGCCGATAGGCGATCGCCTGCGCGATCGATCGTTCCTTGTCCTCGGAGAAATCCCGTATTTGCACCGGGACATAAATAAGTTAACGTATCTGAGGTAAATCTTTTTTGTAGATGCTCAACCGATCGCAATTGCCGCTGCCAATGAAAGGTCTTGAAAACTCGCAACGGCATCGGCTCCCCTTGTTGATTGGGCAGGATATGACGGCCTGTAAACAGGACGCCACCGCGATCGCTGTAGTAAACACAAGCGGAACCCGGACAATGACCGGGAGTCCAAATCATAGTCAAATTCGGCGCGATTCCGCCTTGGCGGATCGCTTCGCGAATCGCCAACTCCTGAGTAAAACGAGTCAGGGCTAAATTGGGTAACAAATAGGCAATTTGTTCTTGAATTACAATCTCGCACTGAGTAAACTCCTGAATTTCTTTAGCTTTACCAATAGCCTCCCGATGGGTGATCAGCAGGGACTTTACGCCCCCTGATGCTTGTAAAAATTCTTGAGTTATTTCATTCCAGGGCGGACAATCGATTAAGAAATTAGCATTTTTTCCTACAATAAAGTAAGCGGTGCCGCCTAACGTCTCTCGATTTGGCGGAAAGGCAAAAATGGCATCGAGCACAGCCCGTGGTTCTTTAGGCATAGCATGGTTTCCTGGTTACTAATACTAATACTTGGGTTAATCACCTATATCATTTTGCAGCAGCGAGTTACGACATTAACCCGCACCCCTGTATGGATTTTATGGTTGGTGTTGATGACTCCCGCTTTTATCTGGATCGCTTGGTATGCGTTCCACGATCAAAATCAGTCAATGCCACCGACCTTGGTGTTTGGTCCCTTTGTGGTCTGCTTTTTTCTCTACTGGTTTCTGGTGCAATGGGGGCGGCTGGATTTGCAGCCACCTGCGGAAAAATCTGCGGTGGAATCAGAAACAAACTTAGAAGTTTCTGATTCAAATAATCCTGAAGTAGCGGCAAGTGCTTCTGAGGTCAGAGCCCTGACCCTGGAAGAAGAAAAAATGCTGCGAGATTGTTTTCCCTGGACGATGTACCCCTTGCATAAAATTGACTATCGTTTACAAGCGGCGATCTGTCGGGGACAGTTACGGGCTAAATCTGATGTGGCTTATGAGAAAATTAAGCACAATATCGAAGCTAAGTTTGGCGATCGCTTTTTAGTAATTTTTCAAGAAGACTTTAATGGCAAACCCTTATTTGTCCTGGTGCCAAATGCTCAAAGAATTGCCCCAGAAAAACCGGGAGCCAAAACCAACGGCAAAGCAGATAATAAAGTATTTGAACTCCCGGCTTCGGGAGAACAACTCCAATCATTAAATAAGCCCGGATTAGCGATCGCCTTAGCTTTAGTCACCCTCTTTACCACCACTTTAATTGGTGCCATTAAAATGGTAGGAATTGAGCAAACTAGCTTACAAGCTAACCCCAATTTATTACTCGAAGGTTTACCTTATGGACTAACCCTGATGTTGATTATGGGCAGCCACGAATATGCTCATTTCCTCACCGCGACTTTTTATAAAGTCCAAGTCACCCTCCCTTATTTTATTCCCTTCCCAGAATTTATTGGCACCTTTGGCGCCTTTATGCAAATTCGCCAACCCATGCCCAATCGAAAAATCTTATTTGACGTCAGCATTGCTGGCCCAATTTGTAGTTTTTTGGTGACAATGCCGATTTTAATTTGGGGTCTGGCTCATTCCACTGTTGTAGACTTACCCTCAGAGGTGACACTATTATCAATAAATTCTTTAAATCCGAGTTTTTCTTTTTTATTAACCCTACTGAGTAAAATTAGCTTGCCTTCTCCCCTGGGAGTTAATCAAGGAATTGATTTACATCCTGTGGCGATCGCCGGTTACATTGGTTTAATCCTCACCGCCTTTAATTTAATGCCCGTGGGTTCTCTTGATGGCGGTCATATCGTCCATGCCATGTTTGGGCAAAAAATGGCCATCACCATTGGCCAAATTACTCGGTTTTTGTTTTTTATCCTCGCGATCGCCAAACCAGAGTTAATCCTTTGGGCAATCTTTTTATTCCTAATTCCCATCGTTGATAGCCCAGCCCTCAATGATGTCACAGAATTAGATAACAAGCGAGATATCTTAGGCTTAATTGCCCTCTTAATTTTAGTGCTAATTATCATCCCCGCCCCCAAAATTTTATTACCAATTTAGTTATTTAATGTTAGGTGTTTATTATTTGTTATTTGTGTTTGTTATTTGTTGTTAGTTGTTAGTTGTTAGTTGTTAGTTGTTGGTTGTTGGTTGTTGGTTGTTGGTTGTTGGTTGTTGGTTGTTGATTGTTGATTGTTGATTGTTGGTTGTTGGTTGTTGGTTGTTGGTTGTTGGTTGGGGCCGCCATCGGGAAAACAATTAACAATTAACAATTGATAATTGACAATTAAACAGAATTATCAATTATCAATTATCAATTATCAATTATCAATTATTCCCTACACCCTACACCCTACACCCTACACCCTACACCCTCTCAAACCCCTACACCCTACACCCTCTCAAGCCCCCCGCTCCCTACCGATCGATTTCGCATTCAACGCTAATATAAGTGGGGAGGTAGTACCAATCTGTGCAATAACCAAAAAACCGAGGTGAGATCCTTTGCTATGTCTTACGCCATACCACAAAATACCAACTTTTTGACCGTCTTTCGTCAGCCGACAGGGGTAGCCCTGATCGCCTCTGTGGGGATCCACGGACTCATTGGCGTCAGTTTGCAAAATGTGCCAATCCTGTCAAAGCAAAAAGATATTTCCCCGGTGCAACTGGTGGAACTCACCCCGGAACAACTGGGTATTTTGCCAGAATTTTCTCAGCCCGATATGACGGCGATGAAATTCGACACCTTGGTGCCGCCCTCTCCTGGCGCCCCTCTTTCTGGTTTGCCCGGTTTACCCCCACTCGGTGAACCCCTGCAACCTTGGACTTTGCCCGAAGGTTCTTCTCTTTATAATGGAGAATCTTTGGCCACTATACCCAATTTGGAAAACTGGCCGCCAACTCCCCCGCCGATCGCTTCTGAACCGCCAAAGAAAAATAGTTCCTCACCGTTCAAGAATAATCCGGGCTTAAACCAAACCCCTGCCACTCAAGAGCGAGTTGCGGTGCGATCGCCATTGGAAGAATTGCTCAGTCAATTACCCCCACCGCCCCCAGTGGCACCGTACAATAATCCGTCTGATTTACTCAGTCAGGTTCCCCAGCAGTTTTATACGATTCCGGCGTTGCCAGATGCTCCCCCGGAACTGCCTCCAGCCCCACAGTTTGCCCCACAGTTTGAAGGGTTTAATCCCAGTTTCCCCCCCAATCAAGTGATTCCCCCCCAGGGTCAAAACCAGACTCCTCCCTCGATCGATCCAGAAGAACTGGTAATGAATTCCCCGAATTCTGGGAACCCTGCACCGGATCGGAACTCGGCTTTGCCCGGTGGGGTAACGCCCAGACAACCCGTGGACTCGGCCCAACCGTTGTTGGATACGCAGCAGCCGGTGAATCCTAATTTAGCGATCGCACCCAGAGAACAAACCAGTCAAAGTCAAGAAGAAACTAAATTAGTGCCCGGTTTAAGGCCAGAAGTTTTGGCCTATCAAGAAAAACTCCGGCAAGCATTCCGGGATGGTAAATTGGAGGCAACGGAGACGAGGCCGAATCTTCCACCAGAAGCAAGCGCCAATGCACCGTCTGAACAGAAACAACCCGAATTGGCGCAAGAATCGAATCCGCCACAGTTGGCCGATCGCCAGCAACAGAAACAACCCGAATCGGCGCCAGCAACTCCACCACAGCAGTTGACTCATCATCAGCAACAGATGTTGGCTTACCAGCAACAGCTAAAGGAACAACAGCGCCTTCAGCAACAAGGCGGGTCTTTGTCTGCCATCGAAGAAGCGATGTTAGCGGGTGGGGAAGAGTTTTATATCTGGTTTATGCAATTACGCCAGGAGTTGCCGGATTTGTCCGCTAAAACTCCCAGCGCGATCGCGAATAATTATCCCTTGGCAGCTTGCGATCGGAAGTTGGAAGGCAGGGCGGTCGTCGGGACCGTGGTGAACCCCGACGGTGAAATGATTAAGTCACCGAAGCTGTTGCATAGCAGTGGCTCGGAGATTTTGGATAATGAGGCTTTACGCTACGTTGAGTCCAAGGATTTTCCCGTCCAGGATCACCCAACGGCTTATCAGTATCCTTTTGAGTTTAACTACAGTGCGGAAACTTGCGCGATCGCCCAACCAGACAGCGATACCACCAATCAGCCCGCAACGCCTCAAGTGGTCAACCCAGAGGCAGAATCCCCAGGAAATAGCAATCCGGCGGTTCCCAGTGGAGCCACAACGGGTCAAGGTGACAGTCAGCCAGTTGAAACTGAGGCATTCCAGCCCCAGGATCCCGGAGCGATCGCTCCGGCAACATCCGCTCCACCAGCCACCGAGAAAACCACGGAGAATGCTGCCCCTCAACCTCCGGCATCTTTAACCTTGGACACCGAACCCCGTAATGGGAATTCACAGGAGTTCTTTGCCCCAGTGCCCATCCCGCCCTCTGGCAATTAATTAACGGGGAATAGGGCCGCCATCGGTGTAGGGTGTAGGGTGTAGGGTGTGGTGTAGGGTGTAGGGTGTAGGGTGTAGGGTGTAGGGGAAGAGGGAATAATTGATAATTGATAATTGATAATTGATAATTGATAATTATCAATTGTTAATTGTTAATTGTTAATTGATAATGGAAATTTGACTAATTTTTTAGCGATTAGTGGCAGATGATGTGATATAATCAACCTCTGTGTCTAATTATCTCCCGGTTGCGGATTATATAGAAAAATGGCTAAAGGTGTTCGTATTGTAGTGACGTTGGAATGTACAGAATGTCGCACGAATCCGACTAAGCGCTCTCCTGGAGTGTCTCGCTATACCACGCAAAAGAATCGTCGGAATAACTCGGCCCGGATGGAACTGAAAAAGTTCTGCCCTCACTGTAACAAACATACTGTTCACAAAGAAATCAAGTAAAGCTGGTTAGGACTCCCTGGGTTTTCCAAGGCTTTATGGTCTATCCGGCAGGTCATTACAGATGATTCCTCCGGGTAAAACCCATCTGGAGAAAGAGAAAAATTCATTGATCAATTAAAGAAAAGAAAACTATGAGTTATTTTCGTCGCCGAGTTTCCCCCATTAATCCCAAAGACCCCATAGACTACAAAGATGTAGAACTGCTGCGGAAGTTTGTCACCGAACGAGGCAAAATCCTGCCCCGTCGGATTACTGGGCTGACGGCCAAACAACAAAAAGAACTGACTGTAGCAATTAAGCGAGCCAGAATCTTAGCTTTGTTACCTTTTGTTAATCAAGAAGGTTAAGCTGAGAATGATGGTTGGCTGAGAGTCTGGTAATCCTTGCCGAAGCCGACTCAACCAAGTTTGTCTGGAAAAAAAACACTTCGTGACGAAAGTTAGTGGATTGTGGAAAAGGGAACACTGATCGAATATCGCATTCACGCCGAGCGTAGACTCGCCGTGGCAGAACGTCCAGATGGCAAAAAAAACTGGATTGTGATTGACGAACTCGGTCAATCCCAAAGTATCCGGCCCCAGCAAGTGAGTTATGAAATTGCTAGGGACGGATATAAACAGTCCGATCTGGCTAACTTCCGACAAGAAGTAGAACCATATCTGGATCCAGATAGCCTGGAGGTGGCATGGGAAATTTTGGTAGAAGATGCGGAGGCAGTTTCTCCCGCAGAAATGGCCTTACTTCTATTTTCTGACCAGACTCCCGCTCAGTGCTATGCAGCTTATTGTTTATTGTCTCAAGATAAGCTGTTTTTTAAGCAAAGAGGCGATCGCTACGAACCCCGTTCTGCTTCTCAGGTGGCTGAACTGAAACATCAAAAAGACGTGGAAGAAACTCGACAGCGGGATTGGACAGAGTTTTTGTCCCGGGTTTCTCAAAGTTTGGCCGGTGAGAAGGTGGAATGGTCAAGTGGCGATCGCATTCGCATTGAGGCGATCGAAAGATACGCCGTCTTTGCCGAAGAAGCGAAAGAACGGATTAATGCTAAAGAAATCTTAGCGGTCTTGCAACGTCCTGAGACCCCGGAGGGGGCTTTCGATCTGTTAGTGGACTTAGGATTGTGGACTGAGCATGAAAATCTATTTTTGCGACGGACTCAAATCCCCATAAATTTTTCTACCAAGGTGCTGGAAGTGGCGCATCGTTGTTTGATTTCTCCCCCTGCCGATCCCGACGAAAACAATCGCTTAGACCTGACCCATCTCAAGGTCTATACAATCGACGATGAAAGTACCCAAGAAATTGATGATGGCTTAAGTGTCGAATATCTGGAGGATGGTCGGGAACGTCTATGGGTTCATATTGCTGACCCGACCCGATTAATGTCTCCTGGGGATGAGTTGGATCTGGAAGCCAGACGACGTAGCACCACGGTGTATTTGCCTACAGGGATGGTGCCGATGTTTCCCGCAGAGTTGGCGACGGGGCCGATGAGTTTGATCCAAGGCAAAATTTGTCCCGCCCTGAGTTTTGCGATTATTCTGGAACCCAATGGCGCGATCGCCGAATATACGATTCATCCCAGCCTGATTCAACCTACCTATCGCCTCACTTACGAAGATGTGGATGAGATGCTGCATTTGGCCCTGAGTGCCGAAGCGGAATTGGCGACTCTGGCGAAGTGGGCAAATACTCGACAAGCATGGCGAATTTCCCAAGGGGCAATCAGCATTTCCATGCCCGAAGCGGTGATTAAAGTCAAAGATGACCAGATTTATATCAATGTCTTGGAAGATGCGATGTCCCGCAAACTGGTCTCGGAAATGATGATTCTCGCTGGAGAAGTGGGCGGACGCTACGGGCAAACTAACAATATTCCCCTACCTTTCCGGGCCCAAATGCAGCCAGAACTGCCCCCGGAAGAAGAGTTAATTTTATTAGAACCAGGGCCGGTGCGTTCTTGTGCCATTCGTCGCTGTATGCCCCGGAGTGAAATGGGGACAAACCCAGCCCGTCATGCGAGTTTGGCTTTGGATGTTTATACTCAGGTGACATCCCCAATTCGCCGCTATAGCGATTTGCTGGCCCATTTCCAGATTAAAGCCCATCTACGGGGCGATCCGTTGGCTTTTTCGTCCCAAGAACTCCAAGAAATGCTGATGAGTGTCACCAGTACCGCTAAGGAAGCCACTTTGGTAGAACGTCAGACTAATCGCTATTGGGCTTTGGAATATCTGCGGCGCAATTCCGGTGAGGTTTGGCAGGCTTTGGTGCTGCGTTGGTTGAAAGAAGAAGATAATTTGGGCTTAATCTTGTTGGAAGAGTTGGGCTTGGAGTTGGCATGGCGTTTCCCCCGTCCCTTTGAGTTGGGCGATCGCCTCGATGTCCAAGTGAGTTATTCTGACCCCCGACGGGATCAAATTCATTTGCAAGAAAAGATTTATTCGACCGTTTAAGTTGGATTAAATGGTAGCTATTTGCCTACAAAATCTCAATTATCAGTGATTACCATTGGTTAATAATTGAGATTTTGTAGGCTAAAATTTGCCGGTTCATAATGACGGCAACCTTGACAAGGGCCGGACGGATTGACTGCACAACGAATATAAGCAGAATGGGCATTAAATTGGCAGGTGCGATCGCCAATAATTTGCCACGGTTCTGGGGACAGATCCGGCGCTGAATCATCAGGAACCCATGCCCTAGAAGCTCTGGAAATTGCTCGTTGCAATCGGTCATTGGCCTCCGCTTGCGCTTGGCGAATTACCCAAACGGATATTAATGGCGGAATGATGCCCACAGTGAAAATAAGCAAGATAGAAATCATTGTTTTAGTTGTTGGTTGTTAGTTGGTTGTTGGTTGGGGTGTAATTGATAATTGATAATTGATAATTGATAATTGATAATTGATAATTGATAATTGATAATTGATCTTGGTATTTAATTGACAATTGTCAATTATCAATTGTTAATTTTATTTAATTGTCAATTGTCAATTATCAATTGTTAATTTTATTTAATTGTCAATTGTCAATTATCAATTGTTAATTGTTTTACCCCGCTCCTCCGCTCCACTGTTGCCTGTTGTTGTTGGTTATTGGTGAAATTCCCCAGGGGTAGGAAAAAACTCGTTGTTTTAGGCGATTAGCTGGCGGTTACTTCACTTAATCTGGTTATGTGCATAAAAAATATCTTTTGTCAAGTTCAAATCAGAGAAAATTAATCTTTGTCAATGGATGAGAAATTCTCAAACCAACCCTGACGCCAAAAGAAATAGACTAATGTGAGGGCGATCGAGATCATCACGGCCCAACAGCCGACATAGCCCCAAGGTGAATTCAATTCGGGCATATTAAACGGCGAAACTTCGGGATTAAAATTCATCCCGTACACTCCCACAATAAAAGTGAGGGGAATAAAAATGGTGGAAATAATTGTGAGTAACTTCATCACGTCATTCATTTTATTACTCACCGCTGATAAGTAAACATCCATCAATCCAGAGGTTAATTCTCGATAAGTTTCCACCAAATCAATCACTTGGGTGACGTGATCGTAACAGTCCCGTAAATAAAGTCTCACATCGTGACTAATCAGCTTACTATCATCACGAATTAACCGATTAATCGCGTTGCGCTGCGGCCAAATTGCTCGCCGTAATGCCAGGAGTTCTCGACGCACTTCATAAATTTTTTGTAGGGTCTTTCGCGAGGGATTTGCCACTACTTCATCTTCCAGTTCTTCGATGCGTTCGCCGTAGTCTTCTAATACGGGGAAAAACCCATCAATAATGGCATCTAACAAGGCATAGGCAAGAAAATCAACCCCGTTGTTGCGAATCATGCCTTTGCCAGAGCGAATGCGCGATCGCACCAACCCAAAACAATCATGTTCAGGTTCTTCTTGCACCGTCAACAGATAATGTTTGCTCAACACAAAACTGACCTGTTCCAGATAAAAACCCTGCCCATCTTCCATCGGCATTACCATGTGGGAAATAATCAGCAATTGGTCTTCATATTCTTCTACTTTAGGTCGCTGTGGCACATTCACCACATCTTCCAGTACCAGGGGATGCAAATGAAATACACCCCCGATCCGTTGCCAAGTGGCTTCATTTCCTAATCCTTGAATATCTACCCAAGAAACTGACTCGGTATCTAAGTATTTATAGCATTCTTCTGGAACAATAATTTTTACACGAGTTGCTCGATCTAAGTTATAGTCAATTAAGACAATTTTGGTGGGAACAGCATCGGACTCAATGGTCAAAGTTCCCGGTGCGCTACCCGGTTCGTCGTAATAATAATCGAAATAATCTTCTTCTTCTTCTTGCATATCTGCTTCGATGTCTGCGGCGGTTTTCCGGGCTGATTTATCTTTGATGTCTGGTTGTTTTTTTTCTTTGAGTTTTTCTTGAATCTTTTCTTTGATTTCTAATTGCAATAAATGTTTATGTGGCATTTTTTTCTCCCGATATATTGATTAATCTGATTTTGTTTGTTGCCCGGACTTATGACCCACTTCGGAAGTAGGGGCAATTTATGATTGTCCCTACTTCCGAAGTGACATTTTTAGAAAATTTGCGTGATTAATTATTTTATCATTAATCAATCGATAAATTTATTAAAATTTTATAACTTGTGTTCTAGATCGCATAAAACAAAATTTGCTGAAGTTAAAACACTTGTTTCCATCTTAGATAATCCGGGTTCAATGTTTTCTTGGTCTGTGGATTGAATGATGGTATCATGGCCATAAACTCCCGTGACAGGAAAGATGGTTAAACCCGCAAGTGCCACCCCAACAATTACATGAATGGTATCTTCAATGAGGGTAAAATAGCGAATCATTCCCATAAATAGCATAAATTCTATCACTGCTCTATTACTGCGATCGCTGCCAAAAATTTTCTCCTGTTGCTATGTTGATTTAAGTCTGCCACTGCCGCAAAACCCTGATTTCGTCGGAAATTCCCTGGTTCACCTACCTCGGTAAGTTATAAAATTTAACAATTCTTGAAATAAATTTACGTTTTTTCCGTAGTTTTACCGAAGTAATTTCGATCCGGAATTAATTGGGGCAAAATTTAGCCTGAAGCATTCACCCTTAAGCTGTCAATAATTTCACCAAGACGCCAAAAATTTAACTGCCCTAGATTAGTGAAAGATCAAATCCGGTTGGAAATCAAGTTATAATAAATAATGATTTAGCCAATTGAATCACTGAGAAAAACCTTCGCGGTTTTTTGCTGACAGATTTATCAGCCAAGGTTTTTTCGGTTGAGTCGATCGAGTAAATGTTAATTTTTGTGAATTTTTTTAGCGCTAAAAAATTCTCTCCAGGGAGGCGGTGTTCGGCGTCGTTGTTCCTTAACCTGTTGCCCTACAGCCCCTCCAGAAGTTAATTAATTTCGATTAAAAACGTTGAATTTAAATTTAGATAAACCCTATGTCAGAACTGAGACAAAACTTAATTACAAGAGACTGGGTAATCATTGCCAATGAACGCGCAAAAAGGCCGAATCAATTTGCGAAAAAATCCGAAAATAACCGGATTATTCCCGCTTATGAAGCTAACTGTCCATTTTGTCCGGGCAATGAGCATAATACTGCGGAGGAAATCTGTTGTTTAGGCGATCGCGATAACTGGAAAGTTCGTGCTGTTGTGAATAAATATCCGGCAGTTTCCCCCGATAAAGAACCGATCCGCAAAATTCAAAAATCTTACCGTTCGATCTCCGGTTTCGGCGTCCATGAGGTGATTATCGAGCATCGCTTGCATAACGTCAATCCGGCTATTCTCTCGATTAGCGAAATTGCCAATATTTTTACGATGTATCGGGAACGATATCGTCAACTAAAACGCGATCCTCGGATTAAAACAATTGTGATTTTTAAGAATCATGGCCCGAAAGCGGGAACGTCTTTAGAACATCCTCACTCGCAAATTGCGGCGACCCCGGTTGTTCCTGGTCAAATGCGCGATCGCATCTCAGAAGCAATGCGATATTTTGATGAAACCGGGGACTGTTTATACTGTCGAACCATGAAAGATGAACTATCAGCATCTCAGAGGATTATCTCGGAGAATAAACATTTTGTCGCCTTTATTCCTTATGCGGCCTTATCGCCATTTCATCTGTGGATTTTTCCCAAAAAACATACCTCGTCGTTTGAACATATTTCTGATGAGGAAATCATCGATATGGCTCGGATTTTGCGAACAGTCTTGGCTAAATTATATTATGGATTAAACGACCCAGATTATAACTATACCATTCGCTCAATTCCCACGGATCAAGACTACACGGATTACTATCATTGGTATCTAGCCATTATCCCTAGAGTATCACAAGCTGCTGGCTTTGAGTTAGGCAGTGGAATGTTTATTAACACCTCTTTACCCGAAGAAAGTGCGGAGTTTTTGCGTTCGGTAGAAATTCCCAGTTTATCCGGCAACCATGATATGGATAAAAAATCTCCCCCTTATTTATAGCGGTTATAGACATTTCAATTGTGCTTGATACAATGCTGTAGTATTTATATTGTAGGGTGGGCAAAAATCCACACTGAGGATAGAGGATAGAGGATAGAGGAAAGAGGGGGTGTAGGGTGTAGCCCTACACCCTGCAACGTACACCCTACGAATGTTAGGGGTTGTTGGATTAATTTTTGTAAATGGTATTAGTTAAAAAATGTTTAAATATTCACGTGATTAAATTCATTAAAGCGAGAAATTAACGCGGCAATATTTTCGTGGGCTGTGGCTCCTCCGACGCCATAACAGGCACGTTTGCGCCATCCAATCACCGGCAAGTGACCTTGTTGGGCATCGAGAGAACAGTTTAAGTCATCATAATACAGCCAATTTTCTTTGACTCGCCAACCCACGCGATCGCAAAAAGTAGTGTAGTCATTGTCCACGGTTTGCCAGATTTTTTGCTGAATATGGAAGCCAAACTTACCGCTACTATAATAGTCCCAAAGCCAAGCGATCGTTTCTAAGTCAGTAGCAGGAAATAATTCGATATCTTCGGGATTAAAAAATCCTTTTTCTTCTTGATTGGTGATTTTCAGCATGATTTCCCAAGTGCGTTCGTCCGCTTGTCGCCATTTTCCCGCAGCCAGGAGTTTTTCTAATTTAGAATAGTCCATGCCTACGGCTGATTTTAAATGATTTTGTGGCTGGGAATTCGCCAGAGAATTTGCCCATTCTTGCAGTTGCCAGAGGGTTTGTTGCATTTCTTGGGGGTTGGCTTCCTGTAAGACATAAATTACCCATTCCATTTGCGATGTTAAATGGCGATTTTCCTCTTGTTCAATCGTCAGTTCGGCGCGTAATTGTTTAATTTCTAATTCTGATTTTTGTAACCGAGATTCTAATTGATCTAAGCGGGCTTCAAGTTTGAATATGATGGCAGATTCAAGACTCTGATTGGCTGAAGAACCATAAGAATTATTGACTAAAGGGTTGGCGTTTACGGGCTGAGTCAGGGAGTGATTTTGTTGTACCAGATATTTTTGCCACATTTTTCTCGCCCAGTCTAGATGGGCTTGTTCTTTTGCCACAAAAGCTTGGCGATATTTGCCCGTAGTGGGTGACAGATAAGATTTTAAATCCCAATCACAAACGGGGCAATTTTCTATGGTTCCTTCTATATATGCTGTATAGCAAATTGGACATTTGGCCATAATTTTTAGGGTTAATCGGGTTAATGTTTAGGGTGGTTTATGCTTAGGTCGGGATGCTTTGGTGGTTATTGGTTCGTCTGATTAAATTGGGATTCTAACTGAGAAAATCGGGTTTCTAGGGTGTTGATTTGTTCTTTGAGTTCGATTAAAAGGGTAGCTAATCGATCGAATTGTTGTTTGTTGGGTGATTCGACGATTTCCCGTTGGGGTAGGGGAACGATCGCCGGTTCGGGGGACTGTCGGACTTGGGCAAAATCTAGGCGGTTGTTGAGTCGAGAAACTTGAGATTCGAGGGAATTGATCTGCGATCGCACCATGAAAAATTCTGATTCTAATCGGCTGAGTCGGGCTGCCATATCTAGGGATGCTTGGGCAGGAGCACATCCCATGAGGCAGATGAGAAATAAGGTGATTAAAAGATGAAATATTCGGCGGTGTGGTATCATCATTTCCCTCTATTTTTTATCGGTGATTAAGAGTGATTTTTTGCCTGGGCGAAGGCAGTTTGGAGAATTGCCCCAATTTCCTTTAAGGCAGTTTGACCCAGGGGCAAGAATTTCGCGAAATTAATAAAACCATGAATGGTGCCATCATAGCGAATGGTTTTGATTTCTACCCCAGCTTCCCGCAGGCGATCGCCGTAAGTTTCCCCTTCATCGCGCAGGGGGTCAAATTCAGCGGTGACAATTAATCCTGGGGGTAAATTGGCCAGATTTTCCGCCAACAAGGGAGAGGCATAAGGATTTTTTCCCTCCGTGGGACTGGGTAAATAATGATGCCAAAACCAGTTAGTTAAGTCAGCAGTTAAAAAGTAGTTTTCTCCATATTGGTGAAAGGATGCGGTGTTGGATTGGTACTGAGTGGCAGGATAAATCAGTAATTGATAGATTAAAGCAAATTCGCCGCGATCGCGTGCCATTAACGTCACTCCTGCCGCAAGATTTCCCCCGGCACTTTCCCCCGCTACCGCAATTAAGCGGCGATCGCCATTTAATAATGCCGCATTTTCCGCCACCCACTTAGTCGCGGTGTAGGCATCTTCCAGACCAGCGGGAAATTTATGTTCGGGGGCTAACCGATAATCCACGGAAACCACCACGCAGCCAGGGGCATTGGCTAAAGTCCGACAAATACTATCGACCATTGGCAAATCACCAACTACCCAACCGCCGCCGTGAAAATACACCAACAAGGGAAACGGCCCAGCCCCAAAGGGGGTATAAATCCAGAGGGGAATTTCTCCCCCAAGACCGGGGATGGTGCGAGGTTCCACTTGGGCTACAGGTTCGGGGGGTGGGGAAGCAGCCACGAACACGACGTTCATTTTCCGGGCAGTTTCCGGTTGTTGCTCATTGAGTGGCGGTTGACCGGACTGGGCCACTTGTTCTAAAAATATTTCGGTTTCTTGATTTAGGGGCATAACTAAATTTCGTTTTTTTTAGTTTGAGTTATGGTCGTTTAAACTCTAAAATTAAAAGCAGTAAAATTTTAGCCAAATTATGAGTAGTCAGCCACCCCTGCTGGAGATTGCGGAGTTTTATCTGCGGTCAGAAATCGCACCTCAAGCCGCTGCCATCGATCGCGACCAAGCGGTCTTGCGTTGGGCAATGCAAGGATTGGGCGATCGCTCCTTATTAGCCTTAAAACTCACCGAATCAGAAGAAAACTTTCGGCGATTTCAGGAATTGGTCGCGAGATATTCTGGTGCTTTAGCCTTTCTGCAAATTCAACATCAAAGTGCCAGTAGTACGATCTTCGCCAGTGAAAATAAGGCACTCAAACAAGCTTATTTATCAGGGTTAGCAACGGGCGATCGCCTTTTAGGGGTTGGCTTTTCCCACCTCCGACGTGCTGGGGAACCCCGGATCAAAGCCTTCCCGGTCAAAGGGGGCTATCGCATCTCTGGGGACTTACGCTGGGCGACGGGATTTGATATATTTCCTGAATTAATTGTAGCGGCCACCTTAGCCGATGGTCGGGCAGTCTTCGCGATTATTCCTTTTACGAATACGACCCAACCGAATGGGGGCGAAATTCATTTTAGCGAACCGATGCAGTTAGCGGCGATGCAGTCTACGAATACGGTCAGTGGGGAAATCAAAAATTGGTTTGTCCCCCAAGATTATATTGTGGGCATTCAGCCCCCCGGTTGGATACATGAAAATGACCGCAAAAAAGTGCTGATGTTTAGTTTTTTCTGTTTAGGTTGTGCTCGCGCTGCTTTAGATATTATTGAACAGACGGCGAAAACAAAACACTTACCTATTATTCAAGAAACTTTTGAGATTTTGGATCGGAAGCTAACCCGGTGTCGCGAGGCAATTTTGTCAGAATTGACCACCGAGGCGATCTATGAAAATGGTTTAAAATTAAGAGCAGAAGCGATCGCTTTAGCTAATCGTTGTGCCCATGCTGCCGTCACTGTTGCCAGTGGGGAAGCGAATTCTCTGCAACATCCCGCCCAACGAGTGTATCGAGAAGTGTTACTATTTACGGTCTTTGGTCAAACCACTGATGTAATGACAGCGACTTTACATCAATTGATGGTTGATGGTTGATGGTTGATAATTGATAATTGATAATTGATAATTGATAATTAACAATTGATAATTAACAATTGATAATTAACAATTGTCAATTATCAATTGTTAATTGTTCTCCTCTGTTCCCTGGCAAGTTGGTTGATGGTTAATTTAAAACCCTGATTTGTGGACAAATCAGGGTTATTTCTTGACTAATCTAATTAACTAATTAAGAGGGCAATGTTTGACTGATTTTATTATGACGGGCTTCAGCGTTATCCATCACCTCATTAAAGTTTTCTATGATTTCTCCGGGGTGATTTTCTAACAACTTGGTTGACAGAGAAACGCGGCCTTTAGTTTCATCAATATCAATCACGATCGCTTTAATTGGTTGCCGTAAAGAAAACACATCATTCAGAGATTGGACGTAATTTTTACTCACTTGATTAATATGGAGTAAAGCGGTCATCCCATCCACATCCACAAAAACCCCAAAGGGTTTAATGCTGACTACAGTTCCTTCCAGGAGTTGACCCACCTGAATTTCACCAATCCGACTGGATTGGGCTAATTGCCGTTGGGAAAATACCAGCTTATTGCGATCGCGATCCAACTCTAAAATATTCGCCGTCACATTTTTACCCACCAGGGATGCGGGATTATGTTTTTCCACCAAGTGCGATCGGGGAATAAAGCCGCGCAACCCGTTTAAATCCACCGTCACCCCACCTTTGTTTACACCCGTGACATACAAATCGACGGACTGATTTTCTTTTTGCTTGTCCGCCAACTTATCCCAGATTTGCTTAAGTTCCAATTGTCGAATCGAAAGAGTCACCTGACCTTCCGCATCTTGTTCGCGGATAATCAAAAACTCCCGTTCTTCATCAAGGGGCAATAGTTCCTCAAGATCCTCAACGAATGCCACTGCTGCTTCTCGTTTCGGCAGAAACCCAGGGGACTTGGCACCAATGTCTATATAGACACCATCGCCTGCGTAGGCACTGATCCGACCGGACACTACCTGACCGAGACTAAACGCATAGTCATGTTCTGCAAGGGCTTTGGCAAAATCTTCAGCAGAAAAAGAAGGCTTACCCTTTTGAGAACGGGTCGATTCTTGATTCATAGCAATTTCAGGATTTGAGAAAAATAGAATAATAGTGATAGAAATTGACCGCTACAACTGCCGAGTTGTAGTCAGAGTTGTAGTCAGAGTTGTAGTCGCTGACTGGGGATGGAATATCTGTATCAGCATTCCATCAATAATATGCTTACCCAGTCTAGCTAATTCTTTGCCCGATCGCTCTTTTTCGGCGATCGTTATCTGCGATTCGCGGTAGCGATCCGTTCTGGCGGAATCGGATTTAGACCAAAACAAAATCACCCGCCGTAATCGCAAAATCAGGCACCCCAGTTAATACCGCCAGAAGTTCACCCGTACCGGCAACCCGAATCAACGCATCTGCCCCGACCCCAGTAATCGACAACTGGTCAAAGGTCAGCCCAGCAGACAAGCCAATTTTATCCACCCCATCGGCAAAATCCGTAATCCGGTCGGGTCCATCGCCGATCGCGTACACAAAAATATCAGAACCCGGCCCCCCGGTGAGAGTGTCGGCGCCTCTGCCACCGATAATTGTATCCGCCCCAGCACCCCCGTTAATCACATTATCCAGATTGTTGCCGGAAATAAGATCATTCACGGGCGAACCAATCAAATTCTCAACCAGCACCCCAAAACCAATCACCGTGCCATAACTACTGGTAATATGAGGTCCATCTGGGGTGGTAATTAAAGCATTAGCCTGATTTCGTTCTAAATTTCCATCGGCATCTCTGAGGGCAGTGACTCCGGTATAAGTAGAACCATTCAGGGCACTAAAGGTGGTATTCAGTCCCCCCTCATTCATATTAAAGAAATAACTATCAATTCCCGGCAGTTGAGAAAAATCCAGGGTATCGATGCCACCACCATCCCAGACGGTCTGTTTCATCCCGATAAAATTACTGCCATCAAAGGTATAGACATCATTGCCCTTTCTGGCATCACTAAACCCATACAGGTATTGCAGCGCCCGAATATCATAAGACATCGGGCTAACCGCGCCTACCCCGGCAAAGTTATAACTCATCGCCGTATTGGTATTGTTGTCTTGAAAAGCCTGTAAAAAAGGCTGTAATTCTGTGGAACTTACTGGAGAATTATTTAAAGGATTTGCACTAGCAATTCCCGGATTTTTCAGCCCTAAAGCAAACCCAATTTGCCGCACCAAAGATTCATAGCCAAAAGTGCCTTTTTGTCGGGAAAAAGCATTATTTTGATCCGACTCAAAATTTCTACTTAAATGGATATCACCCCGTAAATTAATATCATTAACTCCTGGGTCATAAGCATAAGCATAAAAGTTGCCAAAATTATTGGGTTGTCCGTTAGAAAACATAATTCTAATTTCCCCGGTATTCGGGGGTCTGTCCGGCACCTCCACCAGTTGAAATGGGAGAATTTCATTGTACTGCTGCATGATTTCCCGGACATTACTTTTAATCGCTTCGCTCACCTCCCCAACCCCACTTTCTACCCCGGTATAAAGACCGGCACTAGCTTGAGTCACAAAGCTATAAGTCAGGGTGCCATTAACTCTGGTGTTCCACTTTTGTTTTGGCTGTAAAATGTTATTTGAACCCAAAGCTTCATCAGGATCTTCGGCAGGGGTTTGATTTTGGAGTAAAGCATCAATCGCTCTAGGGGCAAAATATACAGAAGATTGCCGTTGCTCGTCGGGCAAACCAATCAGACGAAAATGATCGATTAGTTGCTTATTATTGAGATTTTGTTCTTTTAAATCTTGATTGTTATCTCGATAATATTGAGTATCATACAGCAGCGATGGACGGCGACTTTCATTGACACCAAATCGGATAAAATGTTCTAAGGCGGTGCGACTGTTGAAATTAGCCGTCTGAAGCTCCCGATTATTTTCTATATAATATTTCGGATCGAAAATAATCGAAAACCGGCGACCTTCATTTAGGCCAAACAGTTGTAAGTGTTGTAAGGCTTGTTTGACGTTGAAACCAGCGTTGACTAAATCCGGGTTAGTGGGTAGGTAAATTTCTTGAATATCAATGTAGGGAGAAAAGCGGAAAAAATCTTCTCCTTCTTCTGGTTGTGCTGGAGCGGTTTGTAGTTGGTTCACTAATAACCGGAGCCATTGTCGGTTCGCTGATTCTATGGGGTTAAAATCTTCGGGAACTGCGGTGGTTAATTCGTTTCTCTTTCTATATGATTGAATGTAGAAGTCCAGGTCAATAAATGGGGAAAATGGCCGACCTTCGCTGATTCCTGATGTTTTAAAATGATTCAATAGATCCCGATTACTTAACCCAGCTAAATCTGGGTTGGCGGCGCGGTAAAAGTTAAAATCAAATACGAGAGAAAATTGCCGCCCTTCATCAATTCCATTGTTGAGGAAGTGATTTAATAGTTGCTCGTCATTGAATCCGGCGGCGGCAACGTCGGGGTTGGCCGCGAGATAAAATTCGCGATCGAATATTTCTTGCTCAAAGGGAAAAAATTCCACGTTGGGATCTGTGAAAACGCCCTGAACCATTCTGTTTACTCCTGTAGCATTTAGCTAAATTTTAGCTGAATCAACTGTTGATATAGCAATCCTAAATCAATCGTGAAATAAGCCCTCACCCCCAACCCCTCTCCCAGAGGGGGAGAGGGGAGCATCTTCATAAATCATTTAGGATAGCTATAGTTGATATTTGTTGGTGACCACTGATCATTTGTCCTCGGTTCAAGAATGACCAATGACTTTCCGACCAATGATTAATATTTCACTTAGTCAGAGGTTTTGAGGGTTTCGTCATAAAGTTGTAAGAGGTGAGTCCAAGCGTCAGCAGCGGCGCTGGGGTTGTAACTAGGCCGTCGATCGCAGAAGAAACCGTGGTTGGTGTCATCGTAGCGAAAGACGCGATGAGATATTTGATGTTTCTGAAGTTCGGCTTGAATGCGATCGCCCTGTTCATTGGGAATGAGGGGGTCTTGGTTGCCGAAGAATAGGTAAATGGTGCCGTTGATTTCTGGGGTGCGGGTGATGGTGGGTTCACCGCCTCCAGGGGTCATGGTGGCAATTCCAGCGCCATAGAATGAGGCGGTGGCTTTGATTTCCGGTAATGTGGCCGCGAGGTAAGCGACGTGACCGCCAAAGCAGAAGCCCACACAGCCAATGTTGTCCGTGGTGACGGGCAAGCTTTTCAGATAGTTGATGGTGGCTTGGGTATCGCTGAGGAGTTGGGCTGCGGTGGTGAGGTCTTTGTGATATCTGCCGATTTCTAGGTCTTTTTCGGTGTATCCGGTTTCAAAGTTGGGGGCAGTGCGTTGAAAAATTGCCGGGGCGATCGCCACATATCCTTGTTTGGCAATGCGTTCGGTGACATCCCGAATATGGGAATTGACCCCAAAGACTTCTTGGAACACGATCGCACCTGGAAATGTCCCTTCACCCACAGGTTGGGCTAAGTAGGCGGGAATTTGCAAATCTCCGTTGGTGACATTAACCTGATGAGTAAGTATTTGCTGTTCTGACATAGTTTCTCTGACATAACTGGTTTGATTTTATATTGATAGTTGGTTGTTGGTTGTTTGTTGTTGGTTGTTGGTTGTTTGTTGATTGTTGTTTGTTGTTGGTTATTGGTTGTTGGTTATTGGTTATTGGTTATTAGCTATTAGTTGTTGGTTATTGGTTATTGGTTATTATAGGTTAGCCAGAACCAACAATCAACAATCAACAATCAACTATCAACCAACAACAACCAACAATCAACAATCAACAATCAACAATCAACAATCAACAAACAACAATCAACCAACAACAATCAACAATCAACAAATAATTTGTCCCTGGAGTCCCTGATATGGTTAACTTTCACATTCAGTCTGATAGCGACATTTCTGCATCGAGCCAATTATTTAATCAAATTCGGTTTGCGATCGCCTCTCGGCAATATTCTCCGGGGGAAAAGCTACCGAGTACCCGTGCGTTGGCCATGCAAACGGGTTTACATCGAAATACGATTAGCAAAGTTTACGAACAATTAGAAGCGATCGGCTTGGTGGAATCCCAAGCGGGGTCAGGGATTTATGTGAAAGCGGAAGGTTCTCCCGGTCAACGACCCAGTAAATCTCACATTTCCGCAGAATACCCCCAAGCTAGTGAAATTGTGGAGCAAAGTGTTGACAAGCTGATTTCTCTAGGTTGCACTCTCCATGAAATCAGAGAACTATTTTTAGGGGAAATTGATTGGCGCTTAAGGTGTAGTGCGCGAATTCTGGTGACTGCCCCGTCTCAAGATATCGGCATTGGCAAGTGGATGCGGTGGGAGTTGGAAGAAGCCCTGGCGACGCCGGTGCAGCTTGTGGCTTTGGAGGAGTTGGCGGACACCCTGGCCCAAGCGCCTTCGGGAACGGTGGTGACGACTCGTTATTTTATTGGTCAAGCGGAGGAGATCGCTCGACCGAAAGCGGTGCGGGTTTTGCCGATTGATATTTACGACCATGCCAAAGAAGAGGCGATCGTCAAACAGCTACCCAAGGATAGCTGTCTGGGTCTGGTAAGCATTAGTCCGGGTTGGTTGCGAGCCACGGAAGTGATTATTAATAGTATGCGGGGGGATGAACTATTGGTGATTACGGCGCAAATAGAAGATGCTTATAAGCTCAATTCTATTGTCCGACGAGCAAGGGTGATCGGTTGCGACCCCGCGAGTTTACCTTCGGTGAAAGCAGCGATCGCCGGGGCTAGAGAAGACCTAATTCGCGCCCCGCAAGTTTACTGCATCGACCATTACATCAACCCCGATTCAATTAATCGGCTCAAACGAGAACTAGGCCTCAGTTGAACCGGAGTCAGTGACGGATTCTGGTTGGTTCACGGGCAGCTTGACCCGTGGACGCATAGCTTCCCGACCCAGCATCATCATTCCCGCGACTCCCATACAAACAAAGGCGATATACGGTTCCCAGTACCGTTGAATTTGCTGCACGGAGGTGAGTCCGGGGTGGATGGTGTGACTATGTAATAGCAGCCACATCAACAGCAACGCCGAAAATCCCACAAACAGCAATCCGGTCTGAATTCGGGCTGGTTGCATTTCCGCATCAGTGATGCTCTGACGGTCAATTTTCGTCAAAGCTAGGTAAAAATTAACGATTCTTTCTCTCGTACTCGGTGGCTGAGATGCTTCAGCCATATCCTCTGCGGGGACTGACAACCAATCGGCGATATTGTCTTCGCCACTCGGTATAGTTTCCGGTGGCACCATCACCACATCTAACCGTTGACGTTCCTCTGGTTCGGCAAATTCCCACATTTCCCTATTCTCTGCGGGATTCTCTGCGGGAGTGACTTTCCGTTGCAAATCCATCAAATATCTCCGTGAATTAGAAGTAGCACTTTCTTTATAACTGTAGGGCTGCCATCGGTGCAGGGGAAACAATTAACAATTAACAATTATCAATTAACAATTAACAATTATCAATTAACAATTATCAATTATCAATTGATAATTATGTTAAGCCATCAATTATCAATTATCAATTATCAATTATCAATTATCAATTATCAATTATCAATTATTCTTCTTCGTGATTTAACCAGTTTGGCGCTTTAGCTAATAAATCTGTTGCCGCTTGACTATCCAAAGGTTTGGAAAAGAAATAACCTTGTCCTTGTTCGCAAGCGAGGGATTTTAATTGAGCTAATTGCTCAGAAGTTTCGATGCCTTCGGCTACCGCATCCATGCCCAAAGTATGCGCCAGGGTGACGATCGCTTTGACGATTTCTGAGTTTTCTTCATTTTCATTCATGCGACTGACAAAAGAACGGTCAATTTTCACCGTATTGACGGGGAAACTATGTAAATAACTTAAGGAAGAATAGCCGGTGCCAAAGTCATCCAGACTTAACTCAATATTGCGCGATCGCAGTTGCCAGAGAATTTTCGCCACCACGTCGGTATTTTCCATTAACACACTTTCAGTAATTTCTAATTTGAGACAATTGGGATTTAAATTTGTTTCCATTAAAATATCATCGATAGTCTGGATTAAGTGCCGTTCTCTAAGCTGTTTGGCAGAAAGATTTACACTCATTTTCAAAGATGCCGTCCAGGGAAATTCATCTTGCCATTTTTTTATTTGCTGACAAGCTTCACGCAGCACCCACTCACCCAAAGGAACGATTAATCCGGTTTCTTCCGCAATGGGAATAAATTCTACCGGGGAAATCATGCCTTTCTCTGGATGCGCCCAACGGACTAATGCCTCAAACCCCGTTAAAGTGGCGGAAATTAAAGAAGTAATTGGTTGATAATGTACTCTAAATTCGCGTTTTTCTATGGCTCTTCGCAAGTCATTTTCTAACTGTAATAAACCCAAAGCATAGGAGTACATTACTTTATCAAAAATTTCATAACGGGCTTTGCCAGCGCGTTTGGCTCGATACATGGCAATATCTGCATCGCGAAGCACTTGTTCGGCTTGTTCATAAGCGGGGGATAGCATGGCAATGCCAATACTCGCCGTGGTGACGACTTCATAACCATTCAAAGTAAAGGGTGAACCCAGGATTTCTAAAATGCGATCGGCTGCTTTTGTGGCATCTTTAATATCTTTAATATCTTCTAGTAAAATAGAAAATTCATCGCCACCCAAACGGGCGACCATATCTGTAGACCGCAGACATTGATTCAGTTTATCGGCGATCGCAATTAACAGTCGATCGCCCATCACCGGCCCCATACTGTCATTGACAATTTTGAAGCGATCGACATCTAAAAATAAGACAGCAAATAGCTGATTGGGATATCGTTTAATTCGTTTCAGGGCGGTGGAAACTCTTTCCAAGAACATCGCCCGATTTGGCAAACCTGTGAGAGCATCATGGAAAGCATCGTGAACTAATTGTTGCTCGACTTGTTTGCGATCGCTAATATCCACAAATTGGCCGAGCAAATGGAGCGGATCTCCCATAAAGTCCCGCACTAAAACCATTTTTAACAAAGCATGAACTACATGACCATCTTTAGCAAAATAGCGATTTTCCATTTGAAAAGAAGCAATTTTAGCGGCTAATAAATGCTGCTTTTGTTCCAGAAATGCCGTCACTTCCTCTGGATGGATTAAATCCGCAAAACTTTTGCCTAACAATTCTTCAGCGGTGTAACCCAAAGGTTCACACAAGCCTTGATTCACCCGCAGAAATGGCCCATGCAAAGACTGGATCGCCATACCAATAGGAGCATATTCAAAGGTATGACGAAATTGCTCTTCACTTTGACGCAATGCTTCTTCCGTGACTTTCAATTCACTAATATTGGTGACAGTCCAAACATACCCAGTAATTTTATCTTCTTTGTCACATTGCGCGATCGCCTCTGACAAAACCCAATTCACCTGATTATTAGCCCGTAAAAACCGATACTTACAACTAACTTTCGTGCGATGTTTATGGATATACTGCAATTGCTCAAACACCACCAAACGATCTTGGGGATGAATATTTTGAACCCATCCTTCTCCCAACATTTCCACCAGTCCTAACCCGGCAATTTCACAAGCATGAGGATTGGCATAAACACATTCCCCACTGGCATCTAAGTGAAAAATGCCCACGGGAGAAACCTGCATCAAGCTATAATATCGATGTTCGCTATCTTGTAATGCTTGTTCCGTGCGTTTGCGATCGCTAATATCCGTCAAAACCACCACAAAATATTTCGGCTTATCCTCAGAATTTCGCGCTAAAGAAACAGTCGCATTGCCCCAAACCACCGAACCATCTTTGTGAACGTATCGTTTTTCTTTAGAAAACTTAGGAATTAAACCATTAATTAATGCCTGACATAACTCTAGACTTGGCCCCACATCTTCCGCATAAGTCAAGTCCTGAAAACTCATTTGTAGCAATTCTGAATCAGCATAACCGACAATTTTGCCAAACCCAGAATTCGTCCACAAAAACTGACCATCAAGGGACAGTTGAGCAATGCCAACCGCTGCTTGATCTATGATATCCAAAAACCGCTCTTGACATTCCAGCATGGTCAACTCCATTTCTTTTTGCTGGCTAATTTCTCGACCGATCCCCACCCAGAATTTCTCCCCACTGCCATCCTCAAAATAAGATAACTTCGTTGAAAGAATATGAGTTGTGCCGACAGCGTTGGTAAAATGCACCTCATATTCTACCGGAGATCCCCAGGCTAACACTCGTTTCTCTTGTTTTCGGAACAAATCCACTTGGGGAAAAATTCGCTCGTCGGACTGACCAATTAACTGTTCGCGGCGATATCCCACCAGTTGACAAAAAGCATCGTTAACCATTAAGTAGCGATGTTGTTCACTCTGGACAAAAATGGGATCCGCAATAGTATTCACAATTTGATTCGCCAACTGCGGATCCCAGTTTAAGAGATGCTCCACCCCAGGGTTGCCAGGGCTGGGATCTAATGGTTTGGCGGTGTTTTCAGCTATTTCTTGTTTCCAGAGTAAAGACTCGACATATTCACGAGCCTTGATTTCTGCTTGCAATGTTGTTTGCAATTCTGCGATTTGTTTACTGAGATCCTCGATTTGCGTTGCTAGTTGCCGTTCAGACATTGTTTATAGAGCCTCCTGACCTTGATAATGGAGAGTCTCTCGCTACTATCCCAATATTGCATCAGCCGTTGAATGACTGTAACCGGCTTGACCATTCAGAAATCGCCAGAGACGAATGAATTTTTTGATTTTTTTTATATTTTCGCCTAAATCTCTGATTCTTGCTACAGCTTTCGGGATCGATTTGCTCACCCCGATCTGATTATAATCAACTGTTCTGGTTGGCTAAATATTTGGCCAGCGGTTTTCGCCCCTTCTCATTCCTTTATTCGCTCGGTAATTTCGGTGACATATTCATATTTTGATTATGTTATTTTTCAATAAAACCTCGGTTCAATTAAAAAAATATATGTCACAGATTTTGACCAAATTTAGGGTAAAAAAAGAATCATCTGGATCCGAAAAATTATTTGAGCAAGTATTTTACCAAATACTTGAAGCAATCTCGATCGCTTGTCCAATGAAGCGACCGAAAACCATGAAAGAAAAAATTCTAAAAATTCTCCGCGATCGCTTTCTCAAGTGGGGACTCCTCGGTGGGGTAGGACTGATGACCTCTGGGATGATTATTGCCAATATGGTGAGTCTGCGAAAGTAAAAGAAAATTTTCCCAGAGGTCGAAGCATACATAAGCCAGCCAATTTTCCCCGACTAACTTTAATGATACCGCAAATCAACTTGGGAAATTAACCCCTAAGCTGGGATTTATATTATATTCTGTATTTGCTGAGACAAAAACCCAGTTTGGTGATGAAACCTTGAAAATTGCTGTCAGCGATCGCGATCGCTCTTGGGTGGTCAGCCATTTTTGACCGCCTAGAGGACTACCTGAATCAACCGTTGAGTTAAGCAGATCGTCGGGCGATCGCTGCACCCTCGCACCCACTACAAGATTATTGGCTTAAAAATGCCGCCCGGATTCAATCGGTTCGTGGCATAATTTTAACTTAACTTAGATGTTCTGGAAAAACACCGCACTGGACAAAAAAAAGCAGCAATAGAAATGCTCGAATTTTCCTGGAAATTCACATAAACTCTACAAAATAATCCGTTATTGATTACTCAATTAGTTGATATAGCAATCCTATAGAAATCGTAATATTTTTGTAGGGGGCTTTTCCGTGGCGGAGGAGCGGAGGAGCGGAGGAGCGGAGGGGCAGAGGAGCAGGGGAGCGGAGGGGCAGAGGAGAACAACCAACAAACAACAAACAACCACCAACAACCAACAAACAACCACCAACAAACAACCAAGAACCAACAACCAACAACAAACAACCAACAATATGATATTTAGTTACTTACGGACTGTGCGCTTTCAAGACACCGATGCTGCGGGAGTGGTCTATTTTAGTAATGTTTTGGCGATCTGCCATGAAGCTTATGAAGCTTCACTGGTGGCAGCAGAGTTTAATCTGAAAGATTTTTTTCGGAACCCGGAAGTAGCCCTGCCGATTGTTCATGCGAGTGTGGATTTTTTCCGTCCTATGTTTTGCGGCGATCGCCTCCGGGTCGAGTTAACCCCTCATCAGTTAAATGAGAATACCTTTGAAATTGTGTATGAAATTTTCCCGGAGCCAAACCTGACCCATCATTGCCTTGCTAAAGCTTTAACTCGCCATGTCTGTATTAATCCCAGCGATCGCCGCCGCCAAACCTTATCACCACAGATGATGCAGTGGTTGGCACCAGGGGCAGATCCGCGAGATGCTGACCCTTGAATGCTTACCAAATCTTAATTAAACTTAATAAATATTAGCTTATTTTAAAATAACTACATTTAACTCAATTAATCTTAATAAATCTACAAGAAGTTTAAAGAAAAAAAATAATTTATTAATTAATTGTAATTTTGTGTAAAAGAATACAAACTATTTAACATTTTTTTAATACATTAAGATATATTAAGAATTAGTGAATCTAATCCGGGTTGGTTAAGGCACACTTTCTAGTCTGTGGAACAAAGTAGGGCATTATGACACTGGAACAACAATTTTATACAAGGATCAGAGAATTAGGGTATTGGGATCGGTTGAATTTGACGAACCGCAAAAACCATAATCATAAAATGGCACTGGCTTGGTGCAATCCCAACACCACCGCAGACCCAGAGATGATGTTTAAACTGGTCTGGCTGTTGAGTTCTACCAAGCGGCGGCAACGACTGAATGCGATTGACGTGCGAATTTTAGAACAAACCGCCGAAGATTTGGCGGAAAACGGCCTGATGATGTCGGCTCGTAAGTCTTATGTGCAATATCTTTGGCAACAGGTTCACGCTCAAGAATTGACTTCAGTGAGCTAATTAATCATGGAACGGTTGAATGTTGGTTAGTCGTTTTTGGTTGGCTAAGACGCCATGCTTGGGCTATTTGATAGAGGCGATCGCGGTTGATTTTTCCCTGAGCATTCCGAGGCAACTCTGTCACCGGCACCCAATATTTTGGCTGCTTATACTTAGCCAACCGATCTACTAACTGTATTTTCAGAGATTCCGGGGAAACGGTTAAATGATTAGGAATATAAACAGCGGCGATCGCTTGACCCCAGTCAGGATCCGGTAAAGCGATCGCGCAAACATCGGCAACTAAACCCGTGGCTCTAATCGCGGCTTCCACCTCAGCGGGAAACACATTTTCACCACCTGTAATAATTTTGTCGCTACGGCGTCCCACAATATTTAAGTCACCATCAGCATCAAAAAAACCCAAATCATCAGAACTGTACTCTGGTGAATTCTCTTCTAATTGGGAAATTGATCCACCTGGGGGATAATAACCCAGAGCTAAAGATTTCGCCCTAATCTTAATCATGCCAATTTGATTCACCCCTAATGGCTGACCATCTTCATTACAAATGCTCACTTGGGCATGAGGTAAAACTTGACCGCAACTTTGATTTCCCCCTAAAAAGGCGCTGGGTTTTAAGGTGACAATTTGGGAGGCTGTTTCGGTCATGCCGTAAGTTGGCGCTAATTTAATCTGATACTTTCTAGCTTTTGCTAATAATTCTGGCCATGCGGGGGCGCCACCGAGGAGAACCGTGGGAAATTGTGATAACCAATCTGCCGCGATCGCCTGTTGCAAGAACCGAGAAAGCTGGGTGGGAACCAGGGAAATAAAAAAAATTTCCGGGTTAATTTCTTCCAGAATTTTTTTACTGGGTATTGCCTCACCCGCTTCTGAAGTGAGGGCATTTAAAATCTCTTTATAAGAGGGGAAAATTGCCAAATTTCCGCCGGTAGTGAACGAGCGAATAAATTGCATCAAACCACTAACATGATATAGAGGCAACAGACAAAATGAATTGACTTTAGGCACTTGAAAATACTCAGTAAATCCGCTCACAGATGCGGTTAAAGTTGCCCAAGTGTGAATAGTAAAGCGAATTTTTCCCGACGATCCGCCGGTGGGAATCATAATCGCCGCTTTGTTTTTAGTTAAGGGGAAAAACTGGTCAGATTCTTTTGATGTGGGAGATTTTCTGGGACATTTCTGTAAATCTGCTAAATAATGTGCTAAATAATTTGCTAAGTCATTGCCCCAAATAATATCAGGCTGGAGAAAATCAAAGACCTGCTGCCATTCTTGTGCTTGCCAGTGCGGATTGCCCAGAAAAATCGAAGCTTTGGCATCGACTGCGGCTAGAAAATGACCAATAAATTGCTCCGGGTCGGCTTCACAGAGGAGAATTTTCGGCCTGAAATCCGGGCAAATAGCGGTGATTTCCTGAAATTTTTGCTGGGCGATCGCCTCAATTTTTTGCCCATCAATTCCTTTGAGCCAATCTTGATGATTTCGCGCTGCGAATATCGGTAAAAGCAAATGGGTCATGCACTCCTTGGTTCGTGAAATCTACACCAAATCGCGATAAGTTGAAAAAAATAGATCCGATGCGAGCGAATCAGATCAACATCTATTTTCCTGGACTAATTTTAATTATGCCAAATAATCATGCCAAAGTTGATGAACATCAAAACGATCGTCAAACCACTGGCTCACCCCAAATCCAACGGGTCGATTATGTTTAGTATTTAATTCTGAGGCTAATCTCAAAGCAGCATCTCTGCCGATTTCGGTTTCAAACACCGAAGAAAATACCGCATCAATGTCTTTAGATTTGCAAAACTGTCGAATTTGGGACGGAGAACCGGCAATACTGGGTTTAATCACAAAAATTCCGTTCCAGCCTTGGTGATAAACCTCTTTCATTTGCTTCAAAGTGACGACTGATTCATCTAAGGCAATGGGGGTGGAAAAGCGATCGCTTAATTTCTGCATTTTTTCCAACTGATCCACCGGCAAAGGTTGCTCTAAAAATTCAATAATTTTCCCTGCCTTATCACAAACGTGCAACCATTGACTGGCTTCTAAATCCGTCAGTCCTCCATTGGCATCTAAACGCAGGGAAATCGGTTCATCCGATGGCAATTCTTCCATAATTGACTTCACTAACTGCTCTAAAATTCGCAGTTCTAATTCGATAGGCATCACACCGATTTTCCATTTAAATGTGCGATATCCTTTTTTCCACAGAATCTTGCGGGCAAGGATGGCAGCTTGTCCAGCGGGAAGTAAACCACTACACATTTCCGGTTCCGATGTGAAATCGGGCAAATCCTCTAATGGGATGCCGCTGAGAGTCATTGTTTGAGTGGTGATCGCTTCCCAGGCTGATTCAATCCCAAATTGACAAGCGGGCAACTCATCGGGAATTGAAAAAATATTGGCCGGTGTAATCACCTTGGGCAATTTTTGACAAAAGTCTAAAGCTTGGTCAAAGGTTTCCGACCCCAACCAGCTTACTGGGGCAATTTCACCGAAACCTTCTTTACCTTTGTCGTCGGTGAGGCGCAGGATAATACCTTTTCGGATATCCCAGGTGCCATGACTGGTTTTTAGTGGGATCCGGAATTGGCGCTGGTAGGGACGAAATGCAAATTTGTATTCCATTATACAATTTGTTGTCTGGTTGAGATTTGTAGATCGGAGATGAAGGATTGACTTGGTTGTTGGTTAAATACCAAAGCGGGCTACATGGTAGCTAATTAACAATACCCATTTTAGCGACAATTTAGGGCTATCATTGAGAAAATTTATAAAGATTTCCGGCGATCGCCCGTTCCGAAAAATTTAATTAATTCTTCGAGATACTTTCTCGGATTTTCCCAGTGGATATTATGACCTGTATGGGGGATAATTTCCAACTGGGCGATCGCACAGCAATGAGCCATTTCCGCATTAATCTGGCTAAATTTCTCATCATACTCGCCGACTAAGAGCAATAGAGGAACGGAATTATCGGATAATTGTTCCCATAGAGAAGGCTGGTTGCCGGTTCCCAGATTTCTTAATGATTTGCTTAATTCTTGGGGGTTTTGCTGCGTCCGACGTTCGATTAATTTTTGCCAGTCAGGGTGCTGCTTTAAGGTTTTAAACAGGCTTTGGTTATACCACTCGATTAAAAAAGATGACAGTGGGATATTTTCTAGTTTTCTGGCGAGTTTTTCATCGGCTTCACGACGCTGCGATCGCTCTTGGTCTGTTTTTAATCCAGGGGAGGCAGACTCCAAAATCACCTGATAAAATCGTTGGGGAAAATGTAGAGTTAAATATAAAGCCAGTCGCCCACCCATTGAATAGCCTGCTAAAAAACATCGGCTGATTTTGAGCCTATCCAGTAAGGAAATTAAACCTTGAGCGGTTTGGGGCATAAGATAGCATTTTTCGTCACCGTTTACCGTGGTTTTCCCATGTCCGGGTAAGTCAACGGTTAAGCAACAAAATTGATTTTTAAGTTCATCCGCAATCTGATGATAATCCTCCCCAGTTCCCATAAATCCATGCAAAAACAAAATTACCGGGTTATTTTTGTTTCCATAAATAGAATAATAAATATTCATATTTAATCTGAAATATTTGATGCTTTATGGTTAATTAATTTCGTTTTTCTTGGATTAATCATTAGTCCTCGATCCAAGGACTAATGATTAATTAACGAGCGCTAATAAATTCAGGAACAAGCAATTTAGGACTAAGAAATTCAGGTAAACGATTCAATATAGCTAGAAAAGAAAGCCTAATCCTAATAGACTGCCACTAATAAAATGAAGCCCGACGGCGAGAAATTTGCAGTTAATTAACTTGTCTGGTTCTTGATAATAGGTTTGGACTTGACGAGAAAGTTTAATGGCAAAGGGTAAACCAGCCAAACTGAGTAAGGTGGCGAGAGGGAACATTCCTAATGCCACAAAGATGCCGGTGAAGACAAAGATACTCCCAGAAAACCACGGTAGGAGTTTGGTGCCAGTTTCAATTCCTAAGCGGACAACAGGCGATCGCTTTCCGGCAGCAATGTCATCTTCTACTTGGTGGAAATGAGAACAAAATAAAATCAGCGTGGTGGCAATGCCTACAATCACCGATGCGGCGATCGTAGATATATCTAACATCGACCAACTTTGAGTTTGACTGTAATAAGCAGCGGCAACTCCTAGGGGTCCAAAAGTAACAAAGCAGAGAATTTCTCCTAATCCGTGATAACCGAGGCGAAACGGTGGTCCTTGGTACATATAGCCGAGGAAACAGGCCAGCAAAATTAACCATAGTACCGTTAAATCTTGCTGCCACCAACTAATCGCGATAATTTCTAGAATGCCCACGGCTAAAAAAAGATTGGCAATCCAAAAAATTAGGGATTTATTCTGGGTGAGATTCACCAATGAGTGATGTTTATTTTTATCAATGCCGGTTTCTGAGTCAAAGACATCATTGTAGAGATTTTCCCAAGCTAAAATTAAAATCGCCGCAGTCATAAAGGTGGAAAAAATCCCCCAATTCATCGTTTGGGTTTGAAAAAAAGCGATCGCACTGCCGACCCAAATGGGCATAATCGCCACGCTATACATGGGTGGTTTAATGGCAGCAAGCCACAGTTTACGTTTGGACGGTTGAATGGTTTGGGTGGTCATTTTAACTGGAAATATTAGATTAGATGGAAAACAACAGATATTTTCGGCCAGACTTCAGAGTTGGAATCCCTGGGCGATCGCGGGTAAACCCGTGACCAACCCATCGGACGGTGTGACGCTCAGTGGGTGAGAGTGAACTTCACAATTTTACAGTTGCAGATCGGTGGATGATCCCTGAGAATTGTTGAGAAATATTACAGAAACCGAGGGATTTGACTCGCATCCGCAAGAAATCAGGAATGATTGGTCTTGGGACTGGTAAGTGCGATCGCGCCAAACCATCCAGATCGGGGGGCAATATGCACCCTTTGTAGATATAGCGGTTCCGATCCGGATGAAGTACAGAGTTTTCTGGATTCCCGTCGGAGTTTACCCCCGCGAAGGCGTGGGGCGGGAATGACAGGTTTTTTTGTACTTCATAACTCTGATAAGTGCTATATCAGCAGATATCGGCAGTGCGTCTAGTTCCACCTGATTCGTTTATAGTTAAGTAGCCAACCTCTAAGGGGACACCTGCGTCCCTACAGCCAAAACCTGCGATTTTCTCTTCCATGCCAGTTGTACCGTTTCATGCCAATCTATTGCAAGGTCATCGGGAACTCTGCCAGTTTCTGGCCGCTTGTCAGCAAGTGTCCAGGGAAAAAGGCTGTGGTCAAATTATCAGCATTTCCCTGGAAATTCCGCTATTGGATCCGCTGGCGGTGTTTCAGGTTCTCAGTCCAGAATCTCCCTTACATTTTTATGTGGAAAAAGGGGGAAAAGGTGAAGCGATCGCTGCCTTTGATGCCGCAGTAGATTTTACGGCAAACAGCGGCGATCGGTTTACGCAAACTAAAGATTTTATCAACGCTACCCTGGCCAACACTCTGAGCACAGGTGCATTAAACTTGCCTTTTTCCGGGCCGCACTTTTTTTGTAGTTTTACCTTTTTTGCCCCGGAGCAATCCACTGATTCGCCCTTTCCTGGGGCGACAGTTTTTTTACCCCGTTGGCAAGTTTCGCGATCGGCAAATCATTGTTTATTAGTGGCCAACTGCCTCCTTGAACCCGATCGCAATATTGAAAATTTAGCCACAAGTATTTGGCAAAAAGTCCAGAAAATTAATTTAATTAATTCCCAGGGGTTGAACTGGACAGAAACCAATGGTCAATCCCTCAATAAAAAACGACATATTACCCAAACGGATAACTTTAAACTGGCAGTGAATTCGGCGTTGGATTCGATTGCCAATCAGCGATTGAGTAAGGTCGTTTTAGCCCATGCCATTGATGTCAGTTCCCCGAAACCTTTTAACCTGGTCAAATCTTTACAAAATTTGCGGAGATTTTATCCCGATTGTTATCTCTTTCTCACCAGCAATCCCCAGGGGCAAAATTTTATCGGAGCCAGTCCAGAAAGGTTACTGAGTATTCAAAATCACCAACTGATTACCGATGCCTTAGCCGGGTCAGCACCGAGAGGCAAGACTCCCGCAGAAGATGCCCAGTTGGCGAATAAGTTAATTTCTAGTCAGAAGGAAAGACATGAGCATCGAGTGGTGATTGATTTTATTCGCGATCGCCTAATTAATTTAGGGTTAAATCCCCGAATTTATCCCGAAGTTCGCCTGCTACAACTCTCGAATATTCAACATTTATGGACACCGATTAAAGCCACTATTTCTCCGCAGGTGCATCCGTTAGATATTTTAGCCGAACTGCATCCCACCCCAGCGGTGGCCGGAGTTCCTAGAGATATTGCCTGTGAAGAAATCCGCCGCTATGAAACCTTCGATCGCTGTTTATATGCGGCACCCATTGGCTGGGTAGATGCCCAAGGAAATGGCGAATTTATTGTGGGGATTCGCTCGGCTTTAATCACAGGATGCCATGCTAGACTGTATGCCGGTGCGGGAATTGTTCAAGGTTCAAATCCCGCTCAAGAATTGGCAGAAATTGACCTAAAACTTCAAGCTCTTTTAAAAACATTAGTTTGAGGGAATTTGCCGATATTCTTCCGGTGGGCAATGCCCACCAAAAAAGCTGCGTAGGGTGGGCAATGCCCACCAAAAAAGCTGAGAAAAGCTGCGTAGGGTGGGCATTGCCCACCGGAAAAGTAGGGTGGGCAATGCCCACCAAAAAAGCTGAGGAATTAAGCTGCGTAGGATGGGCATTGCGGGCGCAAACATTGCGGGCGCAAACATTGCGGGCGCAAACATTGCGGGCGCAAACATTGCGCCCCTACAGACACAGGAATAAAAAAAAATCGCGATTCAATGATAGATTTTCGGAATACAAATACAGTTTGGGCGTCAATTTTAGTTGAAACTTTGCACCGTTTGGGACTCACTACCGCAGTGATTTGTCCCGGTTCGCGATCGACTCCATTGGCGATCGCCTTTGCGTCTCACCCAAAAATTGCCGCAATTTCCGTGCTCGATGAGCGATCGGCGGCTTTTTTTGCCCTGGGACTGGCAAGACAAAGCCATTTGCCAGTGGCGATCGCCTGTACTTCCGGGACCGCAGGGGCGAATTTTTATCCCGCAGTGATTGAAGCGCGGGAAAGTCGGGTGCCGTTGTTGGTGTTGACCGCAGACCGCCCCCCAGAATTGCGAGATTGTCACGCGGGACAGGCGATCGACCAGGTAAAACTCTATGGTGATTACCCGAACTGGCAAGCGGAGTTAGCGACCCCATCATTAGATATCGCTATGCTGCGTTATTTGCGGCAAACCATAATCTATGGGTGGCAGAAAACTCTGTTTCCGGTGCCCGGCGCCGTTCATCTGAATTTGCCCTTGCGCGATCCCCTGCCTCCGCTACCAGAAACTAACAAAGGGGAATTAGCCCAGAATTTGGCGCAGGAATTGGCGCAAACTTTTGACGCTGAGGATTTTTTTGCCCATTGTCAAGACTTACAAACTGCCCCTGGTTTAAGGGGGGTTGCAGAGGATTTCCCCCAACCTCCGTTAAGGGCGCCTGGGAGGGATCGAGAATATGGGCAATATGGGCAAATATTTCAGCTATTTCAGCAATGGCAAGGCAAAACAGGTCTAATTATTGCCGGTTCAGCCCAACCCCCGGAACCAGAAAAATATTGTCAGGCGATCGCGCAACTAGCGGAAAAATTTGCTTGGCCGGTGCTGGCTGAAGGGCTTTCTCCCGTGCGGAATTATGCCGAAATTAATCCTAATTTAATTTCGACTTACGATCTAATTTTACGCAATCAGAATTTGACCGAAAAATTGACCCCAGAAATCGTGATTCAACTGGGAGAGTTACCTATTAGTAAAGAACTGCGACAATGGTTAGAAAAAACCAATGTTCGCCGGTTTGTCATCGACCCATCAGACCATAATCTCGACCCCCTCCACGGAGCGACGATTCATTTATCAGTTTCCGTAGAAAAAATAGCGGATTATATAGCTAATTTTAGCATAAATAATTTGAGTTTATCGCAGTTAGAATATCGGCAAAACTGGGTAGAAGCTGAGAGGAAACTTCGCGGCGCGATCGCCCAAACATTTGCTAGAATCGATAGCATAATTGAGCCGAAATTAGCTTGGGTAGTTTCCCAAGCTTTACCCATTGGCACGCCGCTATTTATTGCCAATAGTATGCCGGTGCGAGATGTCGAATATTTTTGGCAACCGGGAAATCTTCAGGTGCGGCCATTTTTTAATCGTGGGGCGAATGGGATTGATGGCACATTATCCACCGCTTTGGGAGTTGCCCATCGCCAACAACCCACGGTTATGTTAACTGGGGATTTAGCCTTACTCCATGATACCAATGGGTTTTTACTCCGACCTAAATTTCAAGGTCATCTAACGATTATTTTAATTAACAATAACGGCGGCGGTATTTTTGAAATGTTACCCGTGGCCAAGTTTGACCCCCCGTTTGAGGAGTTTTTTGCCACGCCGCAAGAAGTGGATTTTGGCCAACTTTTTGCCAGTTATGGGGTTGAGCATCAAGTGATTAGTTCTTGGCCGCAATTAAGCCAATTATTAAATCCATTGCCCAGTCAGGGAATTCGCGTATTAGAGTTACGCTGCGATCGCAAATCTGATGCTCAGTGGCGTAAGCAACATTTCCGTTATTTTGCCAATATTTGATCGGCGTTGGTTGGTTGTTGGTTGTTGTTTGTTGTTGGGTAGGGATTCTTTGGTTGGGGTGTAATTGATAATTGATAATTGATAATTAATAATTAATAATTAATAATTAATAATTGATAATTGATAATTGATAATTGATAATTGATAATTATTTTTAATTGTCAATTATCAATTGTTAATTGTTAATTGTTTCCCCTACACCCCAAAAGCCCTTAAATATCTCTGATGCGATCGAGTAATTGACGAATCATGGGGGCATCGGGAGAATTAGGCGCAATGGTGAGATAGTATTCCCAATCTTGACGAGCTTCAGACCAGCGATCGCTTTGGTAATATAAAATGCCGCGATCGCGCAGTTGATCTGGGGAATCGGGAAACAAGAGCAAAATCCGGGAAATCACCCCTAGACATCTTTTGGCATCCTTTTTTTGGACATAAATCATTTTTAAATTCATCAGCATCCGGGCTAAAAACTGCCGTGACGTGACTGGGGCAAAAAATTCTGGTCGCAACTCCACTGGTTGACCATAAAGTTGAGCTAATCTAGGCTGCCAATCTTCCGCAAACAATATCTCACCGCGATTAAAAGCATCCACAAAAATTCCCGCATCTTCAAAATCTGGACGGATGATAAAATGTCCGGGCATCCCAATGCCGCTCATGGGAAAATCGATGCGCCGAGCCACTTCCAGGTAAACTAAGGATAGGGTAATCGGAATCCCCGTGCGCCGGGAAATTACCTGATTAAGAAAACTATTGCGTTCGTCATAGTAATCATCAGTGTTACCCCGAAAACCTAGGCGATCGAACAAATACTGGTTAATGGTTTTGATCGTTCGGAGGGGATAGCGTTCTGCCGGTAACATTTCCTGAACCTCGTTCGCCATCAGATCCAAAGCCTTGAGGGAGCGATCGACATCTAGATCGGGATATTCTTCTTGAGCAATATACAAAGCGGCTTTTGCCAGATCAATTTTCTCGTCTGGCTGCTGAATTTCTTGGTAAAATAATTGTCGCGCTGCGGATAATTCCATGTTGATATTGAAGACTGACTCGTGGGTGATTCAATGGTACGGTTCTATTTTACGTCAGGGATAGATTTATTGATGGTTTATGGTTGGTGGTTGGTGGTTGATTGTTGATGGTTGGTGGTTCATGGTTGATTGTTGATTGTTGATGGTTGATTAGACTTCATTCTAAAAAGCCCCCCTTGGGAAGGGGGGTTGGGGGGATATTCTCCGGTATGAAAGCCAGAATTGTCTATTGTTCTGGTTTAATGGTTAATCATGGTTAATAATGGTTAATCATGGTTAATGGTTGACGGTTCGCCGTTCCTGCCACTGAAACTTCTGTACTCTGAAATCGGATCCGCAATTACGTTTAATGTCTTCAACTCTTATGGCAAACTTTCCCCCTTATTTATCTTATCTAGGAATTGGTCTGGCTGGCATTGTCGGTCTGTTGTTATTAGTATGGGTCATCGTTGCCCTCAGTATTTTGCGAAAAACCAAAGGATTACCCCAGGCGATTCGCACGTTTTTGACTTTGATTGTCGAGGGCAATGTCACCGAGGCTTATCAGGGGACGACGGATAATTTTAAAGCCAAAACCTCTAAACAAGCTTTTACTAAGTTTATCAAAAAGCATAAACTACATCAATATACTCGCACTTTGATGTCAATCCCCACCGTAGAAGAAAACTGTCATTCTTTAGAGGTGACAGTGATTACGAAAACGGGTCAAAAAATTCCCTTAAATATGTCTTTCATTAAAGACCAGAAAACTTGGTATCTGGATGCCTTAGACTATAACTATAAAACTTGAGGGCTGGATGAGTCGGGGAATTTAATCATGTCGATCGCGACTGCCCCGAATGGATGCGATCGCCAGATCCATGTAGGGGCAAGATTATTGCCCTGACGAAAGATAAAAGTCATGGGTCAGTCCCGGTCAATTTAATTGGGTGATTTAATCTCCAGGAAAGCGGGAAGCAACTCCCCCAACGGCGATCGGTCAAAACGGGATCGGCTGAAGCCGAAACTCTAATTTCAGCGATCCGTCTTGATATTTCTTTTCAATTTTTGCTCAAATTTGTGTAATTTGATGCGGAAATTTTGCCTATTTTTACTCAAGTTAAGAAGAGATTAAATATATAATGGGTGGGAACCATCCCCTTGATGGTCTTACTCATACTGAATCTAAATTTACCGCCCTCGTTAAGATTCTCTGGGAAACTTACTAGGAAGGCCATTGCCTTCAGTTTTCGCCCCGGAATTAGCGGTAACGGATATCATGGTGACAAAACCGAATTGACCCCCTTGTCACCAAAGCATAACTTTTGCGTGATGCCCGTAAGTCAACCGAGTATTCAGGTGCTTGCTTGTCGATCGCCTTAGTCGGGAAATCAGACTTTAGCCAAGCAACGAAAAGAAAAGGGTTTTCAATCAGTCAATTTCCGGGGCGAAAACCTTCTCTAGATCGATTTAATGGCCAATTTTATGACTAATTTAATGGCCAATTTATGGCTAACTTTATAGCCAAAATCATAGCTGATTTGATGGCAAATTTCAGGGCTAATTTCATGGCTAATTCTCTAGCAAATTTGATGGCCAATTTGATAGCTAATTTGATGGCTAATGAGTCAAGGTTAAAACAATCCATATCTGCATCTAGAGCAATATCTGAACCGCTTCACTGGGGATAAGATTACAGGTTTGACGAGAAGTGAATGACTGGACACCAAAACAAATCTCACAAATCCTAAGTTATTTTATTTGACTAGCTTTCTTCAGCGGTGCAAATCTATAATTACGCAATTAACACCGAACGCCAATGAATAGCTGTTGCACAAGGCGATCGCCCAACAGCAACGATCTAATTTACCTAGATGTTCGCACTAAAAATTGCTGTTCGCGGCAATTCTAATTTTGACCTCTAATCTGGATACCAAGAATATGACGGCAATTTTTCAAGAAAACCGAGCCAATAAGCTAATAAAAATGGATCAGTCTTTATTGCCAAGGCTAATTTTAGAAATCGCGGCTGCTGAGAATCTGGAAACCGCTTTAAGTATCGTAGTAGAGAGAATCTGTGAAGTCACGGACTGGGATTATGGAGAAGTATGGATTCCCAGTGCCAGTGGTGCCTATTTGCAATGCAGTCAAGCTGGATTTAAACGACATTCTTTGGCGATCGAGCAACTCAAAACTCATAGTTTAGAATTTATTTTTCCACCGAATATCGGCTTGCCCGGACGACTGTGGGTTTCCCAACAACCTGAGTGGTATCCTGATGTATCTAAGCTGTCAAAAAAAGTTTTTCCTAGAGTTGAAATAGCAAAAAAGCTGGGGATTAAAACCGGCTTGGGTTTGCCCATTTTGATTGAGAATCAAGTCGTCGCAGTCATTTTATTTTTTATGCTTAAATCTAAATCAGAAAATCCGAGCCAACTCGGTGTGATTCATCATTTGATGCCTCAATTGACCGTGTTGCTTCACCAAAAACAAACCGAAAAGCGATTAAAAGATACCACGGAAAAATATCGGAGTATTTTTGAAAATGCAGTTGAGGGCATCTTTCAAACCACCGCCGATGGTCGTTATCTCACGGTTAACCCGATGTTAGCCACTATCTACGGTTATGATTCCCCCGCAGAGATGATGGCCAGTCTGACGGATATTGAGCGGCAACTTTATGTTAATCCCCAACGGCGAAAGGAGTTTAGCCGCTTACTGGAAACACAAAATGCGGTCTGGGGGTTTGAGTCAGAAATTTACCGTAAAGATGGCCAAACTATTTGGATTTCAGAATGTGCGCGAAAAATTCGCAATGCTTCTGGAGAAGTGATTGGCTATGAGGGGACGGTGGTCGATATTACTCAGCGGAAGCAAGCAGAAATCGAATTGATTAAACGGGATTGTTTGCTGGAAGCGGTGGCCGCTGCGATGAATGAATTATTGTTGAATCCTGACCACCGAGAAGCGGTGCGTCGAGGGTTAGGAAAGTTGGGGGAAGCCGTAGAAGTCCATCGGGTATATGTCTGTATAGAAGGAAAAAATAGCGATCGCCATGCCCCAGTCACAGCCGATCGCCCCACCTTAATTATGGAATATGAATGGACATCGGCGAGAATTTCCAGTGCCAAAACAGCGGATCGAGTGAGCATTCCCGTCGATTCTGATATTTTTCCATGTTTGTTAGCCGGTGAAGTTGTCACCGCATTGACCGATCGAATGAGTCCAGGCGATCGCGCCGTATTTGGTTATGCCGACGTGGTTTCCAGTTTGTTAGTCCCCATTATTGTCCAAGAAGAATTTTTCGGCTATGTCGGATTTGATGATTGCCAAACTGCACGAGATTGGTCAAAAAGTGAAGCATCAATTTTAGTGGCGATCGCGGGCAGTATTGGTGGGGCAATCCAACGGCATCAACAAGAAGTAGTGATTCACCATCAAGCCTTTCACGATCTATTAACAGGTTTACCCAACCGACAGCACTTGGAAAAATTTCTCCCCAAGATGTTGGTCAAAGCGCAACAAGAAGAAGAAAAAGTCGCTTTCATGTTTATCGACTTAGATCGATTTAAAATCATCAACGATACTTTAGGTCATGGGGTTGGGGATCAACTCTTGCAACAGGCTGCCGAAAGATTAAAACGTTCTCTGCGAGAACAGGACATGATTATTCGCTGGGGCGGTGACGAATTTATCGTCATCCTGAATCATATCCACAATCCAGAAGATGCCAGACATATTGCCCAAAGGATTATCAATTCTATCCAGCAATCTTTTTTCATCGAAGAGCATCAGCTTTATGTGAGTTGTAGCATTGGCATTGCCATGTACCCAAAGGATGGCATCGATTCCCCCACTTTGATGCAAAATGCCGATCTCGCCTTATATCGGGTGAAAGAAACTGGACGCAATAGCTATGAATTTTACACCCCCTATATGAACTCGGAAATTCCGGAGTCACTGTTATTAGCAAATAACGCCGAAGCTGCTCTGAAGCAACAAGAATTTTTACTGGTTTACCAACCATTAATCCACGCAAAAACCCGGATAATTAGCGGTATAGAAGCTCTCATTCGCTGGGATCACCCGGAATTAGGCTTACTTCCGGCAGAGAAATTTATTGGGTTATTAGAACAAGATAGCGTGATTTTAAAGCTAGGAGAATGGGTGCTAGAAATGGCTTGCACCCAGATGCGTATTTGGCAAAATCTTGGCTGGCCGAAACTTAAGATTTGGGTCAATTTGTCCCGGGCAGAATTCCAGCAACATAATTTATTAGAAATCCTCGCTGAGGTGTGCCACAGCACTGGCATCACTCCCGACTGTTTGGGCTTGGAAATTAACGAAAGTACCGCGATGAAAGATTTAGAGTTTACTCGCCATCGATTACATCAGTTACATTTTATGGGCATTTCTTTGGCTTTGGATAATTTTGGCAGCGGGTTTGTCTCTTTAACTGCCCTCAAAAGTTTGCCTTTCGATCGAGTCAAAATAGCCCGTTCCTTTGTCCAGAACTTAGGGGAAAATCCTCAAGATGTGGCGACCCTTCGCTCGATGATTGATTTGGGTCGTCAATTCGGTTTTCATGTGGTGGTTCAAGGCATCGAAACTTCAGCCCAACAAGCAGTTTTAGCTACCCTTGATTGTCAGGAAATTCAAGGAGAATTTTTGAGTCCACCCCTGTTTGCTTCTGATGCTACTCGGTTGTTCACCTTGCCCGGTCAATTTCATGTTTCTTGAATTGTTAATTGGGTTCTGATTAACCCATTAGGGGTTTCTTGTCCGTAACTTGTGATGGATTGGCTGGGAAAATACCGATCGCGATCGCTCTGTAATTCTACGGAAATTTTCAGGGATTTTACGGAGGTGAAATTGGGATTAGTTACTATACGATTTTAAAAGTATAATGATATGAGCGATGAATTTTTCATGTAAGCCCAAAATGTATCAGCAGTAAGCTTTCAGCTTTCAGCTTAAAACCTATCAACCATTGATAGATAGCTGTTGACCGATCGCTGTTGACCGATCGCTTTTGACCGATCGCTTTTGCCGGCTGATGGGCTTACTTTTTCATCATGCGATCGCGGCGGATCCAGGGCTTCAGTGAATTTAATCACCGCAAGTTATTGCGGTGATGGTCATGTTTTTTCTGTTAGGGTGCCTTTAAAAATCGGTTTAGATTCCTAGAGATTTAATCTATTTCAGCGCTGCTGAAGATTGGCTATATCATAGCCAATCAATTTGTTCTATCGGGAATCTCTTGATTTTCCAATGGTTTTTAACGATGAAACAAAAAGCTCAAAGGTTATTCCGACTTAGTATTTTGCTAATTCTTTTCGGATTTTGCCAACCATTGCATCTAATTAATTTTGAGCGAAATTTTCAAATATTTTCCTCAAAGTTATTTTCCCTCACTCGGATTTCAATTCCAGACTTTTTTTTGACCAGAACCAACCCGGTGAATTTTGAATTATCCTTACTCAATGGGCAGCCAGCAGAAAAATTGCCAACTTTCCGCGCTGCCGAATCCGACCCGAATCAAAATTACAAATTGCTCCAAAATTTAGTTACATCAGCCGGTAGATTAGAAAAATTAATTTTTCATCAATTTCAAGTATTCCTAATTGCTTTCGGCTTAATTCTGGGGACAATTGCTATTGCCATCCAGCAAAAATTTTCGGCCAAACAAATGAGCGGAAACCCCCGCGATATTCAAGCCAAAAATTATTTGCGTCAGGTGGGAAAATACCCGCTAAAAAATTTAGCCGAACTTTATCCAATAATTAGCGATAGTCAAATTCTCATAAATTCAGCAGGGATAATTCAGTTTATTGGCAATAATATACTGGACAAATTAGGCTATAATCCGGAAGAATTGTTAGATCAAAATATTAAGCTTATTTTGGGTAATAGTGATTTTTTATTTAACGGAAAGCCAGGAAAAGAACTATCTGGCAGCAAAATTAAAAAGACCTTAAAAGGTAAACAAGGAGAGAAGATAATCGCCCTGCTGTCTTGGTCTTTTTTGCGGAAAAGAAATCAGACTCAGGGCGTAATTTTGTGGGTGACAGATATTACGGAACATCACCAGTTGCAAGCCGCACAACGCAAGGAGAAAAAGTTTTACCAACTCGCGGAAACGGTTCCTATTGCGACTTTTATTTATCAACATAAACAGTTTGTCTATGTGAATTCAGCAATGGAAACCTTAACCGGCTATGGGAAAAGTACCTTGCTCACCATGAATTGCTGGCAGGTGATTCATCCCGAATTTCATCAAGAAATTAAAAAAAGTTTGCAGCATAAAAAAAATAGTCAGCAGCCTGTCACCTGGAAAGGTGAAGTTAAAATGTTGACCAAAACCGGCGAGGAACGCTGGGTTGATTTTACGGTGAACTTAATTAAGTTCGACCGGAGTTTTGGCTTATTGGGAACGGCTTTCGATCTGAGCGATCGCAAGCAGATGGAAAAAACTATCAAAGGTAGTGAAGAGCGTTATCGTCATCTGATTGAACTATCCCCAGCGGCAATTTTTGTTCACAAAAAAGGCAAATTAGTCTTTGTCAATCCCACCGCCTTAAAACTTTTAGGGACTAGGAATTATAAGCTGGTTCTGGGTAAACCGTTTAAAAAATTTTGGTTAGAAGATTATAAACCACTGATTCAAGCTCAATTTAAACAAGCCAGCCAAAATAACGGCACCCAAGACCCGGTTGAACATCAACTGGTTAGAATTGATGGCCATAAAATTCAGATGGCTTCTACTTTTACTCCGGTGATTTATGAAGGGGAACCGGCAATTATGACCACTGGTATCGATATTACGGAACGCAAACAGGCTGAACAAGCACTCCGAGAAAGTGAAGCCCGGTATAAACAACTCCTGGGCTCTGTGACCGACTATATTTATACGGTGAAAGTGAAAAATGGCAAGGCGATCGCCACGGATCATGGTCACGGTTGCATTGCGGTTACAGGTTATACCCCAGCAGAATATCAAGCGGATCCTCACCGCTGGGATGAAATTGTTTACTCAGAAGATTTGGAAGCAGTGAGACAGCAAACGGCGCAAATTCTGACTGAAGGAAAAGCCGAACCCTTGGAACACCGGATTATTCACAAAAATGGCGAACTCCGTTGGGTGAGAAATACCCCGGTTGTCCGCAAAAATAGCCACGGTGAGATTGTTTCCTATGATGGCTTAATTAGTGACATCACGGAACGCAAGCACGCGGAAGAAAAAGTCAACTATCAAGCGTTTCACGATCTGCTGACGGGACTGCCAAACCGGGCATTGTATAATCAACGTCTGCTGGAAGCGTTAACCAAAGCCCAACATCACGGTTATCACTTGGCAGTGATGTTTTTGGATTTAGACCGCTTTAAAACCATTAACGATACTCTGGGTCACGCGATCGGGGATTTACTTTTGCAGCAAGTCGCCCAACGGGTTTGTCATTGTCTGCGTCAACATGACACTCTATCCCGTTGGGGGGGTGATGAGTTTACTTTGCTGCTGCCGCAAATTCATACTCCTGATGATGCGGTTCATGTTGCCCAAAGAATTATTGCCGCGTTAAAACCCGTGTTTGACTTGGACGGACATCAACTACATATTTCCACTAGCATTGGTATGGCGGTCTATCCTCAAGATGGGCAAGATATGGAAACCTTGCTGGGGAACGCGGACGTGGCTTTATACCAGGCGAAAGAACAGCGATCGACTTACCGATTGTACAGTGCGACGATGAATTCTGAAGCTTCGGAGTTGCTGACCTTGCAAAATAGTTTGCACGCGGCTTTAGAACGCGGCGAAATTCACGTACACTATCAGCCGCAAGTGAATGTGAAAACTCGGAAAATCGTTGGCATGGAAGCATTGGTGCGTTGGCAACATCCAGAGTTCGGTCTGGTGCCCCCCAGTCGCTTTATTCCTTTGGCAGAAGAAACGGGACTGATTGTGGAGATCGGGGAGTGGGTTTTACGCAGTGCTTGCCAGCAAAATCAATCTTGGTTGCAAGCGGGCTTTTCACCCCTGCGGATGGGAGTTAATCTTTCGGCCCGTCAGTTTCAAGAACCGAATGTAGTCGAGCGGGTGGCAGAAATTTTAAGCGCAACGGGTCTGCCTGCGAATTTGCTGGAGTTGGAAATTACGGAAACGATCGCCATGCAAAATGTGGAATGGACTGGCAAGGTGCTCGGTGAATTGGAGTCTCTGGGGGTTCACCTGTCGATGGATGATTTTGGCACGGGTTATTCTTCCCTGAGTTATCTGCAAAAATTTCCTTTCCATTCCTTGAAAGTGGATAAGTCTTTTGTCCAGGATATTGGCATAGATGAGCAAGATCGGGCGATCGCTCAAGCGGTGATTGCTCTCGGTCGCGCCTTAAATCTGCGGGTGATCGCTGAAGGGGTAGAAACCGTGGAACAACTGGAAGTGTTGCGACGGATGCACTGTGAAGATATGCAAGGTTTTTTGTTTAGTCGTCCGATTCCTGCGCTCCAAGCAACTAAACTCCTGACAAAATATAATCATCATCACCGCCAACTTATGGCTTAAGTGGCGATCGCTTATGCCGATCCAGTTGATGTCGCCTGATGTCGCCGATCTAGAGTGGGCTTCGGCCTACCCTACACCATACCTACACCATAATGTCCCTGCCGCATAGTCTAAAATCTCACCGATCGAAAAAACAATATGAATGCAAATAACATCAAACGCTTACTAGAAACGAAACAATGTCAAGGGGGCATTTTGAATGATGCCAACTTACCTCGATTTAATCTGAGTCAAGCGGACCTGAGTGGGGCCAAGTTACTGTTTGCCAATCTGAATCGGGCGAATCTGAGTCAAGCGAATTTAAGTGGGGCGGATCTCAGTTTTGCTAATTTAATGGGAGCAAATCTGAAAAATGCTGACCTGAGTGGTTTAGATGCGAAAAGTATTAATTTGTTTGAAGCTAATCTCGCGGGAGCAAACTTGAGTGGGGCCGATCTGAGTTTTGCTAATTGCGTTCATAGTAATTTAACCGAAGCCCACTTAAGTGGAGCGGAATTTCAAGGGGCAAATCTGATTGGGGCGCAGTTAAATCATGCGAATTTGAGTGGAATTCACTTGAGTGGCGCTAATTTGGGTCAAGCGCAAATGTTAGAAGTGAATTTATCTAATGCTGATTTGAGTGGGGCGCGTTTAGTAGATGCAGATTTAAAAGATACTAATCTGAGTAATGCTGATTTGAGAAATGCGAATCTTTGTCATGCGGACTTGCGTGGGGCGAATCTTACGGGGGCAAATCTTACGGGGGCAAATCTGGGCGGGGCGAAGTTAGAGGGGGCGATCGGGATTTATCATAATCCGATGATGCAGCAAAATTATCCGCCAAATTATCCCCAAAATTATCCGCCAAATTATCCGCCAAATTATCCGCCAAATTATCCCCAAAATTATCCGCCAAATTATCCCCAGAATCGGGTAATTCCGAATTCGGCTTATATGACGAATGGAGAAACCGGAACTTATCCCGGTGGGGTGAATGGTTTGGCGCTACCTCGTCCCGGAATGTCTTAATTTTAATAGATATTGCCGCCGTTTTCGATATTTTATCTCTGCCAGAATACCGGCGTCGATCGCCCCAACCCTCCTTTTTTAAGGGGGGTTTTTTATAATCAAATCTGGTCTATTTTATTTGCTCAAAAAAAATCCTGAAATAAGCCTTTGGAGTTTGAATGATTAATTAATAAGTAGTTAGTTTAAAAATTGAAGAGATTTTTTGGGCGATCGATGCATTTAATATTTCCCCGGCATTTCCCCGGCAATATCAATATAAAAAATGTTGGGATATTTTTTTATATCTGAAATCACATGACAAATATTTATATTAGGAATTACGCAATTAATCTATATATAGCGAATTGGTGCGTTACGCTTCGCTAACACACCCTACGGATAGCGGTTATTCATAATTTTTGCATATGTTAACTAATAACTAACAACCAAAGAATCCCTACCCAACAACCAACAACTAACAACCAAAGAATCCCTACCCAACAACCAACAACAAACAACTAACAACAAACAACCAACAACAAACAACAAACAACCAACAACAAACAACAAACAACCAACAACAAACAACAAACAACAAACAACAAACAACAAACAACAAACAACAAACAACCAACAACTATTAAGGAGGTTTATATGGCGGATAATTCCAGAAACGATCGGGATATGATGAGCGATCGCCCTGAGATCAGTCGATTAATTGCTACGAAACAATGTCAAGGTGGCTACCTAAATCAAGCAGCCCTTGCGGGTCTTAATCTCAGTGGTGCTGACCTGAGAGGGGCGCAGTTATTATTTGCTAATCTGAGTCGAACAAATTTACAAAATGCTTTATTGAGTGGTTGTCAACTAAGTTTTGCAAATTTGGTTCATGCTGACCTGACCGCTGCCATACTTCAGGGGGTGCAAGCCAAAGGTAGCAACTTGTTGGAGGCAAAACTCGATCGCGCTAATTTAGCTGGGGCAAATTTGACCTTTTCTAGCTTGGTGAATTGCAATCTTTTTGCCGCCGATCTTCAAGGGGCGAATTTATTTGGGGCTAATTTAATTCGGGTTAATTTAGAAAAAGCTAATAGTGTGGGGGCTAATTTTCAAGGGGCTAATCTCCAGGAGGCTAAAATGACTGGGGCAAATCTCTCTTATGCAGATTTGCGTGATGTAAATTTAGTAGGAGCGGATTTGAGTGATGCGGATTTAACCGGCGCTAATTTGAGAAATGCTAATTTGTTGAATGCGAACCTGACAGGTGCGACCCTGCTAGATACTGATTTTACTAGCGCTAATTTGGTTGGGGTGAAGTTGGATGGGGCGATCGGTGTGACTCGATCGCCTTCGATCGCGGCAAAGGAAAAATCGTTATCCCCAAAGGAGGAAAATGAGGAAAATGAGGGAAACAGGGCAAGCAGGGGCAACGGGAGGCAGCCGAAGGAGGCGAAATTTCACCGTCAGGACTTACATACAAGCGCGATCGGTAGGGTGTGAAAGCGCAAAGCGTAACGCACCAATACCCCATATAATACCCCATATATAGAGTCCGTAGGTTGGGTCCACCGTCCACGAAACCCAACAAAAATTATAGCGGTTATTGTCCCTTCGGAAGTACAGAGGTTTTCTGGATTCCCGCCTTCGCGGGAATGACAAGTTTTTTTACACTTCATAACTATACTTATAAGTTGGGTTTCGCTTCGATCTATCCAACCTACGATAAATTGCCTATAAGTTAAACTTTCAGATAGGGTGCGATCGTGACTTTGCAAGTATTTTGGTATCAGGGAAAATTGCAAGATTCTGGAATTTTAGCGTTGAGAATTGACGATCCAGGGTTGATTTATGGGGCGACAGTGTTTACGACTTTACGAGTTTATGGGGGGTCTTTGGATCATCCGATGACTAATTGGACAGGACATTGCGATCGCCTCAAACATAGTTTAAATATCTTTGGCTGGCCCGAACCAAACTGGCAACAAATTCGTGAAGGGGCGTCCGCGATGATTGCCCATTGGTCGGTGTTGCGGGTGACGATTTTTCCCGATGGTCGAGAATTAATTACCGGGCGATCGCTGCCTGGGGATTTAGCCGCAAAACAGCAGCAAGGGATTTCCGTGGTGGTGTGGGATGCGCCCCAGTTTCGGCGATCGCTGCCCGACCATAAAACCGGCAATTATTTAGCTTGTTGGTTGGCGTTACAAGGGGCAAAACAGCAAGGGGCTGACGATGCGATTTTGGTGGATGACCGGGGTCAATGGCTGGAAACCAGTATTGGCAATCTCTGGGGGTGGCAAGACGGACGCTGGTGGACTCCCCCTGACAACGGGGGAATTTTGCCCGGTTTGATGCGATCGCAACTGATTGACTGGTTGAGGAGTCAGGGGCAGTTAGTCCAGGAAGAACCTTGGACTGAGGATCTGATCCGGGGATTTGAAGCAATGGCGATGAGTAATAGTGTGATGGAATTAGTCCCCATTCGCCAAGTGCGGATAGGGGAACAGGTGCGGCATTATTCGCCTAATCCGGCGATTTTTGCTAGTTTTCGGCGTTTTTTTGACCCCAGCATTGACTTAACGGGTTAACCTTTCCACCGACGATATCTCATGTTTTTATCTCAGCTTGTTATCTCAGTTTTTTGCCCGAAGAATGCTAATCAGTCTGCATCGATAGATCCCCCCTAGCCGCCATTGGGGAATAGGGGGAATCTTTAATCGTTGATATGTAGCAATATTTTATCGGTAATTTTATAAATATTTTACAAAATTACCGATAAAATTAGTATAACCTGATGAGGTGGACTGGCAATTTCGCGAGTAGCCTGGTCAAGGGTGAACAGCATTTATGTGATGCGCGATCGCCAAACCCTTAAATTTTTCTGACGTTTTGGGAGCAATGTTCCCCTAATTTATCAATGAACAAATCTACTACTTTGAGAGAACACTTAAACGAGCAAGCGTGGCAACTTCTGAAAAATACAATTATCTATCACCACAATCAACCGATTGGCACGGTGGCCGCATCAGATCCTACCGTAGAAGCCCTCAATTACGATCAGTGCTTTATTCGCGATTTTGTTCCCTGCGCCTTGGTCTTTTTAATTCGGGGAAATACAGAAATTGTCCATAATTTTCTGATTCAAACCTTAAAACTGCAAATTAAAGAAAAACAACTCGATTTTCTCGAACCCGGTCGAGGCTTAATGCCTGCCAGTTTTAAGGTGGTCGCCGATGCCGGAAATCAATCTTTACGAGCGGATTTTGGGGATCATGCGATCGGTCGAGTCACCCCTGTTGACTCTTGTCTTTGGTGGCTATTTTTATTACGAGCTTATGTCAAAGTCACGGGTGATTACACCCTAGCACATCAACCAGAATTCCAAAAAGGAATTCGGTTAATCATGGGACTTTGCCTATCCGCTCGCTTTGATATGTATCCCACCCTTTTGGTTCCCGATGGTGCTTGCATGATTGACCGACGCATGGGCATTAACGGACATCCGTTAGAGATTCAATCATTATTTTATACTGCCTTATGTGCGGCTCAAGAATTGTTAGTCAATAACGCCGAAAATGCTGATGTGAATTTGGCGGTGACTAATCGCTTCCAACCGCTAATTAATCACATTCGCCGTCATTATTGGCTGGACTTGGAAAGGTTAAATGAGATTTATCGGTTTAAAAGTGAAGAATATGGCGAAGCAGCCCTAAATCAATTTAATATTTATTCTGACTCAATTCCTTACGATCAATTAAGTCGTTGGCTGACAGAAGACGGGGGCTATCTGGCGGGTAATTTAGGCCCATCCCATCTAGATTGTCGCTTTTTTACAGTGGGAAATTTGATGGCAATTCTTTCTGGTCTTGCCAGCGAACAGCAGTCTCAAAAAATTATGAATGCGATCGCACAGCGGTGGGAGGATTTAGTTGGCTGTATGCCGATGAAAATTTGTTTTCCAGCCCTAAAATATCGCGATTGGGAAATATTGACGGGATGCGATCCCAAAAACCGCCCTTGGTCTTATCATAACGGAGGAAATTGGCCGGTTTTGCTGTGGATGTTAACCGCTGCGGCGTATAAAACCGGCAGACCAGAACTGGCGGAAAAAGCGATCGAAATTGCCGCTGCCCGATTGGAAAAAGATGATTGGGCGGAATATTATGATGGCAAAAATGGCCGTTTAGTGGGTAAAGAATCACGGAAGTATCAAACCTGGTCAATTGCCGGATTTTTATTAGCCGAAGAAATTCTCAAAAATCCTGATGCGATCGGGTTTATGACTTTTAAAAGTTATATTCCCAATCACGAGTAAATAGTTTTGTGAAATTTATTTGCTATTATGTTGCTTTGTGATATTAAATCCGGTTTTTACAACCGGATGATATCTCATTTATGCGACGGATTCTTTAACAATTCTAATTCCTTCAAAAGCGGGCAATTGGTGAAAATGACGCTGATGGATGAGGACAAAAAAAGCATAAAGATTGAGGGCTTCATTTTTCTTTTGCTCATAGTAGTGACTAGGTTTCAGCAGTTCTTTGGCAACATTCTGAGAGTACGACCAAGACATCGCTGAATTTTCAGTCATCGTGATTTGATAATTATTTAAGCAATTAAAACAGATATAAATCAGCAAAAAATCCTGCCGAATTATGTCAAATTCACCGGGATTATATCGCAGCAGTTGGCGCAAAGCAAAAAGCTGGCGAATTTTAGAAATTTTTAGGGCAAATTCCCGAATTTGTTCAAACTTATCGACATTACTTAAGGTAAATACTAACTCGTGAATATGAGCTAAATTTTTGACGAGTTCGTGGGATTTACCCCGCTGTAATCGTTGAGAAATTTGTTCAAGCAATTGCTGTTTTTCCGCTTCAGCTAGTTTTAAGGCTATCTCACGAGTTAAGGCGCGAGTTAAGTCAAGCTTTAAGGCTTTTTGTTGACGACGCAAATGTTCCAGGTCACGATCCAGGACGATCGCAATTTGCTGTTGCCATTGTTGCCAGAATTGGTCAGAAAATCCCGCGATCGCCTTATCTTTTTCTGCATAACACCACGCCCCTAGATGTTCTTCATGGGCTGGATGACTTTGCACTTCGGCGAAAGTAGGTAAGCGAAATTTAACCCCATACCCCGCATATTGTTGGGTTAACCATTCACAAAATTCCTCCGCATCACTGCCCCGGACTCCGGCGATCGCCTCCTGAGACTCTCCAGGGGGAAATTGTCTGCTTGACCAATGATCCGGTTGGCGAGATTGACCCAATTTGCGGCGATCGTCAATAAATAATTGATATTCGGCATTAGTAATATAATCAGGATCGATCGCTACAGACTTTTGACTTTGCAACAAGTTTTGGCAGCGTTGTTTTAACCGCACTTTGGCCGCTGACTTAAAAATGCTGGGGGTGGTTGATTCCAGGGCGCTATCTAATTTCTGGTTAAAGATTTTTTGCAGGGGCAACGGCACATTACAATTATCCTGCCAGCAATCCTGCAAGCAATCATAAGCTAAGTTTAAGGTGTTTGGTTCCAAGAGCGCCGCTTCGATCACATTCGTGAGATAATTTTCACTCATGGCAGTATAAAATTTGATTGTTTCATGCCACCAGAGATGTTGAATATTTTTCACCAGTAATTCTTCTTGCTGAGAATCCTTGATTTCGACTGCTGCTAAATATTCTTGAAAAATTTTATGGGAAAATTTATAAACTCCGGGTTGAATTTCAACTAATAAACCCCCGAAACTTTCTAATTCAGGTAATGGGGCTACTTTTTCTCCTAACAGCGTGCCTAATGAGTTGCTAGTAAATTGGCTAGTTTTTTGCTCCATTAAGCCCAAAGCCAGTTTTTGTAAGAAAGTTTTCTTAAGCATGAAACCCTCTTCTTTTTTACCTATTGGATTCAGCAAGACATCACAAAGGGCTTGATAAAGTTCTACTCGGCGAGGGGGAATTTGACCCAAATCGTAGACCAGGGCGATCGCCGTGAGTAATAATGGGTTGGTGGCCATATTCGCCACCGATCGCACCGATTTAATCTCACCCAGCAATCGCTTACTTTTATTCTCAATATTCATTTCTGGGGCAAACTGCGATGAGGAATAGCGATCGCTGACCTGATACCAATGATGCAAAAATTCTTGAATTTGTCGATCGCTAAACGGCTGCAACTCCAGAACCATTCCCACATCTGCCAAAGGTCTGAGGTGATAAGCATGGGAAGTGGCAGTAATAATAAACGGAGTATTGGGATAAGCTTGCATCTGCTGCTCGATCCAGTGGCTAATCTGACCCCGCGCACTGGTGCAATTCCCCAAAGCGGATCGCTCCCGCGAATCGTCTGGATCGTTACTGCTATCCACTTCATCCAAACCATCCAACATCACCAAACACTCTCCCCGATTCAGCAACCAAGACCATTGTTGTTTTTCCGGGGTTTCTCCTGGTGCGATCAGTTCCACCAAACTCAATGGAGGATTTTGGGCAATCATCCGTTGAATATCCGGCAAACACAAGCGGACGGGAATCAGGTGAGGAACTCCAGAATGGTGCTCTTTGTGCCGATTTTCCGCATAACTGCGCTGTATATACTCCAATAAGCTTGTTTTTCCGCTCCCCGGACTGCCAATTAAAGCAATCCGTCTGGAGGATGGATCCGTGACCATTGCCGCCAAGACATCCCAAATTTCCAAGCTGCCGGTAGATTCCTTGGCTTGAATGATTGACTGGGAAAGTAAATTACTGCTGTCTGGGGTGAGTCTTTGGGGAATAAAGAAATCAGCAGACCGCTGATGTCGAAGTCCCCGACAATTTTGCGGAACAACAGTGGCATAAGAACCATTGGGCAAGAAGCTTTGGTGAGACTTGCCCGGAAGCAAATTGATTAGGGTGCGAACAATTTGTGGGAGCATTTTATTGGTTCAGGGATTGAGTTTCGATCGCAGTTTATTATTCACGGCCATCAGTGCCAATTCAGTTATATTCAGTTTGATATTGATTTAACCCGAAATCAAAGCATCAAGTAATTCCAGATGCTACTTAAGACCGGAAAAGAAACAGATTCGCAGTTCAGACCTAGAAGAAAGAAATCGAGGAATTCAACCAGGGTCAAAAATCACCCAAGTGGAATCCCTACGGGTCAGTTAATCAAAATTGGAAGCAGATCAATCGCTTTTTAGATCGAGCATTGAGATTTCAAGCACTGGTTTTACCGGATCATTTCCGCCCCGCTGATGGCTAAGGTTGAGTAGAGGATTTTGTTTCAGTGCTGGCATTTGCCTGAATTTCAGAGAAAGCTGACTTTTCTATTTGAGTTTGGGCTGCATTTTCTTGCCGTTGTAACCAAACACCGGATATGAGCAACAGGGCAAAATAGCCCATATATAAATGCATCCGAGTTAGGAGAATTGGCGACGGAGAAGACTTGGACAATAAACACCCAGAACCCAGGATGACTCTGGCTGGATCGGCTTCAGGCATCGAATCCACTAGGCGATCGCCATCTAACCCCAAAGCTGTACCAATTTTTCTCACAAATCCTCGCACATAGACTGCCGTGGGCAAGGCTTCAATTTGTCCGGCTTCCAAGGCTTGAATATGGGCGATCGGTACGAGGGTTTGGTAATGGAGTTGGTACTGCGACATTCCCAGGGAAATGCGAACATCACGGAATTGCTGACCAATTTTAAGCAAGAATTCTTGCCAATCATTCGTCACAGGTTTACTGACAGGTTTGCTGACAGATTTACTGACAGGTTTACTGACACCCCGATCGTGGCTATTTTTGGCGACAACATCACTGACTGCTTGATGATCCTGTTGGTGGGCTTGATGAGCATTGCCATGGCGCTGATTTTGCCCCGGCAAAGGCTTGGGGGATTTGCTTCCGGTCTGTGGTTTGGCAAAAGTTCCTAGTAAATCCGGGGTAAAACCAAACGTTGAATTAGCTCTTAACATCACCGATGTCTCCTTGGCTGAGTACAACAAAATTTTTCTGGTAGCCGCAGCCCTGAATGAGGGGTTAGACCCCTCATTTATGTCCTCCCTCATCATTAACACTTTTGACATCGATTTGTCCACTAGAATTGATGACTGCTTCTGCTGAATCAGGGCAAAATAGGTAAAAAATTTTTCTGATGGTAAATGGCAGGCCGAGAGCATCTTCCTGCTAAGTAACAGTGGTTAAAACAGTAGTTAATAGTACAATATCAATCACTACTCATTGTTTAATGCCGTGTCCGGATTTTTGAGTCTGAATAAACCTGCACAAATGACTTCCCACGATTGTGTCGCCCGCATCCGACGACTGTTGCGGACTAAGCGTGTGGGTCACGCTGGCACTTTGGATCCTGCGGCCACTGGGGTTTTGCCCGTGGCGGTCGGTAGGGCAACTCGATTGTTGCAGTATTTGCCCCAAAATAAAGCTTACCGCGCTACGATTCGCTTAGGTGTAACCACGACGACCGATGATTTAGAAGGGGAAATGTTGACTTGTGAGCCGGTGTCCGTGGAGCGATTGCCGGAGGTCGCGATCGCTGTTTTGAGGGAATTTGTCGGTAAAATTCCCCAAGTCCCACCGGCTTATAGTGCGATTCAAGTCCAAGGTCAACGATTATATGATTTAGCCCGTCGCGGGGAAGCGGTGGAGGTGCCTGTCCGGGAGGTGGAGGTTTCCGAGATTAAATTCCTAGATTGGCGTGATGGGGACTTTCCTGAATTGGATCTGGCGATCGCCTGTGGGCCGGGAACTTATATTCGGGCGATCGCTCGTGACCTGGGGCAGCGTCTCGGTACGGGGGGCACTCTGGCCCATTTGACTCGCACCGAAAGTAGTGGCTTTACTCTTGAGGAAAGTATCACCTTTGAAGAGTTAGAAACTCAGTTACAATCGGGCAGTTTTAATTTGATTTCGCCCGTAACCGGGTTAATCCATTTACCAGAAATTACTCTGGAAAATGCGATCGCTCGTCGTTGGTGCCAAGGGCAGAAAATTACCGAGTTTTTATCTAACCAGTCACCGACAGAAAATTCAGCTTTTCGAGTCCATTCTGAAGCTGGGGAATTTCTAGGCATTGCCGTAATTTCTGATAGCGAACCTCCTCAATTAATCCCCAAAATGGTATTCGCGGAAATGGCCTAACATCATATATGGTAGGGTGGGCATTGCCCACCATCATATATAGCAAAATGTAGGGTGTGTTAGGCTGGCAATTGATTTAAGCAATAAACAATTAACCCTGATTCCAGCCGTAACGCACCACAGGTAAGTAGGGTGGGCATTGCCCACCATCATATATAGCAAAATGTAGGGTGTGTTAGGCTGGCAATTGATTTAAGCAATAAACAATTAACCCTGATTCCAGCCGTAACGCACCACAGACCGAGAACGAAATGGTATAAATTAAACCGCTACTAATGGCTGGAAAATATTCCGGCGCCAATTAGCTAAATCCCCTAAAGAGCGATCGCGATATTTGCCATAACGTTCTGGCTTACTTCTCACCTTTTGAGGTAAATCAGGAATAATGCCAAAATTCGGCGGCATCGGTTGATAATGTTTGGGCGAAGCTGAACTAATAAACGCAAATAATGCGCCCATCATCGTCGTTTCCGGTAACGCCACCGGAGGCAAACCTAAAGCAATTCTAGCCGCATTTGTTCCCGCTAACCAACCCCCAGCCGCTGCTGCGGTATAACCTTCCGTTCCAATTAGTTGACCAGCCGCTAATAACGTGGGTCTGGTTCTAAATTGTAACGTAGAATCGAGCAATTCTGGAGAATTAATAAACGTATTCCGATGCATCACCCCCATGCGGATAAATTCCGCATTTTCTAAGCCGGGAATTAGCTGAAAAACCCGCTTTTGTTCCCCCCATTTCAAATTAGTTTGAAATCCGACCATATTCCATAAATTCCCCGCCTTATCTTCTTGGCGCAATTGCACCACCGCATAATAACGTTCCCCCGTGCGCGGGTCATTTAGTCCCACGGGTTTTAATGGCCCATACCGCATAGTATCTTCCCCCCGTTTGGCCATCTCTTCAATGGGTAAACAGGCTTCAAAAAATTTAGCGGTTTCTCGTTCAAAGTCTTTTAATTCTGCTTGTTCGGCGGCACATAATTCTTGCCAAAAATTAAGATATTGTTCTCGGTTCATGGGACAGTTAATATAGTCCGCATCTCCTTTATCATAACGAGAGGCACGAAAGGCAATATTAAAGTTAATTGATTCCCCCAAAACAATGGGGCTGGCGGCATCAAAAAAACTCATATATTCCATGCCGGTAAACTGTTGTAAATCCGCCGTTAATGCCGCACTGGTTAAGGGCCCGCTGGTGAGTACGGTAATGGCATCTAAGGGAATATTTTGCACTTCACCCCGGCGCAGTTCAATTAATGGATGATTGGCCAAAGTTTCCGTTAGTTCTCGACTAAATACTCCGCGATCGACCGCCAGCGCCCCACCAGCGGGAACTGAATGTTCGTCTGCTTTGCCAATAATAATTGACCCTAGTTGTCGCAATTCTTCATGGAGTAATCCGGCGGCGCGATCGCTTGCTTTTGCCCCAAAAGAATTACTACAAACTAACTCGGCTAACTCCTCACTATGGTGGGCGGGGGTCATTTGCACTGGGCGCATTTCATGGAGAACCACAGGCACTCCCGCTTGGGCTACTTGCCACGCGGCTTCAGTCCCAGCAAGTCCACCACCAATCACTTGTACGGGTTGTTGATTCATCGTTCTTACTTTAATTTGTTCAGTACAGGGAAAAATAAATTGTAGGGTGGGCATTGCCCACCATCATATATTCTAGGGTGGGCAAAAATCCACCATCATATATTGTCCGGTGGGCAAGAGTTATATTGTAGGGTGGGCAAAAGTCCACGATCATATATTGTGCGGTGAGGAAAAGTTTTTGCCCACCCTACGAATGTTATATTCTAGGGTGGGCAAACTCTTTTGCCCACCCTACAACTTAGAATTCCTGCTGACTTATGATGAATACTCTAATCGAATATCCTGATGGCCCAGTCGCACTGAATTCATCCCTGTATATTCCTCGTCCACCCCTGGAAAGGCAAGGATGCCAAGAAATTAGCCAACCCGGTGCGGTAATTCGGATCCGGGCGCCCAAGAAAATGGGCAAATCTTCCCTAATGCTAAGAATTGTGAACCGGGCAGAAAAATTAGGATACCACATTGCTGCCATTGATTTTCAACAATTTGATAGCAGCTTTCTCAAAAACTTAGATCGATTTTTGCGTAGTTTTTGTCTGCAAGTGACTAAACAATTAAACCTGGAACCTGACCTGGATGAATATTGGGATGAAAATATCGGCAGCAAGGTAAGCTGTAGCCTATATTTTCGCTGGCATATCTTGGAACAGCTTGACCGTCCTTTGGTGTTGGTACTGAATGAGATTAACCAACTGTTTGAACATCCCGAACTGACGGAAGATTTTCTGCCTTTGCTGCGTTCGTGGTACGAGGAAGGCAAACAGATAGACACTTGGCAAAAACTCCGGTTAATTATCGTGTATAGTACCGAAGTTTATGTGCCGTTAAAAATTAACCAATCACCGTTTAATATTGGCTTGCCTTTAACCTTGCCAGAGTTTACGGTAGAACAGGTGGAAGATTTAGCAAAATTACATAATTTAGATTGGAACCGGCACCAAACTGAGGCATTAATGGCAATGGTGGGAGGCCATCCGTTTTTAGTCAGATTAGCCTTTTATCACCTCAGTGTGTCAGAAGATGAAACCCTGGAAAACTTGCTTAAATTTTCGACAAGCGATCGCGGCATTTACCAAGAACATTTACAGCGAATTTGGCAAACCCTAGAACAAGATCCAGAATTAAAAAATGCCTTTAAAGAGTTTCTGCACAACCACAAAAGTCTGGGCTTACAATCCATTAGCGCTTATAAACTAGACAGTCTCGGATTATTGAAAATAAATTGCAAGCAATTGCCGGTCAGCTATGAGTTATATCGCCGTTATTTTTCCCAAAAATTTAAGTTAGAATCTCAAGCAGATCCGTTATTAGTATTTCCAGTCAGCCGGATCGTTGAGTTGGAAGCAGAAAACCAAAAATTGAAACAATTATTTAACCTCGATCCCGTGACACGGGTGGGGAATAGACAATACTTCGATCGGGAATTACCTGCGGTGTGGCAATTATTATCGGATTCAAAATCCCCTCTATCTTTGATTGTCGGGGAAGTTGACTTTTACAAAATTTATAGCGATTACTACGGATTGCCAAGTGGCGAAAGTTGCTTGCAGCAAATTGCCCAAGTATTTCGTGAAGTAATCTCCAGTGAAGATATGGGAGTTTTTCGGTATGGAGAGGCTAAATTTTCTCTGATTTTGCCGAAAATTGATACCAGAGAAGCCATAAAAATTGGCAGTAAAATTATCACAAATGTCCAAAATTTAAATATCGATCTCAAGATTCCTAATTATATTTTTTTTCCCGAAAAAGTTGTTACGGTTAGCTTAGGAGTTGCCACAACTATGCCGCAAGCAAATAATAGTAGTAAAGAGTTAGTAATGGCAACAGAATTGGCATTAAAAGCCAGTAAAAATCAAGGAGGAAACGGCCTCTCAAGCCGATTAATTTAATCCAATCAACCCAGTCTAATGTTTGAGGTAATGGCTGAAATATTCAAATCAGCAAAACCATGACTAAATACTTTTATCAAGTGGGGGGCAGTCTAGGGAAAAATGCCCCCACTTATGTGGAACGTTTGGCCGATCGCCAACTTTATGAAGCCTTAATTAAAGGCGAATTTTGCTATGTGTTTAATTCCCGACAAATGGGGAAATCTTCCTTGCTGGTACATACGAGAAAGCGCTTAGAAAAAGCTGGCTATGCTTGTACTACCATTGACTTGACCAAAATTGGTAGTGAAAATATTACTCCTTTACAGTGGTATAAAGGTATTGTCACGGAGTTATGGCAGGGATTTAATTTAATTGGCAAATTGCGGTTAAAATCTTGGTGGCAAGAAACGGAAAATATCTCAGATTTGCAAAAGTTAAGCCAGTTTATCGAATCGGTTATTCTCACCAATGTCACCGCCGAAAAAATATTTATTTTTGTGGATGAAATTGACAGTATTTTGGGTTTAGATTTTCCGGTAGATGACTTTTTTGCCCTGATTCGCTTTTGCTATAATCAAAGAGCCACTAACCCCGCATATCACCGCCTCAGTTTTGCCTTATTTGGGGTAGCCACTCCCAACGATCTAATCCAAGATAAAAGCCGGACTCCATTTAATATTGGCACCGCTATAGATTTAGGGGGATTTACCTTAGAACAAGCGCAGCCTCTTTTACCAGGATTATCAGAGTATGTGAACGATCCAGAAACCGTATTAAAAGAAATCTTAGCTTGGACAAATGGCCAACCTTTTTTGACCCAAAAACTCTGTAAGTTAGTGGCGATCGCTGCCTCAGAAATGACAGAAGGTTTAACTATCGATCCTGGGAGTGAGCCAATTTGGGTGCAAAATTTAGTGAAAAAGTACATTATTCACCATTGGGAATCCCAGGATGAACCAGAACATTTTAGGACGATACGCGATCGCCTTTTACGCAACCCAAAAAAAGCCGGTAGATTATTGGTAATTTATCAGCATATATTAGAGGCAAATAACCCCAAATACCCCTTAAGAATGGGGGATAAAATAGATAGATTAGAATCTAATTCACTTCCCGTTTTAATGGGTGGCGATCGGAGGATCAAAAGTGATAATAGTCGGGAACAAGTGGAACTAATTTTATCGGGATTACTGGTAAAAAATCAAGGATATTTAAAAGTTAAAAACTGGCTTTATCAGGAAGTTTTTAATCCAGAATGGGTGGCGGAACAACTCTCTAACCTGCGACCTTATTCTCAAACTTTTGATGCTTGGGTAGCTTCGGGGCAAACGGATACATCGCGACTCTTGCGAGGTGAAGCCTTAAAAGATGCTCAACTTTGGGCTCAGGGCAAAAGTTTAAGCGATTTAGATTATCAGTTTTTAAGCCAAAGTGCCGAACTGGATAGAAAAGAAACACAAATAGCATTAGAAGCGGCTAGAACGAAAGAAGTAGAAGCCCGACTCAAACAAGAACAAAAAGCCGCGAAATTACAACGGTTAATGTTAGGAGTTGTCAGCGTGGCTTTCGCCATTGCTTCAGGAATTGGTATATTTGCTTTTTGGCAATATCGAGAAGCAAGAATTAGTGAAATTAAAGCCCTAGCGTCTTCTTCTAAAGGCTTGTTTTCTTCCAATAATCAGTTAGATGCGATGATTGATGCCATTAAAGCCAAACAAAGATTAGAAAGTTTGGGGGGTGTAGATAGTAAAATAACTGAAGATGTAGAAATTGCCTTGAGACAATCGGCTTATAGCAACAATGAATTTAACCGTTTAATCGGTCATAAAGGTGTCGTGCTGGGAGTGGCAATTAGTCCTGACGATCGATTAATTGCCACTGGTAGTGCTGATAAAACTGTTAAAATTTGGAAACGAGATGGTACGTTATGGAAAACCTTAAAACATACCGGCACAGTATATCGCGTTGCTTTCAGTCCTGATAGTCGCTTGCTCGTCTCAGGTAGTTTCGATGGTACTCTGAACATTTGGCGTGTTGATGGTACTTTGGTAAAAAATATTCAGGTAGATAAAAACCCTGTTTGGGGAGTTGCTTTCAGCCCTGATGGTAAGCTGATTGCTTCTGCTAGTGGCGATGGATCTGTTAAATTATGGCAGCTTGACGGTACTTTCTGGAAAACCTCGATCGGACATAACAAATCAGCGATGGCGGTAGCTTTTAGTCCAGACAGTCAGATCGTTGCTACCGCCGGATTTGATAATATAATTAAACTTGCGAGTGTTGATGGCAAGTTGCTGAAAATCTTAGAAGGACATCAGAATCCTGTCACGGATTTAGCATTTTGTTCTCAATCTAATTTACTGGTTTCCGTGAGTAGCGATCGCACTATCAAACTCTGGAAAATAGACGGCACTTTAGTCAAAACTCTGCCCAGCAATAATACCATTTTAGGTGTTGATTGTCAGGGTGAATATATTGCCACCAGTGGCAAAGATAATCATCTCAAAATTTGGACATTAGATGGCACATTTATTAGAGACTTAAAGCAGCATGATACCACTGTTCAAGATGTGGCACTGAGTTCTAATGGTTTGATTGTTGCTTCCACCAGTGATTATGGCACTGTTAAACTCTGGCAACACAATAAAGATTTTGTCAAACCACTCTACGGTCATAATGATTCGACTTTGGACATTGTCACCAGCCCAGATGGGAAGTCGATCGCGACTGTCAATGGGGATAATACCATGAAATTATGGCACTCTGATGGCACACTTTGGCCAACGATCAGAGAAACAAAATCTGGTGTTCTCAGTGTGGGCTTTAGTCCAGATAGTCGGATGATGGTGACAGGAAACCTGTTTGGAATTGTGCAAATTTGGGATTTGGGTGACAGTCATAAATCGCCGATCGAACTGTTAAGAACTTTTACTGGACATCCGGCTATTATTTTTGCTGTGGCGATCTCTCCCGATGGGAAAACTATTGCTTCGGCAGGAGATGACAAAACGATCAAAATCTGGAATTTTGAGGGTAAACTACTGCACAGTATTAATGCACATAAAGAGATCATCTGGAAATTAGCATTTAGTCCTGACGGGCAACTTCTAGCTTCTGCCAGCGACGATCGGACAGTGAAGCTTTGGCAACCCGATGGTAGGCTAGTGAAAACCCTTACAGGTCACGAGGGATCGATTTGGGGAGTTGCTTTTAGTCCGCAAGGCAATTTGATTGTTTCTGTTAGCTTAGATGACACGATTAAATTTTGGAAAAGAGACGGAACATTACTCAAAATAATTAAGGCAAATAGTCATGGGTTAATCCGAGTTGCTTTTAGTCCCAACGGTCAAATGATTGCCACTGGCGGCATTGATAATCAGGTGAAATTATGGAATTTAGAGGGAAAATTACTCAAGTCTTTACCCGGGCATCAAGGAACAGTAAAGAGTGTGGCTTTTACTGCTGACGGTAAATTCTTGATTTCTGGGGGAAACTATCGCACTGTAATGATGTGGGATATCAATAAAATTCTCCGCGTTGATGAATTAGCTTATGCTTGTGATTGGGTGCGGGATTATCTGCGAACAAATGCGGAAGTAGAGGAAAAATACCGGCACTTATGTGATGGAGTAAAACCAGGGGAAAAAAATGACTAAATATTTTTATCAAGTTATATTGTAGTTATATTGTAGGGTGGGCAATGCCCACCATCATATATTGTCCGGTGAGAAAAAGTGAGTAGTTATATTGTCGGGTGGGCAATGCCCACCATCATATATTGTCCGGTGAGAAAAAGTGAGTAGTTATATTGTCGGGTGGGCAATGCCCACCATCATATATTGTCCGGTGAGAAAAAGTTATATTGTCGGGTGGGCAATGCCCACCATCATATATCATATATTGTCCGGTGAAAAAAATTTTTTGCCCACCCTACGACTACGACTAAAAATTAAACCCAAATTAGTGTAAATTAGTATATAAAATTAATTGACTTAAAATTACCGCTGACTTATGAAAAATACTCTCGTAGAATATCCTAATGGCCCTGTAGCCCTGAATTCATCCCTGTATATTCCCCGTCCACCCCTGGAAAAGCTAGGATGCCAAGAAATTACCAAACCCGGTGCGGTAATTCGGATTAGAGCACCGAAGGAAATGGGTAAATCTTCTTTGATGTTAAGAATAGTTGACCATGCGGAAAATCTACGATATCAAATTGCCACCATTAATTTTAAACAATTTGATCCGGATTCGCTGAAAAATTTAGACAGATTTTTGCGTAGTTTTTGTCTGCAAGTGACTACACAATTAAATCTGGAACCTGAACTGGATGAATATTGGGATGAAGATATCGGCAGCAAGGTAAGTTGTAGCGTTTATTTTCGCTGTCATCTCCTGGAACAGCTTGACCGTCCTTTGGTGTTGGTGCTGAATGAAATTAACCACCTATTTGAATATCCCCAACTGACGGAAGATTTTCTGCCTTTGCTGCGATCGTGGTACGAGGAAGGGAAACAGATAGAAACTTGGCGGAAACTCCGCTTAATTATCGTTTATAGTACCGAAATTTATGTGCCGTTAAAAATTACCCAATCACCGTTTAATATTGGCTTGCCTTTAACTTTGTCAGAGTTTACGGTAGAACAGGTGGAACAGTTGGCACAATTGCATAATTTAGAGTGGAACCGACAGCAAACTGAGCAATTAATGGCAATGGTGGGGGGACATCCGTTGTTAGTGCGATTAGCGTTTTACCACCTCAGTGTATCAGAAGATGAAACCCTGGAAAACTTGCTTAAATCTGCCACAAGCGATCGCGGCATTTACCAAGAACATTTACAGCGGCTGTTCCGCATTATCGAAAATGACCCAGAATTAAAACTGGCTTTGAAAAAGTTGATTCTGCACCATAAACCTCTGGGGTTACAGTCAATTTTCGCTTATAAACTAGACAGTCTTGGATTAGTGAAACTCGATGACCAGCAATTTCAGGTCAGGTATGAGTTATATCGCAGTTACTTTTACCAGCGCTTTGAGTTAGAAGCTGAAAATGACGTAAGTTTACCATTTCCAGTCAAGCGGATCCTGGAGTTGGAACGAGAAAATAAAAAGTTGAAGCAATTGTTTTCCCTCGATCCAGTGACTCAATTAGGAAATCGAGAATCTTTTGATTGGCAATTAGCCCAAGAGTGGTATATATTATCTGATGGGGCATCTCCCCTCTCTCTGATTATCGGTGAAGTTGACTTTTTCAAACCTTATAAAGATTACTACGGAGTCAAGCTTGCGGAGCGATGCTTACGGCAAATTGCCCAAGCCTTTTCACTGGTAATTACCAGTGGAAATATGCGAGTTTTTCGGTATGATATTGATAGATTTGCGGTAATTTTACCAAAAATAGATTCCAGAGAGGCGGTTGAATTAGCGCACCGGATCCTAGAGAATGTCAGGGCGTTAAATATTGAGATCGATATTCCGAATTATGTTTTATTCCCGGAAAGTTTTGTCACAGTTAGCTTGGGGTTAGCAACGACTAAGCCGACAGTAAACAATGAGGATATCGAGGATTTCAAGGATTGCGATCGCTTTCTCAAAGCCACAGAAGAAGCTTTAAAAACCAGTATAAGTAGAGGAGGAAATAGACTGGGAAAATCTAATAAATTTAATTAAATTAACCCGATGTTGTAATGGTTCAGGCCAGCATAAATTAACCGCAAAAAAACCATGACTGAATACTTTTATCAAGTGGGGGGCAGTCTAGCCAGTGATGCCCCCACTTATGTGGAACGTCTCGCCGATCTGCAACTATATCAAACCTTAGTAAAAGGCGAGTTTTGCTATGTGTTTAATTCCCGGCAAATGGGCAAATCTTCCTTGCTGGTACATACGAGAAAGCGCTTAGAAAAAGCTGGTTATGCTTGTACTACCATTGACCTGACCAAAATTGGTAGTGAAAATATTACTCCTTTACAGTGGTATAAAGGCATTGTCACGGAATTATGGCAGGGATTTAATTTAATTGGCAAATTGCGGTTAAAATCTTGGTGGCAAGAAACGGAAAATATCTCACTTTTACAAAAATTAAGCCAGTTTATCGAAGCGGTTATTCTCACTAATGTCACCGCCGAAAAAATCTTTATCTTTGTGGATGAAATTGATAGTATTTTGGGCTTAGATTTTCCGGTAGATGACTTTTTTGCCCTGATTCGCTTTTGCTATAATCAAAGAGCCACGAATCCCGCATATCATCGCCTGAGTTTTGCCTTGTTTGGGGTGGCGACTCCCAACGATCTAATCCAAGATAAAAGCCGCACTCCTTTTAATATTGGGACGGCGATCGATTTAGGGGGATTTACCTTTGAACAAGCGCAGCCGCTTTTAAAAGGATTATCCGCTCATGTCAGTCATCCAGAAAATGTCTTGAAAGAAATCTTAGCTTGGACAAATGGCCAACCTTTTCTGACCCAAAAACTCTGTAATTTAGTCACAATAGCCGCGAATTCAATGGGAGAAGGATTAAATATTCCCCCTGGGACTGAAGCATTTTGGGTGGACAGTTTGGTGAAAAGCCAAGTGATTAAGCATTGGGAGTCTCAGGATGAACCAGAACATTTAAGAACCATCCGCGATCGCCTTTTACGCAACCAACAAAAAGCCGGGAGATTATTGGGGATTTATCAGCATATATTAGAGGCAGATACCTTTAAATCTCCCTTGACAAGAGGGGCTAATTTATCCCCTTTAGTCAGGGAGGAAAAAGGAGCGGTAGAAAGTGATGACACTCGCGAACAAATTGAACTAATTTTATCGGGATTAGTCGTGAAACATCAAGGTTATTTAAAAGTCAAAAACTGCCTTTATCAGGAAGTTTTTAACTTAGACTGGGTAGCCAAACAACTGTCAGCCTTAAGACCTTATTCTCAAACCTTTGATGCTTGGGTAGCTTCGGGGCAAACCGATGAATCACGATTATTAAGAGGCCAAGCTTTAAAAGACGCTTCATATTGGGCACAAGGGAAAAGTTTAAGCGATCTAGATTATCAATTTTTAGCCCAAAGTGCAGAACTGGAGCAAAAAGAAATTCAACTGGCCTTAGAAGCAGCCAGAATCAAAGAAGTTGAAGCCCGACTCGCTGAAGAACAGCGACGCAGGGAAGCGGAAAGTCAAAAATTACTCCAAGAACAAAAGACGGCAAAATTACAACGATTAATCTTAGGGGTTGTCAGCGTGGCTTTGGCTATTTCTTCAGGAATTGGCGGATTTGCTTTTTGGCAATATCGACAGGCAAGAATCAGCGAAATTATCGCTCTGGCTTCTTCTTCTAAAGGCTTGTTTGCTTCTTATAATCGGTTAGAGGCAATGATAGATGCGATTAAGGCCCAGCGGCGGATGGAATCTTTCGGTCAGATGGATCGGAAAATTACCCAACAAGTAAATACGGCCTTAATTCAAGCAATTTATAGAACTAACGAACTTAATCGTTTGATCGGGCATCAAGGCACGGTTTTCAGCGTTGATATTAGCTCAGATGGTCAATTAATTGCCACGGCCAGTCAAGATAAAACGGTAAAAATTTGGCAGTCTGACGGTAAATTGCTCCAAGATTTGAAACATTCAGGGACAGTTTTTCGGGTGGCGTTTAGTTCCGACGGCAAATATTTAGTTTCTGGCAGTTTAGATGGCAGCGTGACCATTTGGACGGTTGATGGCAAACCGCTACAAAAAATTCAGCATGGCCCGGCTTCAGTTTGGGGAGTTGCTTTTAGCCCCAATGGGGAAATGGTTGCTTCGGCTAGTAGCGATCGCACCGTAAAAATTTGGCGCACCGACGGGACTTTATTAACCACCTTGAAGGGGCATGAAAAAGCCGTTTGGAATGTGGCTTTTAATCGAGATAGTCAAATTGTTGCCTCTGCTGGAGTTGATAATCTAGTTAAAATTTGGACTGTTGATGGCAAATTGTTAAACACCCTAGTTGGACATGAAGGATCGGTTTGGGATGTGGCCTTTTGCCAAAAAACTAATTTACTGGTTTCGGCTAGTGCAGATAAAACCGCAAAGTTGTGGCGGACAGACGGAACTCTGGTGACAACTTTTCCCGCTGGAGATGTACTTTTAGGCGTAGATTGTAGCGAAAATGGCGAATATATTGCTACCAGTGGTAATGATAGTGGGGTGAAAATTTGGCGAACCGATGGCACACTTGTTAGTACCTTAAAAAAACATGATGGAGTGGTGCGGGATGTGGCACTGAGTAGGGACGGTTTAATGACAGCTTCAGCCAGTGATGATGGCACGGTTAAACTTTGGCGATTTGAACAAAATTTGTTGAAACTACTTTATGGACATGAGGATACGGTTTGGGACCTCGCTACCAGTCCAGATGGTAAATTGATTGCTTCTGTGGGTGGTAATAGCCTGCTACTGTGGCAAATTGATGGAAAGTTGATCCAAAAAATTACCACTCCTAGTCCGGGAATTCGCACTCTTGCTTGGTCTCCCAATGGGCAAAATATCGCGATCGGGACTAATGGTTTTACCATAGAATTTTTCGATCTAGTAGATGATTTCATAGATATGAATCAACCGCGACTTGAACGCCGAAAAGTTTTGACCGGACATCAAGCTTCCATTTATGCGATCGCCATTAGTTCTGATGGTCAAACCATTGCTTCTGGGGGCGACGATCGCACGATTAAATTATGGAGTATCGACGGCCAACTTAAAAAAAGTTTTGTCGCCCATGACGAAAGAATTTGGAAATTAGCCTTTACCCCAGACGGTGAAACTATTGCTTCTGCCAGTGAAGATGCCACGGTAAAATTATGGAAAAAAGACGGCACGTTAATTGTGACTTTACCACATGAAAACCCAGTTGGCGGCGTGGCGATCGCGCCCCAAGGAAATCTAATTGCTTCTGCCAGTCGGGACGATACATTGAGACTATGGAAATCAGATGGTACATTGGTAAAAACCATTGCCGCTGAGAGTAAGGGACTGACAAGAGTTGCTTTTAGCCCCGACGGTAAAACAATCGCCACAGGTGGAAGTGACAATACAGTGAAATTATGGAATTTAGAAGGCAAGTTACTGGACACTTTACTTGGACATGAAAGCATGGCGATTTCTCTTGCCGTTACTGCTGATGGCAAATTTGTGGTTTCTGGCGGGGACGATCGCACCGTTATCTTATGGGATTTAGAGAAAATTAGAACTCTGAAAAAACTGGAATATGCTTGCGACTGGGTGCGGGATTATCTGCGAACAAATACGGAACTAGAGGGAAAAGAGCGAGATTTATGTAAAGGAGTAAAACCAGGGGAAAAAAATGACTGAATACTTTTATCAAGTCGGTGGTAGTCTAGCCAGTGATGCCCCCACTTATGTGGAACGTGCAGCAGATCGACAACTATATCAAGCCTTAGTAAAAGGCGAGTTTTGCTATGTGTTTAATTCCCGGCAAATGGGCAAATCTTCCTTGCTGGTACATACGAGAAAGCGCTTAGAAAAAGCTGGTTATGCTTGTACTACCATTGACCTGACCAAAATTGGTAGTGAAAATATTACTCCTTTACAGTGGTATAAAGGCATTGTCACGGAATTATGGCAGGGATTTAATTTAATTGGCAAATTGCGGTTAAAATCTTGGTGGCAAGAAACGGAAAATATCTCACTTTTACAAAAATTAAGCCAGTTTATCGAAGCGGTTATTCTCACTAATGTCACCGCCGAAAAAATCTTTATCTTTGTGGATGAAATTGATAGTATTTTGGGCTTAGATTTTCCGGTAGATGACTTTTTTGCCCTGATTCGCTTTTGCTATAATCAAAGAGCCACGAATCCCGCATATCATCGCCTGAGTTTTGCCTTGTTTGGGGTGGCGACTCCCAACGATCTAATCCAAGATAAAAGCCGCACTCCTTTTAATATTGGGACGGCGATCGATTTAGGGGGATTTACCTTTGAACAAGCGCAGCCGCTTTTAAAAGGATTATCCGCTCATGTCAGTCATCCAGAAAATGTCTTGAAAGAAATCTTAGCTTGGACAAATGGCCAACCTTTTCTGACCCAAAAACTCTGTAATTTAGTCACAATAGCCGCGAATTCAATGGGAGAAGGATTAAATATTCCCCCTGGGACTGAAGCATTTTGGGTGGACAGTTTGGTGAAAAGCCAAGTGATTAAGCATTGGGAGTCTCAGGACGAACCAGAACATTTAAGAACTATCCGCGATCGCATCAATTATAATCAAGAACGTCAAGGCAGAATTCTGGTAATTTATCAGCAAATTTTACAAGAATTACCAGTTGCCGCCAACGATAGTCAAGAGCATATTGACTTATTGTTGTCTGGATTAGTCATCAAAAAGCCCGGTTATTTAAAAGTAAAAAACAAACTTTATCATCAAGTATTTAATCAAGCCTGGGTAGCCAAACAACTTTCAGCTTTACGCCCTTATTCTCAAACTTTTGATGCTTGGATAGCTTCGGGGCAAACTGATGAATCACGATTATTAAGAGGCCAAGCGTTAAAAGATGCTCAAATCTGGTCACAAGGAAAAAGTTTAAGCGATCTAGATTATCAATTTTTAGCCGGATCAATTGAACTCGATCGCCGGGAAGTTCAAATCGAATTAGAAGCAGAAAGAGCTAAATATATTGAATTGGAATTAAAAAAACAACAACAAAAAGCCAAATTACACAAGTTTTTTTTAGGAGCAATTACGGTGGCTTTCTTAATCTCTTCTGGATTAGGATTATTCGCATTTAGACAATACAGACAAGCCAGAATTAGTGACAGAAAAGCCCGAATTAGTGAAATAAAAGCATTAGCATCATCTTCCCAAGGATTATTTGCTTCTAATCACCAATTGGATGCGATGATTGTCGCCATTAAAGCCAAACGTAAATTAGAAAGTTTAAAAGGTGTAGGTAGCCAAACTGAAGAAGTAGAAATTGCCTTGAGACAAACCGTTTATGGTAGCAACGAATTTAACCGTTTGATTGGTCATAAAAGTGCGGTGGTCACTGTTGATATTAGTCCCGACGATCGCTTAATTGCCACGGCAAGTGCCGATAAAACAGTGAAACTCTGGAAACGAGATGGTACGTTGTTGAAAACGTTAAAGCATCCGGCATCAGTGTCTCGCGTTGCCTTCAGTCCTGACAGCCAAATGATTGTTTCAGGTAGTTTAGATGGGAGTTTGAAAATTTGGCGGATTGATGGGACTTTAGTCAAGACTATTCCCGCACATAAAATCCCTATTTGGGGAGTAGCTTTCAGCGCTGATGGTCAACTGATTGCCTCAGCGAGTCCTGATAAAACTGTGAAGTTATGGCGGCTTAATGGGACACTTTCAAAAACATTAACTGGACATCAAGGCGGGGTTTTTACTGTGGCGTTTAGTCCAGATAGTCAGATGGTTGCTTCCGCAGGAGTCGATCATACCGTTAGACTTTGGACTGTCGATGGTCGGTTACTCAACACTCTCCCAGGACATCAGAATCCGGTTTGGGATCTGGCGTTTTGTTCCCAGAGCAATTTACTGGTTTCAGTCAGTGGCGATCGCACCGCTAAACTCTGGAAATTAGACGGGACTTTAGCCAAAACGCTGGAAAGTAATGATGCCATTATGGGGGTTGATTGTCAAGGTCAATATATTGCCACCAGTGGCAAAGATAACCAGGTGACAATTTGGAAAACAGATGGCACTTTTATGAGAAAATTAAAGCAGCATGATGCCGTTATTAGAGATGTAGCCCTCAGTTCTGATGGCGAGATCGCTGCTTCTGCCAGTGACGATCGCACCGTTAAACTCTGGCGGTGCAATAACAATTTATTGAAACCCCTCTACGGTCATCAGGATTCAATTTGGCAAATTGCTACCAGTCTCGATGGAAAATGGATCGCCTCCGTAAGCGAAGATGATACCTTGAAATTATGGCACTCTGATGGTAGATTGCGGCAAAGCCTCAAACAACCCCAATCGAGTTTTCGCCGTGTGGTTTTCAGTCCAGACAGTCGCACGATAGTGACTAGCAATAATAGCGGTCTGGTTCAACTTTGGGATTTAGGTGATAGCGAACAATCCCCCATTCAGCTATGGCGAACTTTTACCGGGCATCAGGCTGCTATTTCGGCGCTGGCTATCTCTCCCGATGGCAAAACAATCGCTTCTGGATCCGATGACAAAACGATTAAAATCTGGAATTTAGATGGCCAACTATTACACACTATAATTGCTCACCAAGAAAGAATATGGAAATTAGCCTTTAGTCCTGACGGTCAACTCCTAGCTTCTGGCAGCCAAGATAATACAGTCAAACTTTGGCAACCCAATGGTCAAGCAGTGAAAACCCTTACCAATCATCAAGGTATCGTTGCGGGAATTGCTTTTAGTCCTCAAGGGAATCTCATGGTTTCTGCAAGTCTAGATGATACGGTTAAAGTTTGGAAATTAGACGGAACATTACTCAAAACAATCAAGGCAAATAGTCAGGGCTTAACGCAAGTTGCGACGAGTCCTGATGGTCAAACAATTGCTGCCGGTGGTTTTGATAATCTGATAAAGTTATGGAATTTAGAGGGTAAATTGCTGAAGACTTTACCCGGGCATCAAGGAACCGTAACCAGCGTTAATTTTAACGCTGATGGCAAATTATTTATTTCTGGAGGAGATGATGGTTTAATTATTATTTGGTATTTAGAACAAATTCGGAAAATGAATGAACTGGAGTATGCTTGCGACTGGGTGCGGGATTATCTGCGAACAAATACGAAACTAGAGGAAAAAGACCGAGACTTATGTAAAGGAGTAAAATCAGGGGAAAAAAATGACTGAATACTTTTATCAAGTCGGTGGTAGTCTAGCCAGTGATGCCCCCACTTATGTGGAACGTGCAGCAGATCGACAACTATATCAAGCCTTAGTAAAAGGCGAGTTTTGCTATGTATTTAATTCCCGACAAATGGGCAAATCTTCCTTGCTGGTACATACGAGAAAGCGCTTAGAAGAATCTGGCTATGCTTGTACTACCATTGACTTAACCAAAATAGGCAGTGAAACTATTACCCCGTCACAGTGGTATAAAGGCATTATTACGGAGTTATGGCAGGGATTTAATTTAATTGGCAAATTGCGGTTAAAATCTTGGTGGCAAGAAACGGAAAATATCTCAGATTTGCAAAAAATAAGCCAGTTTATCGAATCAGTTATTCTGGCCAATGTCACCGCCGAAAAACTATTTATCTTTGTGGATGAAATTGATAGTATTTTGGGGTTAGATTTTCCGGTAGATGACTTTTTTGCTCTGATTCGCTTTTGCTACAACCAAAGAGCCACTAACCCCGCATACCATCGCCTAAGTTTTGCCTTGTTTGGGGTAGCGACTCCCAACGATCTAATCCAAGATAAAAGCCGCACTCCTTTTAATATTGGGACCGCTATAGATTTAGGGGGATTTACCTTAGAACAAGCGCAGCCGCTTTTACCAGGATTATCAGATCGTATGAGTCATCCAGAAAGCGTATTAAGAGAAATCTTAGCTTGGACAAATGGCCAACCTTTTTTGACCCAAAAACTCTGTAAGTTAGTCACAATAGCCGCCAAGTCAATGGCAGATGGTGTAAATATTCCCCCAGGGACGGAAGCATTTTGGGTGGAAAGTTTGGTGAAAAAGCACATTATTCACCATTGGGAATCCCAGGATGAACCAGAACATTTAAGAACCATACGCGATCGCATTTTGCAGAACCACCAAAAAGCTGGGAGATTGTTGGGAATTTATCAGCAAATATTGGTGGCAAATTCCCCCAATGTTTCCTTAATAATGGGGGCTAATATAGAAAAAGCAGCATCTAATTTTGCCACATTTAAAAAAAATAGCAACGTGGCGGTTAAAACTGATGATAGTCGCGAACAAATTGAACTAATTTTGTCGGGATTGGTGGTAAAAAATCAAGGGTATTTAACAGTTAAAAATTGCCTTTATCAGCAAGTTTTTAATCCAGAATGGGTGGCTGAACAACTCTCTAACCTGCGACCTTATTCTCAAACTTTTGACGCTTGGGTAGCTTCGGGGCAAACCGATACATCGCGACTGTTGCGGGGGCAAGCATTAACAGATGCTCAACTTTGGTCACAAGGGAAAAGTTTAAGCGATCTAGATTATCAATTCTTGACCCACAGTGTAGAACTGGATAGAAAAGAAGCACAAATAGCATTAGAAGCGGAAAAAGCCCAACAAATAACAGCCAGACTCAGACAAGAACAAAAAACCGCAAAATTGCAGCGGTTATTGTTAGCCGTTGTTAGTGTAGCTTTCGCCATTGCTTCAGGAATTGGCGGATTCGCTTTTTGGCAATATCGACAAGCAAGAATTAGTGAAATTAAAGCCCTAGCTTCTTCTTCTAAAGGCTTGTTTTCTTCCAATCAACAGTTAAACTCCATGATTGCAGCGATTAAAGCAAAACGCCAGATGGACTCATTGGGCAAAGTGGATGAGAACTTAGCCGAACAAGTGAAAACCTCCTTAACCCAAGCGATTTATGGCAGTAACGAATTTAATCGGTTAATCGGTCATAAAAGTAGTGTTTTGAGCGTTGATATTAGCTCAGATGGTCAATTAATTGCCACGGCCAGTCAAGACAAAACTGTGAAAGTCTGGCAGTCTGATGGCAGATTATTGGAAACTCTCCCACATTCAGCAACAGTGCATCGAGTTGCCTTTAACCCAGATAGTCAATCTTTAGTTTCGGGGAGTTTGGATGGCAAGGTCAAACTGTGGAGCGTTAATGGTAAGCTTTTACGAGATATTCAGGCCCATAACGCCCCCGTCTGGGGAGTTGCCTTCAGCCCCAATGGTGAAATGATTGCTTCCGCGAGTAGCGATCGCACCGTGAAAATTTGGCGCACAGACGGCACTTTATTACATACCTTAGAAGGACATCAAAAAACCGTTTGGAATGTAGCCTTTAATTCGGAAAGTCAAATTGTTGCTTCTGCTGGAGTTGATGGTACAGTCAAACTTTGGCGAACAGACGGCACATTATTAAAAAGCCTCATCGGACATCAAGAACCGATTTGGGATGTGGCTTTTTGCCAGAAAACCAATTTACTGGTGTCGGTGAGTTCAGACAAAACCGCAAAGTTATGGACTACCGATGGAACTCTGGTGAAAACATTTCAGACAGACCATGTAACGATCGGCGTTGATTGCAGTGAAAATGCTGAATTTATTGCCACCAGTGGTAGTGATAATGCCGTCAAACTTTGGCACGCTGATGGAACTTTTGTCAGAACATTAAAAAAACATAATGCGGTAATTCGGGATGTGGCTTTAAGGAATGATGGCCTGATGGCGGCTTCAGCCAGTGATGATAGCACGGTGAAACTTTGGCAGCGAAATATCTATTTGTTGAAACCCCTTTACGGCCATGAAGATACGATTTGGGATATTGCCACCAGTCCCGATGGTCAATTCATCGCCTCTGCCGGAGATCGTACTCTCAGACTTTGGCGAGCAAATGGTCAACTTTTGCAGACTATCAGTAATTCAGATTTGGGAATTCGCTCGGTGGCTTTTGCTCCAAATAGCAGAACTTTTGTGTTTGGCACCAATAATTCTACCGCAGAAATTTGGGATTTAGGCGATCGGAAAACATCGCCACAACAGATTCGCGTATTAAAAGGGCATGAGGCAGGAATCTATGCGATCGCGGTTAGTCCCGACGGCCAAAAGATCGCTTCTGGGGCAGATGACAAAACCATTAAATTATGGAGTATGCATGGCCAACTCTTGCATAGTTTTGTCGCCCATGAGGAGAGGATTTGGCAATTAGCCTTTACCCCAGACAGTCAAACGATTGTGTCTGCTAGTGAGGATGGCACAGTAAAATTCTGGAAAACAGACGGCCAACTTGTAACCACGCTAAAAAATCAAGGAGTGGCAATCTGGGGTTTCGCAATCAATTCCCAAGGAAATTTTATGGTTTCTGCGAGTCGAGATGATACTTTAAATTTTTGGAAATTAAATGGCAGAGATAGCACCTTGTCAAAGACAATGAAAGCCAATAGCGGGGGTCTGACACGAGTTGCATTAAGTACCGACGGTCAAACCATCGCCACCGCAGGTCTTGATAATATGGTGAAGTTGTGGAATTTAGAGGGGGAGTTATTAGAGACTTTGCCCGGACATGAGGGAATCGTTGTCAGCGTTGCCTTTACTCCTGACGGCAAATTTGTGGTTTCTGGTGGGGACGATCGCACCGTTATCTTATGGGATTTAGAGAAAATTAGAGATCTGAAACAACTGGAATATGCTTGCGACTGGGTGCGGGATTATCTGCGAACAAATACGGAACTAGAGGGAAAAGAGCGAGATTTATGTAAAGGAGTAAAACCAGGGAAAAAGAATGACTGAATACTTTTATCAAGTCGGTGGTAGTCTAGCCAGTGATGCCCCCACTGGAAATATTGTAGGGGATTGTAGAGACAATTCCGATGGCGGTGGTTGCCCCGGAACCCGCCGTCAGGCTTCGCCCCTACATCCCATAAATCCTATAGATATAGGACTTACGCAAATCTAGGATTTAATCACTATATATATTGCATGGTGGGCAATGCCCACCCTACTATATATACTGCATGGTGGGCAATGCCCACCCTACATATAGATTAGCTGCGTAAGTCCTGAGATAGTTTGTCCGGGAAGATTGACTTATGAGGTGCTAAATATTCAGGGCGCGATTCAGGGCGCGATTCAGGGCGCGATTCAGGGCGCGATTCAGGGCGCGATCGCATCGCAATATAGACTGAGATTTACAACTCCTAAAGATTTACAGGCGGAATCAACCATGATTCAAAAAACCATCCGGTTTGTGACTACCTTCTTGCTTCTTATCACACCGATCGCTGTTGTTACTGGGATTATTTATGCTCAACAAACAAAGCAGGCGAAAACTGTTCTGGAAATCCAAGCCAGCAATAGTCTCAAAGGCCAAACTGACCAAATTACCAGGGAATTTCAGTTAATCGTATCGGATTTAATATTTTTAACAAAACTTAATGAATTGCCATTATATATTCAGCTAGAAAATCTCGAATATCGGGATGAATTAGCCCGTGAATATCTGAGTTTTTCCGCCGCCAAAAAAATGTACGACCAGATTCGGTTTTTAGACGAAACGGGGATGGAAATTGTGCGGGTGAATTTTGATGGCGATCGCGCATCTATTGTCCCAATAGAGAAACTGCAAAATAAAGGAAATCGCTATTACTTTAAAGATACATTTCAGATCGCTCCAGGAAAAATATTTGTTTCTCCCTTTGATTTAAATGTGGAAGGAAACCAAATCGAACAACCATTAAAACCGATGATTCGGTTTGGGGTTCCGGTGTTTGATGACCGGAATCAAAAACGAGGAATTGTTTTACTTAACTACCTGGGAAATCAGTTGTTAAACCAACTGAAAAATAATGCGGCTTATGCTCCGGGGAAAGTGATGCTGCTAAACGCCCGGGGTTTTTGGCTCACGGGAGTGGAAGATGCCCGGTTGTGGGGGTTTATGTATGGCGATCGCAACCATCAAACCTTTGGGCAATATTTTCCAGAGGAATGGCAAAAAATGAGCCAAAAAAAATCCGGTCAATTTTATAGTAAAAATGGCTTATTTACCTTTGTCACTATCTATCCTTTAGGGGCAAAACAAAAATCTAGTACCGGCGCCCAAGACCCCTTTGCTCCCAGCCAAGCGGAAATCGCTGCATCAGAATATTATTGGCAAGTAGTTTCCTATATATCCCCGGCGGATCTGAATGCCCAGTTAAACCCAATTCGCCAAGAAACGGCCATAATTTTTTTCTGTTTAGGGGCGATCGGTCTGGTGATTGCTCTCTGGTTAACTAATATTCAAAATAAACGGGATGAAGCGGAAAAACAAATTGAACAACACAATAAATTTTTAAATAATATCATCAATTCTCTCGCAGATCCTTTCTATGTAATTAACGTCAAAGATTACCAGATTATCACGGCGAATACTGCGGCTAAAAAGCTGGGGAAATTAGATCGATCGACCTGCCATGCTTTAACCCATCACAGCAACAATCCCTGTGCAAATGGCCAACATTCTTGTCCCTTGCAAATCGTTCAGCAGACCAAACAGCCAGCGGTGCTCGAACATACCCACTTTCGGGCCAATGGCGAACCGATGATGGTAGAAGTTCACGGCTATCCGATCTTAGATGAAGCGGGAAATGTGGTGCAAATGATTGAGTATAGCCTGGATATCACTGCTCGCAAACAAGCCGAAGAAGAATTACGCAAGCTTTCCCAAGCTGTAGAACAAAGTGCCAATGGGATTATTATCACTAATTTGCACGGCAAAATTGAATATGTAAATCGCCAGTTTGCTCAAATGACTGGCTACACTTTAGAAGAAGTGAAGGATAAGACTCCTCGGATTTTGAATTCCGGTAAACAAAGCAAAGCTTATTATCAGGAGTTGTGGCAAACGATTAAATCGGGAAGAGAATGGCGGGGAGAATTTCATAACCGTCGCAAAGATGGTTCGCTTTATTGGGCACAAGCGACGCTTTCGCCGATTTTTGATGTGGCAGGAAATATGACCCATTTTATCGGCATTCAAGAAAATATTACCGCCCGCAAAGAAGCGGAATCGGCCCTGCTGGAGTCGGAAGCAAAATTGAGGCGACAAACTCAGGAATTAGCCAAGGCTTTAGAAGAGTTACGCTATGCTCAAAGTCAATTAATCCAAACGGAAAAAATGTCTAGTTTGGGACAACTGGTGGCGGGAATTGCCCATGAAATTAACAATCCGGTGACTTTTATTTATGGCAATCTGGATCATATTCAGACCTATGTGGAAGATTTAATCCAACTGATTCAGCTTTATCAAACTTATCTCCCTGAATCCGCCGCAGAAATTACGGAGCGAATTGAAGATATCGATCTGGAATTTATGATCGAAGATATTCCTAATTTGATCGGATCGATGAAACAAGGGGCGCATAGAATTAAGGCGATTGTTTCTTCTTTACGCACTTTTTCCCACATGGATCAAGTGGGGATTAAATCGGTGGATATTCATCAAGGAATTGATAGTACCTTAATTTTGTTGCAGCCTCGCTTGAATGCCACGGCAAATCGTCCAGAAATTCAAATAGAAAAACACTATGGTGATTTACCTTTAGTTAAATGTTATGCCGCTCAAATGAATCAGGTGTTTATGAATATTATTAATAATGCCATTGATGCGATAGACCAGCGCGATTCGCGGCAGCGATCGGCTTTGCCGAATCGCACCCGGTCTTGGGCTGATTTTGCCCAAAATCCCAGTCGAATTGAAATTATTACTGAAATTATTACTGAACTTATTACTGAAATGGGCGGTAATCGCCAATCGGTGAAAATCCGCATCATTGATAATGGATCGGGGATTCCGGCATCGGTCAGAGACCGGGTATTTGACCCTTTTTTCACCACCAAAGATGTCGGTAAAGGAACCGGCTTAGGACTTTCGATTAGTTATAAAATTATTACCGAACAACATAAAGGAAAAATAGAATGTTTTTCCACCGTTGGCCAAGGCACAGAATTTGCCATCACTCTACCTATTTCGGGAATTGAATAGCGTTTCCAATTAAAAATGCAACATGGATGCAATATGGGCGCGAGGGCGAACCATGACCGTATATAGGTTAATCTTTTGAGCGGATGGGATCTGCCGGAATGCTTGCGCCGCTATAATATATGTTGATTTGCTTTAGGGGCGCTAAGTCCAAGCGCCCCTACGGATATTTGTGGTTGACCAACCTGAGAACCGCTGTAGAATATTGTCGGGGCGAATGGCCATAAGGCCTGACGGATTATGCTCCGCAAGGGCGCCCCTACGGAATGCGCGGGCAGTGAAAACCGCTGTAAAGGGTTTAGCCAGCTTAGAAATTTCCCAAAATCCATTCAGAAGACCTTTCGCCCAAATCAATGGGAATACTCACCGCTTTACCCAACCGAGGACGTTCCTGAGTATTTTCAATAAAACGTTGCACTTGCTCAAACCCGCCCCAAGCGTGCAGATAACTCGCCACTGCGTTCAAATGCTCTTGATATTCCGCTTCAGTCATGGGAAAAGAGGCTTGCTCTAAGTATTTCCACATCACTTGGACAAACATCTTACCCTGAGTGCGACGCAGTTGAATGTCGTAGGAATAACCCCATTTTTCGATCAACAAAGCCCGTAGTGTATTTCCGTCCATATCATTAAAAGAACAATTTTACAATCACAATTTACAAAAATCCCGTTTTCAGAAATTACGATTATTGCGTAAAAGAATGTAATAATTCTCTAAGGAATGCTCTAATTGGGCATCTCAAGCTGTTGAGGGTTGACAGTTGACCGTTGATAGTTAACAGTTAACAGTTGACCGCTGACCGCTGACCGCTGACCGTTGATTGACCGTTGTCCGTTCACCGCTGTTCTTAGTCCTTAGTCCTTGGTGGTTAAGTCTAATGACAATTGACCAGTGACTCTTGATAGTGAACAGTGAACAGTGAAAAGTTAACAGTTAACAGTTAACAGTTGACAGTTGAGAGTGAACCAGCAACGGTAAATCAGCAACAGTGAACCAGCAACAGTGAACCAGCAACGGTGAACCAGCAACGGTGAACCGCCAAACTCCCGGTTGGGATTGCTCTATTAAAAAATAAAACTGTACCATACACCTAGCTCTTTAGCTCATGGCTCAAGCTTCTGGATCTCCCGATGTCCCCAACATGGGGCGTCGTCAATTTATGAATTTTCTGACCTTTGGTGCCGTAACGGGAACCGCGTTAGGCGCACTTTATCCGGTCGTTCAATATTTTATTCCTCCCTCTAGTGGTGGTGGTGGAACGGGCGTCACGGCTAAAGATGCCCTGGGTAATGATGTGAAAGCCAGCCAGTTTTTGGCTAGTCATAATTCAGGCGATCGCACCTTAGTCCAAGGTCTCAAAGGCGACCCCACCTACCTGGTAGTGACAGAAGATAAAACTCTGTCAGAGTATGGTTTAAATGCCATTTGTACTCACCTGGGTTGCGTGGTGCCTTGGAACGCTGGTGAAAATAAATTTATTTGCCCGTGTCATGGTTCTCAGTACAATGCCGAAGGCAAAGTTGTGCGTGGCCCAGCACCGTTGTCTCTAGCCCTGACTCACGTCAACGTGCAAGACGACACCGTGTTGATCGGTCAATGGACTGAAACCGACTTCCGCACCGGGGAAGAACCCTACTGGGCGTAAAAATTTTAAATTTTAGCCTTTAGATTTTCAATGTAATTGCCCATTGAAGTAATCTAAATTTCCCGCGTTATTTCCCACGTTTGACCTTTGGAGCAGAGAACCTCTCATCGAAGATGAAAACATATTCCTTATCGGAGATACTACGGCTTAGTCAAAAGGCGATCGCCAAAGGACTGGTTTTAGCCGTCACCACCCTTAGCTTATTCGTTGCCAGCGACCTGGTAATGCCCCAGTCAGCCGCTGCCTATCCTTTCTGGGCGCAGCAAAGCGCTCCCGAAACTCCTCGGGAAGCCACCGGACGCATTGTTTGCGCCAACTGCCACCTCGGTGCCAAACCCACTGAAGTGGAAGTGCCTCAGTCTGTGTTACCGGACACGGTGTTTGAAGCCGTCGTGAAAATTCCTTACGACACTCAAAGCCAACAAGTCTTAGGTGATGGCAGCAAAAGTGGTTTAAACGTTGGTGCCGTCTTAATGTTACCCGAAGGCTTTAAGATTGCACCAGAAGACAGAATTCCCGAAGAACTGAAAGAAAAAGTCGAAGGACTTTACTTCCAGCCTTACAGTGCTGACCAAGAAAACGTTGTGATCATCGGCCCATTACCCGGTGAACAATATCAAGAGATTGTATTTCCGGTCTTATCTCCCAATCCCGAAACCGATAAATCCATTAAATACGGTAAATATTCGGTTCACGCTGGTGGCAACCGGGGTCGGGGACAAGTTTATCTAACCGGGGATAAAACCAACAATACTGTCTATAACGCCAGTATTGCCGGAACCATTAGCAAAATTTCTCAAGCTGAATCTGGTGGCTATGAAGTGACCATTCAATCCACTGACGGCGCTTCCGTGGTTGATGTGATTCCTGTCGGCCCAGAATTGATCGTTGCCGAAGGCGATGAAGTCACCGCTGGTCAAGTTCTGACGAACAATCCCAATGTGGGTGGTTTTGGTCAGCGCGATACAGAAATCGTGCTGCAAAGCTCGGCGCGGATTCAAGGATTATTAGCTTTCTTTGGCATCGTCATCTTGTCTCAAATTCTTCTGGTTCTGAAGAAGAAACAAGTAGAAAAAGTTCAAGCAGCCGAAATGAACTTTTAAGCCTAAAGCAGCTTTAGTCAATTAACGAAATTTAAGGGGGCAATTTGCTCCCTTTTTTTATACAAATTTCAAAAATTACTGCTATATTTATTTCAATTGTGCTTGCGCCCCATCTCAGCATTGTATCAAGCACAATTGAAACAACTATATTACAAAAAAACCTGTCATTCCCGCGAATGCGGGAATCCAGAAAACCTCTGTAATCCAAATAATAACCGCTATATTGCATTTTTACTTGGAAACGGAGTAAGCTTAATGATTGACAATCTGAAGATAAAAATAACATCGTGAAAATTGAAGAGAAAGTAGTTGAAGTTGGTTCCCTGAAGTGGTTTTATCGGGAAATTAATCCCCAAAACCCCAGCGATCGCCCCCCAGTATTGTTGTTACATGGACTAGCTGCCCAAAGTTATAGTTGGACAGTGATTATGCGGGAATTGGCAGAAAAAGGATTTCGGGCGATCGCTCCTGACTGGATTGGCTTTGGCAAGTCAGCCAAACCGGAAAAGCAGGACTTTCCCTACAATCCTGAAGCCTTTATCAGCGCCCTGGATAGTTTTCTCAACACCCTAGAAATTGCCAATTTTTCTTTAGGCATCCAAGGATTTTTAGGCAGTGTTGGCCTGCAATATGCCCTGAGAAATCCCGAAAAAATTGAGCGATTAATCATTCTCAATGCCCCAGTTTCTTCAGAATCAAAATTACCTTGGAAAATCAAACAATTTGGTTTACCCTTCATCGGTGACATGATTACCCAAGACCCTCTTTCCATTGACAGAACCTTGGAAGCGGGCTGCGGATATCCTATTTCTGACGAAGACTTAAAAATCTATCGAGCCCCATTATTGCAAAGTTCCGCCGCAGGCAGAGCACTGTTAAATACTGTGCGGAAACTTGACCTAAAAAATGCCATGACTGAAATTGAATCAGGGGCAAAAGCATGGCAAAAACCTACCTTAATTATTTGGGGTGTTGAAGACCCTTGGTTGCCGGTAATCGATGGGGAAAAACTGGTTAAATCTCTACCCAATGGTCAGTTAGTTAAACTGGAAAAAGCGGGACATTATCCTCAAGAACATTGGTCATCAGAAATCAGCGATATTATGTTGCCCTTTTTGCGGCGTCAAGAGTGAAGATAAACTAGAGAAAAACCGGGGATTCGGTCATAAATATCGGTTTTGTCTAGTTGAAAGGCGATCGATCTTTTAGGATTTACCCATTGACAAATATAAGGGTGGGCAATGCCCATATATTTGTAATAATACCAAATACGGTTGTCTAAACCCGTTTATAAAGCCTGCCCCCTCTTCGGCGGGGGTCATCTGTCATTCCCGCGAATGCGGGAATCCAGAAAACCTCTGTACTTCATCCGGATAATAACCGCTATAAAATAATTGATTAAAATAGAAATAGACTCAACGGTAAACTGCAATGGTCGCTAACTTACTACGCTGGACAATCAGAGACCTTGACGCCATGCCTGATGATGGCGGATGGAAACGTTATGAAATAATTGATGGAGAACTATTCGTGACTCGTGCCCCCCATATTCGGCATCAAAGTGTAACTAGCAAACTCCTTGTTCGCCTGGAAAACTGGTCAGAATCAACTGGACTGGGAAATGCTTTTCCAACCCCAGGGGTAATTTTTAGCCCCAATGATGCGGTAATTCCCGATTTAGTTTGGATTAGCAAAGACCGTTTGGCGGTGGGGGTGGACGACGCGGGACATTTGATTGTTGCCCCGGAAATTGTGGTGGAAATTCTTTCGGAAGGAGAAACCAATGAACAACGAGATAAAGAAGTAAAGTTAAAACTCTATTCTATTTATGGAGTGCAAGAATATTGGATTGTGAATTGGCGCTTAAAAACTCTAGATTTGTATCGGCGTCAAGAGGCTCAACTTCAGCGAGTTAATACTTTGTTAGATGGGGATATTTTATCGTCACCTTTGCTGCCCGGTTTGGCGATCGCGATCGGGGATATTTTTCAGTAATTTCAATGCTTTATTTATTGAAAGTTAATTGTTGACCGTTAACAGTCAACAATTAACCGTTAAAGGATTAATTAAAAACTTATGTACTTTTTGCCAGAATAGAATCCCCTTCAACTTTTACCATATAAGTGGTTAAAGGTTCTTTCGCAGGGCTTTTTAGTGCTTCTCCTTTCGGGCTAAACTCAGCCTCATGGCAAGGACAAATAAACTTACTTTTTTCTGCCTGCCACTTCACGGTACAGCCCTCGTGGGTACAGGTGGGATTAACCGCTAAAAGCGTATCGGGATTTGCTGGATCTGGAATCACTAAAATTCTGCCAACGGAGGATTTTTTATCCAGTAATTGACCTTCGGCTTTTAGTTGAGTTAGAGTTCCCACTACTTGAAATTCCGCCGAATTTGTTGAGGTGTTGGTTTGATTTTGCGGAGAGCAAGAGGCGATCGCCACAGGCAAAGAACTAGCCAAACAACCGACCCCTACCCAACCTAAAAATTCACGACGATCCATAATCTTACCTCCATAATTAATAAATACAATTGGGAGGAAAACAGAAACAATAGAGAAAGATTGGGAAGCTGTCTCCCAATCTTTCTCTACCCTGGATATCTTTAAACAACTTCTTTAAAATTATCTTTTTCTTCCCCACACTCTGGGCAGTTGGCAAAATCTAACTGATTAGTGGTATAGCCACATTCCGGGCATACATAAAAAGATACAGAAGATTCTTGCCAGTTGTCTAAATTATTCAGGGCTTCTTGATAATAACTGGCGTGCTGCGCTTCCGCTTCTTGGGCATACTTAAAAGTCCGAACAGCATCTTTATTGCCAATACTTTCGGCTTTGCTAATAAATTCAGGATACATTTTATCGCGTTCATAGGACTCGCCATCGATCGCTGCCTGCAAGTTATCACGAGTCGATTTAACCATTAATTCTTCTTGTTCCGCTTTGGGTTCTGCTCCCATTTGCCGGATCACTTCAGCATGGTTATCTCGGTGAATTTGTTCAGCTAACGCCGCAGCCCGGAACAGTTTGGCAACTTGTTTATAACCTTCTTCGTCAGCTTTTTTGGCGTAAGCGGCATAACGCAGATGGGCGTTAAATTCGCCATTGTAAGCCGCTTGGAGGTTTTCCAGGGTTGACCCTTGGGCTGACCCTTGAGTGGGGGCGACGGTTTGAGTTTGACCAGAAGGTTCAGATGTTTCGCTGACTTGGGATGTTTGAGAGCATCCGACTAAAGTGAGAGCGCTAACTGCGGCAGCGAGAATTAAGGAAATCCGAATTTTGGCTATTTTTGGGGAGAAGAGGATCATAAATTTTCCTGGGAAACGGGGCTGATTTTCAAGGTTGAGTATGACTGTAGAAGGAAAAAGTAAAGAACTAGGAAAGATGCTCGACGCTTTATTTATCTGCCAGCGATCGCCATTCCCTAAACCAACGATCGCGATCGCGGATATTTTTCAGTAATTTCAAATTATTAGTTATTAGTTATTTCTGAAAAACTCCAAATAACTAATAACTAATAACTAATAACTATTCCTCCGGTTCTAGTCCGGCGGATCGAAGTTGGGCGGCTAACCGTTCAGCCCGTTGGCGTTCCGCTTTATGATTCGCGCTTTACTCGCTTTACTATATGTTGATGACTTTATGATAGATGATTATAGGATAGATGATTTTATTCGGGGCAAGCACGACCGCAGATATAATAGACAATTCTGGCAAAATTCCAAAAATTCGTTCGCAGCTATGGTGCGGAGCAGGCGGTTTTAAGGGGGGTTGGAATGTCTTTGAAATTCAGCCAGGGGTGGCCGTTGCTATAATGGTAAAATATCCCAAATCGCCAAGCTAATGGAGGTGCATATTTATGGAAACTCAAGAAATTATCGCTAAACCTGAATCTAGCCCAGTGTCGGTTAAAGAACAATTGCGCCAAGAAATTGAACAAACACCGGATGAAATATTGGCGATCGCCTTAGAATTTCTGCTTTTTCTCAAGTCCCGGTCTTCTGATTCATCCATAGTAAAACCGACCGCTGAAGAATTAGAACAATTTAACCAGACTTCTGGCTTACCTTACCGTCCAGCTTCGGGAAAGTCTCTACTAGATTATCAAGGAGGCTGGGTAGGAGATGATTTTGAAGAGTGTCTCCAACTGGTTTATGATAGCCGTAGCCAGGTAAAATTTTCTGAGTATGAATAGGTAGAAATTATGTATCTATTAGACACTAATCATTGCAGTTATCTAATTAGAAAAGAAGCCACGGTCTACCAGCGATCGATCGCGATCGGGACAGAAAACCTGGCCACTTGTGTGATTGTTCAGGGGGAACTGATTTTTATGGCAGAAAAGTCTGAACAAAAGCAACAAAATTTAGCCAATGTGAATAATTTTCTCCAATACCTGCGGATTTATCTGACTGATGAAATGACAGCCGCAATTTATGGGCAACTCAAAGCAGCACTGATTAATCAATTTGCACCAAAAGAGAAAAGCCAAAGACGAAAAACCAAAATTAGAGATATTGGTTTCGATGATAATGATCTATGGATTGCCGCGATCGCCCTGCAACACAATTTGATTTTGGTGTCTGCGGATAGTGACTTTAAGCGGATTCAAGCCGTGCGGGATTTACCTGTAGAAACTTGGTACAATCCCACAACATAAACTTAAAATATTGCTAGAATGGAGAAATATCGCCAGGAGGAGATAAGATGATTTGGGCAGTAAAAAAACGCTTACTATAAATTACCAATTACGGTTATTTAGATAATCCCACTTTTCGGGGAATGCGTCAGAGTTTAGCAAAAACCTTTGATAAAATCTATCTGCTAGATTTGCATGGGAATAGTAAGAAAAAAGAAGTAGCCCCCGATGGTTCCCCGGATGAAAATGTGTTTGACATTCAGCAAGGGGTGGCCGTTGCTATAATGGTAAAATATCCCAAATCGCCAAGCTAATAGAGGAAACATTTATGGAAACTCAAGAAATTATCGCTAAACCTGAATCTACCCCAGTGTCGGTTAAAGAACAATTACGCCAGGAAATTGAACAAACACCGGATGAAATATTAGCGATCGCCTTAGAATTTCTGCTCTTTCTCAAGTCCCGGTCTTCTGATTCATCCATAGTAAAACCTAAGCCTTCTACTGCCGCATCAATTTTAAACACCCTGGAAAACATTGGTCAATGGCAGGGGGATGACTTTGATGAATGTTTAGAGTTAGTCCATAACTCTCGAAGCAATTTATATATTGCAACTGATGAGAAAGAACCTGAAGTATTAACAGCAGACTAAGAAAATTTATGTATTTGTTAGACACCAATCACTGTAGTTTAGCTATTCAGCATCAGCCTGATATTATCGCTCAGTTATCAGCCCTCGGTCAAGCCCAGGTTTCAACTTGTGTCATTGTGCAAGCTGAATTGATTTATATGGCCGAAAATTCCCAAAACCAGCAAAATAATCTTCAGCTAGTCGAAAATTTTTTGCAGAATATATTCATCTATGCGATCGACTCAAACACCGCTAAAATTTATGGCGCAGTGCAGGCAGAGTTGATGCGACGTTTTGGGCCAAAAGAGAGAAGTAAACGCCGAAGAACTCGACTAATCGATCTGGGAGTCAGTCAAAATGATCTATGGATTGCCGCGATCGCCCTGCAACACAATTTAATTTTGGTGTCTGCGGATAGCGACTTTCTGCGGATTCAAACTGTGCGGGATTTACCTGTAGAAACTTGGTACAATCCCACAACATCAACTTAAACTATTGCTATAATAATTCAAGATTAACCAATTTTTAACAAAGTAAATAATATGAAATGGCGTGTCATTCTAAAACTCGACTCTGAAACAGGTGATTGGGCGGTTTGGTGTCCAGAATTGCCCGGTTGTGTATCAGCAGGAGAAACTGAATCAGAAGCTTTAGAAAATATTCGGGAAGCGATCGCGCTTTATTTAGAACCCGATAGCATTTAAACCCCATTGGCTAAATTTTGCTTTGCACAATAGAAATCACGGCACAGGTATTTTGCTATAATGGTATAATACAATTGATTATAGTAAAAAAAATCTGGAGTAAATACTATGACAGAAATTATTTTTTGGGTTGAGAATGATCCTGAAGGTGGTTATTTTGCTAGGGCGATCGGTCAACCTATCTTTACTCAAGCGGACAGCCTTCCAGAACTTAGAGCAATGGTAAAAGATGCTGTTGAATGTCATTACCCGGATGAAGCAAATCGCCCAAAAATGATTCGTTTACATATCGTTTATGATGAGGTCATTGCTTCATGAAGTTGCCCAGAGACTTGTCGGGTGAATCTTTGGCGAATGCTTTAGAAAAATTAGGCTACGTCGTCGATCGCCAAACTGGAAGTCATATCCGATTAACCACTCAGCAAAATGGAGAACATCACATTACCATACCCAATCATAGCCCAATTAAGATTGGGACTCTCAGCGCCATTTTACGAGATGTTGAAACTCATTTTGAGCTAACTCGTGACGATCTAATTAACCAACTATTTTATTAATAAATTACTATGACTAAAATTTATCACGCCCATCTTTGGGGTTCACGAGAGGATAAGTATCGCTATCTGGAAGAACATGATGTCACCTTGATTGGCAAGAACTCAATCCCCAATCGCCATTTTATCTGTTTATTCCCCAAGATACCGATCTATTAGGTGAATATAATCAGGCCATTAAAATTGCTGATTTTAATGCCCTGATTTTCTCTGCAATGGTTAACAACCATATAATTTTTATTTACTAAAAGTCATGGTTAAAAATTTCGATATTTTTATCATACCGAAATATCGTAAATAAGCAAATTCATAATTGGGTTTAAAGAAGATATTTAACATTACCGGCGTGCCTAATATAACCTAACCCTTTTTTTCGGGAATATGGCGGATGGGCAGAATAATTTCTATGGTAGTTCCCACCCCAATTTCCGACCGACAAATTAAATCCCCATGATGCTTGTTGACGATAGTTTCATAGCAAACATAAAGCCCCAATCCCGTCCCTTGACCAACGGGTTTGGTGGTGAAAAAAGGGTCAAATATTTGCGATTGTGCGGCGGCATCGATCCCCCCAGCGTTGTCCGCGATCGCCACCACCACTCGCTCATCTTCTAACAAGCTAGTTTGAATTCCGATCTGCCCTTCTTTTGGTGGATCGCATTCTTCAATAGCATCGATCGCATTCGTGAAAATATTCATTAAAACCTGATTAATTTCCCCGGCAAAACATTCAACCTTGGGCAGAACACTGTAAGATTTAATTACCTGAATGGGCTGATGATTACTGGCAGTGGTTTTATCGGCATTAAAACCCTCAAGACGATGTTGCAGAATCAACAGGGTACTTTCAATTCCTTCATGGATATCTACCAATTTAAGGGCGGATTCGTCTAAGCGGGAAAAATTGCGGAGACTGAGGACAATTTTTTGAATGCGATCGGCGCCAAATTGCATTGATTCTAAAAGTTTTAAGCAATCTTTCTGCATAAACTCTAAATCAATTTCTTCTTCAAACTCAATAATTTCCTCCTCTGGTTCTGGGTAGCTTTCTTGATAAAGGGATATCAGTTCGATTAAATCGCGAAAATAGTCTTGGGCGGGTTGGAGGTTACTATAAATAAAACTCACCGGGTTATTAATTTCGTGGGCAATTCCCGCGACCAATTGCCCCAAACTGGTCATTTTTTCATTTTGAATTAGTTGGGCTTGGGTTTGTTTCAGTTGCCGTAAAGCTTGGGCAAGCGAGTCAGCTTTTTCTCTTAAATGAATTTCTTGGCGTTGCAGTTGTTCATTAGCTTGAGATAATTCTTGGGTGCGTTCGATCACCCGCATTTCTAACTCGTCTTTGGCTTGTTTTAACCCCGATAATGCCTCACGACGTTCTTCCAAAACCGCCATTAACACTAAGGTGGTGACAGAAATTACCCCAATAAATGATTCTAAAAAAAGCAGCGATATATTTAGATCGTCCCGGACAAAGGAACTCCGCTGCAAAATTGTCCCCGCGATCGCCGTCAAAGCAGTCAGAGCGATCGCCAAGGTTGTCCCTCTTTCGGGAAACCGAAAAGCCGCCCAAACTAATAAGGGAATTGTTAAATATTCCACTGGGTAAGCCTGCCAAAACGCTAAAACACTAACAATTTCAAACAGCAATAGCCAACTGAGAATTTCTAGGCCATCGGAGGGAAATTCTGACCAAAACTGCTGGCCAAAATCAGCAACTCTAGAGGCAAACGAGGCAACATTTTTTTGGTAATTTTTTCCATAGAGACTAGGCAAAAACCGATACCAAGTTAATAGCAACGGAGTAAAAATAAGTACCCCTGCCGCATTAGAAACCCACCAAGTAATCCACGATGGGGCAAAATTTGACCAGGGGACAAATTGACCCACACAGAGCGCCCCCACTCCCACAGTGGCACCAATCATTTGAGCGGCGATCGCGCCCCAACCCACAAAATGAAATACCTCACTGGCCCGGTGAAAAGGATAACGACTGTGGGTAAAACGTTTAATAAAAAATGCGCCAAATAAAGGTGTCAAAGTATTGCCCACAGAGGTGACGGCACCGATCGCCAAACTGACCGGAGTGGGATTAAATACTAAAGAAATACTAAAAGAACCCAGGATAATTCCCGGCCAAATCTTTTTGCCCCAAATCAAAACCGCCCCTAAACTGATACCAGCGGGTATCCAAACCGCCGTTACATCCCCTGGAAGGACGGCTAATTTGAGTCCGAGTAAGCCGAAAAAACAGTAGGAAAAGGCAATGGCAGCTATTAAGGGGAGGTTTTGCCGTAGTTGCCTGAGTCTTTTCTTCATTTCTAACTCCCTAGGGAAGAAATTCCTTTTTTTGGGTTATTTTTCCTCAATTTTTTCACATTCAGGACGACGCTGTTCGCAAAAAATTTGTTTGGCTTTGGCTAAGTCTTCAGCCGCTTTTTGTGCGTTGCCTTGGGCGGTATAGGCTAAACGGCGGGCTAGGTAAATTTCGCCAATGTTCAAGTTCATTTGTAAAGCTTGATTATAGTCCGCGATCGCCAGGGAATAGTTATGCATCAAATAATGAGCCACTCCTCGATTATAGTAGAAAAACGGATGGGGTTTAATCGCGATCGCATTATTGTAGGCAGCGATCGTTTTTACATACTGTTTAGAGCGATACAGCCAATTTCCATGCAACCAATGAAACATCAAATTTTTCTGATTTTGTTTCATCCCTTTTTCAATTGACTTCACTGCTTTTGAGTATTCCCCTAACTCAGCCAAAATTTTCCCTTTTTCTGCCCAAACTTGGAGAAATTTCGGCTCAAGTTTCAATACACGGTCGAAAGATGTCAAAGCTTCTGGATATTGTTGATTTTCTGTTAACGCCAACCCCCGCAAATACCAAGCAGGATAAAAATCTGGCTGAATTTTAATGGCTGCGTCAAATGCCTGAATTGCCGCTTCAGTTAGCCCCATACGCCATAATTGATTGCCATAATTCACCCAATGGCGATGATTGTTTTTATCCGCTGGCTGATTCACCGCTAACACCGAATCACTGGATAAATCGATCTGATTTTCCCCTTCAATTTTCTGGCTATTTTTAGTAATTTCAGCGGGCGGAGTGACTTCTATGTTTAAAGATTCTTGGGGCAGTTTTGTTTGATTCACTACATCAAGAAACCTTTGAATTGGCACGCCCAAACTATCCCCAAGCTGAACGTTATTCACGCGATCGACCCTCGCAGCGCCATGAATTCCTATCAGCCTTCCCTGGGTATCCAACACAGACCCACCACTGACTCCGGCTTTACTAAAATTACTGTAAAGTAACTCATAACCTTGATTTATAGAATGAGTATCGGTAATATTTAATAAGGCAATTTCTTGACTAAAAAGTTGGCCTATGTTAAACTGATACGGAGAGGGTTGATTTTCTGGCACAATTGGCCAACCAGAGAGAAAAACCCAGCGAGTTTCATCATAGTTTAATGGAGCGTTTGCTAAGGTGGCAACTGGGTAATTTTCTTCGCTGCTAAACTGCAACATTGCCAAATCTAACCCAGCAAATTTTTTTACCATATCATCATCCACTTGATAGCTTTTTCCATCTGGTGTCACCACGGAATAAGTATCGACTTTATTCACAACGTGCTTGGCGGTTAAAACATAGTATTGATTGCCAGATTTAGCCACGATCGCCCCTGAACCTTGATGCTTGTTTTCGGTTTTAATTTGGATCGTAATTTCCCTGGCAATTTCCGCAACTTTTTTGGCTAATTCCTCGGAAATTGGGGCAGATCGAACCGTTAAATCTTGTTCAATAATATCTAAACGAGCCAAAGCTTTAGATTGACTCATTGCCTCTCCACTTTTTCCCTGATGGAGCAGCACTTGAGGATATCTGATAAAATATAAAGCTGATGGATTCAGCAGTAAAAATGCGATCGCAATTCCACTCCCAAGCAATCCTAACAACTTTCCGATTTTTGGCTTGGATGGTTCTGGAATTAAGCTGATAGATGAATTAGATTTATTCTGAGATTTTGGATGATATTTTTGGTGAATATTATTGATATTTTTTAATGCTTGATTAATAGCAAAATTTCCCCGTTTTTTGCCCGAATCCAGCATTTGAGTTAAAATCGAGACTAGCTGGCGATTTTTGACTTTTACTTGGTTTTTCCAGATATTTTTCCAGATGATTTTGTGGGTTTTAGGATTTCTAGGCAGTTCTGCCGCAGGAATTCCGGTGAGGGCTTGAATGGCAATCATCCCCACCGCATAAATATCATCACTAAATAGACAGGTTTCTGCGGTTAATTTAGGGCGTTGATAACCCGCCAATTTTCCGGCAATTTGCGGATTTTGACTGAGCATTTGTTTGAACAGAGCAAAGTCTGTTAAAACTAACTGGTTATTTTGCTTACTGCGGATAATATTATTGGGATGAATATTCCCATGATTGATGTGGTAAAAATGAATCATGGCTAAACTTTCTAAAAGTTCAGCTAACAGGTTGATGACTTGTTCTTCACTCAGGGGCTTACCGGGCACCAGTTCATCTAGTAAAGGCCGACCTTCAATAAATTCTTGGACGAGATAAAACTTTCCTTGGTATTGAAAATATGCCAGTAACTTGGGAAAGCGATCGCTATGTCCGAGTTGTTTTAATATTTCTGCTTGTTGTTGAAATAGACGGAAAATCTGCTGTAAAAATTCGCGATCGCCCTCTTGTAAAAGTTCTGAAGGGGTAACGAATTCTTTGACCAAACAAACCGGAGAATTATGTCCTTTTTTATCCTGGGCAAGATAAGTCTGGCTGAACTCATCTTGGCTGAATTCTTGGATAATTTCATAACGGCCACTGAATACCTGTCCAATCATCGGAAATATAGATATTAATTATTTGAGATCCTAACATTCGTAGGGTGGGCAAAACATTTTACCTACCCTAGGATATATGATGGTGGACTTTTGCCCACCCTACAATATAAATACTTATTGTTGCATAAATTTTTGGAAATGGTATTACAAAAAAAGAGGGCAACAATTGCCCTCTATTACTTTTTAGCACAAAGTGGTGAATGCGGAGAAACCGGGTTTCTTTCTCCAGGCTTCGTTTTACGCCCCTAGTGTCCCAATAATTCCCCCAATTAAAGTTTGCATATTCTCCGCCAACACCGTATTGAAATGATGGATTACCGGCAAGCTATCCACCACCATACCCGCACAAAGTAACATCAGATAATAGATGGAATATTTAAACAATCCTCTAGCCATATCTCGATCGTCGGGATTTTTCAACAGTTGCCAAGCTTTCAGGGCAAAAATGCTGCCTAACCAAAGCGCGATCGCCCCATAAACCAGGCCACTAGCTTGCAAAGGAAACACCAGCAAAAATGTGGCGGGCAGCATAATTAAGGTATAAAGCCAAATCTGATAAGCGGTAGTTTCATTCCCCGAAATGACCGGCAACATGGGCACATTCACTTCCGCATATTCATTGCGAATATACATAGCCAAAGCCCAAAAATGAGGCGGTGTCCAGAGGAAAATAATGGTAAACATTACCCAAGGCGCCCAAGTCAAATCCCCGGTCACTGCGGCCCAACCCACTAAGGGCGGAATGGCACCGGCAGCCCCACCAATGACAATATTTTGGGTGCTATGGCGTTTTAACCAATGAGTATAGATGAGGACATAAAAGACAATGCCGGACATAGCCAATAACGCCGCCAGCAAGTTAGCAAAAGTGGTCAGCAAGGTAAACGAGGCAGCGGCTAAGGCGATCGCAAAAATTAGGGCATCGCGAGGTTGGATCCGACCGGAAGGCAGGGGGCGATGCCTGGTGCGTTCCATAATATAGTCAATATCCCGGTCATACAGACAATTGATGGTATTCGCGGCAGCCGCTGCCAAAGCACCGCCAGTCACCGTCACCAGGACTAACAGCGGATCGACTTCTCCTTTAGCGGCTACCCACATACTTGACGAGGTGGTAATTAACAGCAGCAGGATAATTCTCGGTTTGGTCAGTTGGTAGTAACTTTTAACGACTTGCCAGAAGTTTTCATGGTGTCGTTGGGCATTGTTATTGATGATTTCTTGCATGGATTATTTTCCCGATCTGCGGTCAAAAATTTTTATCGGAATGGAGGTTGGTGGGTTACGGCGGTGATTTAATTTCTCGGATTTCGATCAAAATATTCACCATATTCAGCCACCGCCTAACACGCCCTACCTTTTTTGGTTGGGTTGGGGGCGCAAGCATTGCGCCCCTACAAACGAGGAATCGAGGTTGATGGGTTACAACAGTGATTTAGTTTCTCTGATTTTGGTCTGACGATCGTCCCGAATAGCCAGAACGCTAAACGCCACCAGGGTGGCCAATAAAGTAGCGCCGGTGGTTTGGTGGGCTACGGTCAGGGGTTCCACTTGCAAACGCAGATAAAAAGTGGCCACACCGAGGAGAATTTGCAACCCTAATAAAGCCGCCGTCCAGAAAGCTAGTTTTCTTAAGGTGGGATGAAGGGCCGCAGTCCGCCACGCCATCACGACTAAGGTAATCACTGCCACTGTCGGCGGCACTACTCCGGCAATATGACTATGCATCACCCCACAAAGCTGTTGATAGCCAAAGCATTGATGCAATGCCCATTGAGAACCGACCAACCCCCCAAGTAGGCTTTGGAAATAAATTAAAATGGCAGCGGTTAAACCGACCCAGCGCAATTTTCCCGTTACTCCAGTGCCTTGGTAGGGCAAGAGACTTAGACCAATGACTAAAACCGTGGTGAAAAATAGCAACGCGGTTCCCAAGTGGGCGGTGACAATATCAAATCTGAGTAGTTGGGTCACGGTGAGTCCGCCAAGCAGTCCCTGAAAGACGATTAAACCCAGGGCGCCGGTGCAAGCCCAAGGCAACCATCCGGGTAAATGTCGCCGATCCCACCAAGATAAACCCGCTAAGGCGATCGCCATTAGGCCAATTAACGAGGCGTCTAAGCGATGAAACCATTCTAAAAATACTTGTAGGTTCATTTGCTTGGTGGGGACTAATTCACCATAACAAAGCGGCCAGTCTGGGCAAGCTAGTCCCGCGTTCATTACCCGTGTGGCGCTGCCCACAGCCATCAGCATAAGGGTGGCGATCGCAATTTTCCAGACCAAACGACGAATTCGGTCTTGGGGGGTTGATGCCGATTTAGTGTTTGTGGTTAATTGACTCCACACTGGATTTGTCATAAGCTTTTTTGCTATCTACAGGTATCTTCATACAAATGTGAGTATATACTCGCTTTTCTCCTAAACCCAAGGATAGCAAAGTCTTAGAATGGGTAAGTTCGCCAATCACTTTCCCGATGAAAGGATTTAATTGTCACGAAAGTTTGATATTTTGGCCAGATTTTGCTCATTTAGCGAGCCAATGTTAGTGATTTTTAACATAACTTTTACCGCAAAGAAACCGGGTTTCTCATTCATTCACGCGATCCCAAATAAAAGCTAAAGATTTATGGGAATCGCCGATGGGATCTGGGGCGATCTGGCGCGATCGCTCTCGCTCGCGGATCGATCTGGCGCGATCGGGGCGATATTGAGGCGATATTGAGGCGATATTGGGGGGATATTGGGGCGCGATCGCAGAAATGAATAAGAAATATTGTTAAGCTATCGAATTAAGCCCTAAAATTGCTAATCCTTTGGCCATCACAGCCCAACGGAATCACAAGCAAAAAGAGCAATGGGTTGATATTGGGAGGAAAAACAACGTGAAAATCCCCAGCGCCATTACCGCAATGATTGCAGGCATCGTCCTGACCTTGGCGAGTCTGTGGATTGGCCAAAATCATGGACTAATGCCAGTAGCGGCATCAGAAGAAGCCCCCTTAGTAGACGGGCTGTTTAACACCATGATGACGATTTCAGCCGCACTCTTTTTCTTAGTAGAAGGGGCGCTGATTATTTCCGTATTCAAATTTCGCAAGTCTCCAGGGGACGAAACCGACGGCCCCCCCGTCGAGGGCAACCTGTCTCTGGAAATTCTTTGGACAGCCATTCCTGTGGTGATTGTCATGGGACTTTCTATATATAGCTATGAAGTCTATAACGCAATGGGCGGTTTGGATCCAATGGCCTCCCATGACCACGGTCATAAAATGGTGGCGATGAAACCTGGGGCGGCGATCGCTGCCCCCTTACCGGGAAGCGAAGCAGCCGAAGCCATGACCACCGAGGAAAAAATCGCCCTGGGGGTCGGTGCTTCCCCCGAAAACCAAGGCAAACCCGCTGATGTCGAAGTCAACGTCTTGGGTCTGCAATTTGCCTGGATTTTTACCTACCCAGAAACTGGCGTAGTCTCTGGAGAACTGCATATCCCCGCAGGCAAAGACGTGCAACTCAACATCAGCGCCCAAGATGTGATCCATGCTTTTTGGGTGCCACAGTTCCGCCTCAAACAGGATGCCATTCCCGGTCGTCCGACGGAATTACGCTTTAAGCCGAAAACCCCTGGCAATTATCCCCTAGTTTGCGCTGAACTTTGTGGCGCTTACCACGGGGCAATGCAAACGCGAGTCATTGTCCATACTCCAGAAGATTATGACGCTTGGATGCAAAGTCAAATCGCCATGCAGCAGGATGAACAAAATCCCGCTGCCACGATCGCGATGAACCCAGCAGACAAATCTCCTGCGGAATTTCTGGCTCCATATACCTCAGATTTGGGCATCACTTCCGAAACCGTAAAACAAATGCATTCCCATAATCATCATTAATTGTTCTTTGTTCTTTGTTGATGGTTCTTTGTTGATGGTTATTTGTTGATGGTTCTTTGTTATTTGTTGATGGTTATTTGTTATTTGTTGATGGTTATTTGTTGATGGTTATTTGTTATTTGTTGATGGTTATTTGTTGATGGTTCTTTGTTATTTGTTGATTGTTAATTGTTCTTTGTTGATGGTTATTTGTTCACCAATCACCAAACCCCCCAACCCCCCCTTCAAAAGGGGGGCAACCAACAACCAACAACCAACAACAACCAACAACCAACAACAACCAACAACCAACAACAACCAACAACCAACAACAACCAACAACAACCAACAACCAACAACCAACAACAATCAACAACCAACAACAATCAACAACCAACAACCAACAAAAAACATCCGTAGAGACTTATCGCAATCATTCAATATGACATCACCCGCACAAGTTGAACACAATACCAACCCATCCAATCCCCACGGGGAGGAAAAAGGGAATTGGCTCAAATATTTTGGTTTTAGTACCGACCACAAAGTAATCGGGATTCAATATCTCGTCACCAGCTTTATTTTTTATTTGATTGGCGGTCTGTTAGCGGAAGGGGTGCGGGTCGAACTCGCCACCCCAGACCCCGATTTTGTCAGCCCTGACTTATATAATGGGCTGTTTACCGTCCATGCCACCGTGATGATTTTCCTCTGGATCGTCCCTGCGGGGGCTGGTTTGGCCAATTATCTGATTCCTTTGATGATTGGCGCAAGGGATATGGCCTTTCCCCGCTTAAATGGCGTGGCTTTTTGGCTAATTCCCCCTGGGGGCGTTTTGCTGATGGGCAGCTTTTTTGTCGGAGCTCCCGGCGCCGGTTGGACTTCTTATCCTCCGTTGAGTTTGGTGACAAACCAATCCGGTCAATTAATTTGGATTTTGAGCGTTTTATTGTTGGGAACTTCTTCTATTTTGGGGGCGGTGAACTTTGTCACCACCATCCTGAGAATGAGAATTCCTGAGATGACCATGAATGATATGCCCTTGTTTTGTTGGGCAATGCTGGCAGCTTCCGCACTGATTCTGGTTTCTACCCCAGTTTTGGCCGGGGCTTTGATTTTGCTGGCGTTTGACTTGGTGGCAGGAACGGCATTTTTTAACCCCACAGGGGGCGGCGACCCGGTGGTTTACCAGCACATGTTCTGGTTTTATTCCCACCCAGCGGTTTACATTATGGTTCTGCCGGTGTTTGGCTTGATTTCAGAAATTTTGCCGGTGCATTCCCGGAAACCGATTTTTGGTTATCAAGCGATCGCCTATTCCAGTATGGCGATCGCCTTTTTGGGCCTGATCGTCTGGGCGCACCATATGTTTACCAGTGGCACTCCGGGCTGGTTGCGGATGTTCTTTATGATTGCCACAATGGCGATCGCAGTCCCCACCGGCATCAAAGTCTTTAGCTGGGTCGCCACCATTTGGGGTGGCAAACTTCGCCTCAACAGTGCCATGCTGTTTGGTATGGGCTTTGTCTCCATGTTCCTAGTCGGTGGACTCAGCGGCGTCATGTTAGCGTCCGTCCCCTTCGACATTCACGTTCACGACACCTACTTCGTCGTTGCCCACCTGCACTACGTCCTCTTTGGGGGCAGTGTCTTTGGCATTTACTCCGCCTTATATCACTGGTTCCCCAAAATGACCGGGCGCATGATGAACGAAACCTGGGGGAAAGTTCACTTTGCCCTCACCTTTTTGGGCTTTAACCTTTGCTTCTTGCCAATGCACTGGTTAGGACTCCAAGGAATGCCCCGACGGGTAGCCCAATATAACCCCGAATTTGCCACCATCAACATGGTTTGTACCATCGGTTCCATCCTGTTAGCCATTTCCACCATTCCATTTATTATTAATGCCGTTTGGTCTTGGGTTGCCGGACCAAAAGCCAGCGCAAATCCTTGGAAAGGTTTAACCCTAGAATGGCTGACCAGTTCACCGCCTCCAGTGGAAAACTTCCTGGAAGAACCAATATTATGGTCTGGCCCTTATGACTACGGCATTGATACGGTCAATGAAGGCAGCGATCGATCCGTTGAGGACTTGCTTGCCGAAGTGAAAGGAAGTGTCTAATTGTTATTAGTTATTGGTTGATTGTTGATTGTTGTTGGTTGTTCGTTGATGGTTGTTGGTTGATGGTTGTTGGTTGATTGTTGTTGGTTGTTCGTTGTTGGTTGATGGTTGTTGGTTGATGGTTGTTGGTTGATTGTTGTTGGTTGATTGTTGTTGGTTGATTGTTGTTGGTTGATTGTTGTTGGTTGATGGTTTTTTATAATTATCAATTATCAATTATCAATTATCAATTATCAATTATCAATTATCAATTACTGTCAAACAACAAACAACCACCAACAACCAACAATCAACAATCAACAATCAACAATCAACTAATAACTAAAATTTGTTGTTTCAAAAAGTCAAAAATATTCCCAGAAATTTATGCAAGGTTCAACGGTTGAAACATTTAATACCCCCGTGGGCGATCGCGCTGAAATAGCTACCAGCCATCACGAAACCCATCCCGATCATCGAATTTTTGGCATGATCATGTTCCTGATTGCGGAATCGATGATTTTTCTGGGATTATTTGCCGCTTATGGCACCTTCCGCTTAGTAGCACCAGAATGGCCGCCGGAAGGCACCCCAGAAATGGAATTATTAGTCCCCGGAATTAACACCATTATTCTGATTTCTAGTAGTTTTGTGATGAACCGGGGCAACGCCGCCATTAAACAAAATAATGTGGCGGGAATGCGGGGTTGGTTTGCCGCCACTGCTGCAATGGGGGCGATTTTCTTATGTGGCCAACTTTATGAATATTTTCATACGGGTTTTGGCTTAACCGATAACATTTTCACCAGTACCTTTTATGTGTTAACTGGGTTTCACGGTTTGCACGTTACCTTTGGTTTGCTGCTGATTTTAGCGGTGTTATTCCGGAGTTTGAAAGGCGATCGCTACTCCAGTACATACCACTTTGGCCCCGAAGCTGCCGAAATTTACTGGCACTTTGTTGATGTGGTCTGGATTGTTTTGTTCACCATTCTCTATTTGATCTAATTGGATGTCATTCCCGCGAATGCGGGAATCCACAATGGTGCGTTAGGCGGCCATAATTTTTGGTAACAAACCAACAATTCGCCAGATGTAATTCCCGCGAATGCGGGAATCCACAAGTAAAATTAGGGTGCGTTAGACGGCCAGAATTTTTGGTAAAAAATTAACAATTCGCCAGATGTCATTCCCGCGAAGGCGGGAATCCACAAGTAAAATTAGGGTGCGTTAGACGGCCAGAATTTTTGGTAACAAACCAACCGATAAAAAATGCCGCCGTAACGCACCGACTAGCTAGAAAAATGTCGATTAGACATATCCAATAATTGCCCGTCACCAAGCCAGATCAAGGCTTTATATCTGATTTTTGGATATGTCTATTGCCTAAAATATTTTGTAGGGGCTCTTCCGTTGGCGGTGGTTGCCCCTAATCGCGGAAATATCATTTTCCTACTGCGGTCATGCTTTGTCCTAAATTCTTGCAATATCCCCAAATCACTCCCATGACAATTCCTCTAGATTTACCCCCTGAATTAGAAGCCGAACTAGCTAAAGAAGCGGCGCAAATTAAGTTACCGTTATCTGAATATATTATGCATCTGCTCTCAGTCCGACAAGTTTTTAATCATCCGCCTAAAAACGGCAGAGAATTAATTGCTTACTGGCAAGCAGTGGGCGTGATTGGTTCTCGTCCTGACATTACCAATCCTCAAAAATATGCTAGTCAACTCCGCAGTCAAGCGGAATTTCTTTAACCATAAACTCGCACTGTTATGTATATATTAAATACGGATATTTTACTGGATGTGTTGAAAGGCAATAAACAGGCGATCGCTTGGTTTAGCACCTTAACCGAAGTGCCGATGATTACCTATACGGTTTTCCAGGAGTTAATGGAAATCGTCAGAAATCAGGAACAAGTGCATCAGATGTTTCAGTTCATTGCCCCTTTACCGATTATTTGGCCAACGCGGGAAGAATCCGCCAAAGCTTCCGCTTATTATCCTCAATGTTTATCCTATGGATTAGGGTCAATTGACGCAGAAATTGCCGTTTGTGCCATAGAAAGATCCGCCACTCTTTGCACCTTAAATGTGAAAAAATATCAGGTTGTTCCCAATTTAAAAGTGATTAAACCTTATGGTCGTTCTGTGAAAGAAAAAACTGCATAACCTTGGCGGTAGTGCTATGGGCTAAAATAAGCTTTATTCTTAGGTTGGGTCCGCCATCGACGAAACCCAACATTAGACAATTCTGGCAAACAAGACTGATTGGGGGGATCGATCCGTCTTGTTTGCCTTCTATTTTATGGATAGCATTTTTGGATAACAATGATACATTATTTTGTAGGTTGGGTTGAGGAACGAAACCCAACATTACAATCATTACAGGCAAAAAACCGGGTTTTGTCACATATAGCGCTCTCCAAGTAGGGGCGAGCAAACGAATCGCCCCTACAGCATCACTTTTTTTTTGAAATTAATATAGCATTTTTGGATAGCAGAAAAAAGCGATCGCCTCCCAGGAGAAACCCGGTTTCTTGGATTATTCATAATGCGTCCACATTCGCAAAATTTTAATCGTGGTTTCAGACTCAATAATTTCGTAAACTAATCGATGTTGAATATTAATCCGACGCGAATAAGCCCCAGTTAAATCTCCCACGAGTTTTTCATCGGGTGGTGGATTTTGAAAAGGGTTGTTTTGCAGAATCTCTAAAAGTTCTTCCGCTTTAGGTTTTAATCCACTGTCAGCTAATTTTTTCGCATCTTTTTTAGCTTGTTTGGTATAAACCAATTTCCAAATCACCAGTCTAACTCCTCATCGCAGTCTTCGACAGGGGTCTGAAGTCCGGTTAGAATCGATTCTCGCATCCCCGGAATTTCCAATAAATACAAAGTTTCTTGAATAGCCCGCCAATCGGATTCGGAAACTAAAATTGCATTATGTTTTTGCCCTGTAATTAAAATGGGTTGATGGGAGAATGAGGTGGTATCGATTAAATTTTCTAAATTTATTTTGGCATCTTCTGATGTACATTGATTCATTATGGCAATTTGGCTTGATGATATTTTTTATAGTCTAGCATAAGTCAGAAATCAGGTTTCTTTGGATGGGAAATAGAGCGATCGCCGTCTCTGGATCCGCCATCTCATATAAATCAGATTCCATACTTATGAAGTGTGGTAGGGACACGGCTGGCCCAAGTCCCTACAAGGGTCGATCGATAAGTTGGTGTAATAACAGCAGAGATTGCTGTATATCAATTTTTTTGTCTGTAATGCAGAATTAGCCGTAAAAAAACCGGGTTCTTTTTTGGAAAAACCCGGTTGCTGATATTTGCCCAATTGCTCGGAAAATTCAGAAAATTTAGAAAATTTAGTTAAGTAGGTGAACATAATTAATTGCACTTTTCGTTCCCTACCGTAAATCATTGGATTCCCGCCGGAGTTTACCCCCGCGAAGGCCGCCATCGGCGGGAATGACAGTTTTTCTTCTAATGGAGGCCTGTGGTGCATTTATTTCTGCCCACCTACTTATCTTCAACCTCACTTTCCGTGAGATTGTTCCGATCCGAGGTTGCCTCTGGTTGATTCACTGATTCAGAATTTATCGGCGCAACTTGGCGTTGCTGACGCAATAATTCCTGTTGTCGGGCGCGGAATTCAGCCGCCGCATCATTGAAATTTTGCTGCTGTTGTTGACGGAAATCACTCATACTGCGACCACCGCCTAAATTAGCCCGGTGGATCAGTTCAAAGGGATTGAAAGGCTCATCGTAATCCCCTTGGGTGTAATTAAATTCATCGCGGCTTTCTTCAATTTGAGGCTGGTTAACCTCCTGGGGCGTTTTTTCTTCTGCCCGGGTTGGCTGCACTAGGAACAAAGGTGACGCCGCGATCGCCGCAATTGTGGCCAAAACGAGGGAAGTATTTTTATTCATGGGCTTATTCATGGGCATTAACAGAACGCTGTCATTATTGACTATTTTAACCCATGAAAAGTTTACGGGCGGAATGCAGTCGCATTTGTTGTCGCATTTGTAGGTTAGGTTGACGCAAGGAAACCCAACATAACTAAGTCAAGAGGAAAGAGGAAAGAGATGCATAGGAAAGAGGAAAATTCTCTCTCCTCTCTTCTCTTTAAGCGAAAGTGCGTTTCAGCAGGGGTTGAATGCTGACTAGGGACAAGACCGCAAAACCCAGTAATACTAAGAGGGAAGCGCCAAAAGACACATTTCCCCAAGGGGCTTCCATGACAATATTGCCCAAAGTCCAATCTTGATGCAGATAAAGATAGCGAATGGGTTCGATCGCATAACTTAATGGATTTAAGGTGGCAATGACCGCCAACCATTTGGGCATAAAATAAAGCGGTGCCAAGGCGGTACTAGCAAACAATAATGGCAGGTTGGTGACAAAAATTACGGCAATTAATTCAATGTGACCGGGTAAGGCAAAAGCTAAACCCAAACTTAAGCCAGTCACCCCTAAAACCAGCAGGAACATAATTAAGGCGATCGCGCCTAAACCCAGGGCATTGGGCAACCCAGCCCCCATAAATGCCCCAGCGCCAATAATCACCGCCGTTTGAATAAAACTCAGGGCAACAATATAAATGGCACAGGCAAAAACAATGGAAAACCGCGAAGCCAATGGCGCTACCAGTAACCGATTCAGAAAGCCAAATTCGCGATCGAACATCACCGGCAAACCGGCATTTAACGCCCCAGAAAAGCCGGTAAACACAATCACCCCTGCCCCTAAAAATTGGGCATAATTTTCGCTACCCCCAAATAATCCCTCTGGCACATTTTGAAATAGAGCACCGAACAAAATTAACCACATTAAAGGCTGAATAATACCCGCGATCAGCGTTGAAGGTCTTCTTTGCAACTGAATAAACAATCTTTTGGTCAACGCCAAAGTTTCTTGGACTAATTCACCCACCAAATTTTCTTTGGGCATGGTTTGATTTCCTGTTTTATCTCTGGTGATTTCTGATTCAGGAGAAGTAACCGTTCTAGTCATAGTTTTCTCGTGTTTTTTTTAGTGAGTATCTGTGCTAATTTCGTGATATGTCATTCCCGCAAATGCGGGAATCCATGTTAGGTCAAATTCCTAGGTCAAGTAGTTTTCCTGCCAATCACGACCTGACTATTATAAAGTCCCCCATCTCTAATACCAAATCCGGTTCTCATAGACTGACTATTATTTATTATAATCCCCTAAAATGCTTATGGATTCCCGCATTCGCGGGAATGACATCTGACTTTATAAGTGGGTTTTGGGAACCGGATTTGCGATAAAATCCCCCATCATGCGATCGCATCGGATTAATCCCATTCAGCGGTCTGGAAATAGGGGCAAGATGGCCTAATTAACGCATATTTCTTTTCCGTTCTGCTTTCGGGTCGCGAGTTGCGGCGGAGGCAATTTCCGCATCCATCAGGGTTTGACCCGTTGCCGCCAAATACACATCATCTAAACTAGGACGAGATTGGGCAATGCCAAAAGTAGGCAACCCAGCATCCCGCAAAGTTTGCTGAATATGCAACAAAATATCGTTTTCTGGTTGCACTACCAAATTTAAAGAATTGCCTTGGGATTGATTCACGATCGCCTCTTTGACAAAGGACAAAGAAGCCAACAAAGATTTGGCTTTTTCTGCCTCTTCCAGAGGGGTAAACTCGCGAATTCGCAAAGTCACGCGATCGCCTCCCACTCGGTCTTTCAACTCCGAAGGCGTCCCAGAAGAAATCACCACCCCCTTGTCAATAATGGCCACCCGGTCAGCCAGGGCATCCACTTCTTCTAAATAGTGGCTGGTAATCAACACCGTCGTCCCTTGGTCTTTCAACTGCCGCAAGAAATTCCACACCGCCATCCGGCTTTCAATATCCAATCCCACCGTGGGTTCATCCAACACCAAAACATCGGGCTGATGCAGCAAACCAGCAGCCAAATCAAGGCGTTTGCGAATTCCCCCGGAATAAGTCCCCGTCCGTTGGGCAGCCCATTCGTCCAATCCCAACAGCGCGATCGCCTGGGAAATCCGTGTTTTCGCCAAATCAGCGGGCAGATGATATAAATCCGCTTGCAATTGCAGCAATTCGCGCCCAGTCAGCATCTTATCCAAAGCCACTTCTTGGGCAACATAACCCAGCCGTTGTCTTGCCCTCCTGGGGTTCGCCACCACATCAATCCCGGAAACCTCCACCCGACCGGCATCAGGGGTCGCCAGAGTGCATAAACACCGAATTGTCGTGGTTTTACCCGCCCCATTTGGACCGAGTAGACCAAAAATTTCCCCAGGCTGGATCGCAAAAGAGACATCTTTCAACGCTTCCGTTGACCCGTAGCGTTTTTGAAGTTTTTCGATGAAAACCGCAGGCACCATAAATTAATCTCAGTCACTCTTTTTTACAAATCTACACAATTTTGAGATTTATGTTAACCGTTGGCTTTCCAGCTTCAGGATTTCCCAGGGTGGGCATTGCCCAGCAAAATTTTCGGCGATCGCAGTCAAAGCTGCTTTGGTGGGTAATCCTCACTCGGCTTAAAATCCCCAGTTTATTGATAGAAGCAATTAATAATCTGGGAAATTTAGCATTAATTTAGCATTAAATAAAATTAATCAAGCGATCGCCTTCTGATGAGATTTATGGTTAGTTCCTGGTTAGATTCATTACTGCTGATTTGGGGTGGCCATATATCTAGTTTTTTGTGGTTAAAAAACTAGATATATCATAAAATAAACATGGGAAAATATTCTCGTTATTGCTGGTTTTTGTTCATGTTTTAAGAGATAAATCTTTCTGGCATTTGATTTAATTAATAGCTTTTTTTTGAAAAACCCATTGCCGAAAATAAGAGCATCCGCTAGGATCGGAAGGTACATTAACAGTCAATACAGACTTTACCTAAAAAAATGGCATCCTACTCCGTTAACTTGCCCCTTCAACTTCAGGAAGAAGTAGAAAAATGTGCCCTGGGTCAAGGCATTTCCCTAGACCAATTTATTCTCTGGGCAGTGGCCGAAAAAGTGGCCGTTCTCCAGCATCAATGCCCCGATCGCAACTTTCCCCATATCACTTACCGCACTGGTGCCAGCGGTAGCCCCGTCGCCGTAATTCGGGGAACTAGAATTCGGGTCCAGACGATTGCGATCGCCGCGCACCAATGGGGAATGTCTCCCAAGCAGCTTGCGGAGGAATATGGGTTAACTGAAGCTCAAATTAACGACGCACTCTTGTTTTATACCGCACATCAAACCGAAATTGACAGAGCGATCGCCACCGAACAGGAGATGGAAGCAGTCAATGTCTAAACTTCGGCTTCACTTAGATGCGGACACATCCATCAAAGCCTTACAATCAGCCCTCACTGTTCGCGGTCATGATGTGACTCGGACTCCCAATGAATGGATCGCCGAAGATGCAAGTGATGAAACCCAGCTATTGAAAGCAACGGCTCAAGGACGATGTATTTTTACCTTCAACATCAAAGATTTCTCAGCTTTAGCTATGCAATACCCAGAACATCATGGCATCATTCTGGCATCTCAAAGCCGATGGAACTTGCCCGACCTGATTAAGGCACTCGATCGCCTACTTTCAGAGGCGAAATCAGAGGATTGGTTAGGACAAGTTCGTTGGTTGAATCAATATCGCCCCATGAACCCTGATGATTAATCTTTTTGCAATTTGTTGTGGGCGATCGGTGTTGGTGGGCGATCGAGAAACTTGAAAGGGACACAGCATTACTGTGTCCCTGCGAGAAATCAGAAATGAATCAGAAATTCATCGGTTCGGTTCCTGTAATATAAACAGCCGTGTCCTCCGAATCTACCGAGCATTAGACAAAGGTCAAATAATCACCATCAACAGTCAGGTTTAAATGGTTTTGAACAATACCAATTAGCTCATTTGTATCGGCGATCGTCTTGAAAATAGCCGTGCCTTCGGGTAAACCTGCGGGAACGCTCCCAAATTGATAGTCCGTGGGTTCACCGTGCAATTGGATGAAATCCTCATTCAAATTAAAGTCAGTAATCAACCCATAGTCACCTTCACCCGTTGCCGCATCGTCACCATCGTTATAGTAGAATCGGGCACTGTCACCGAGGACAAAGACATCGCTACCTGCACCACCTGTTAAGGTATCAATTTCTCCCAAACCGGGAATTTCGGCATTTGCATCAACCCCAGAGAGAACATCGTCACCGTCTGTACCCGTAAGAACGTCGCTAGTTGCCGTCCCAGTGATGGGTAATTCACTGCCAGTTTCGGCTTGAGTCTCTTCGGGTTCGGTATCGGCTAACTGGAGAATCAAACTGCCATCATCTTCGGTTAATGATGTTCCCGGTGAACCAGAACCAAAAATGGTTGTGGTCGTATAAGTCGTTGATTCTCCAGGGGCCAGTTCAAAGCCGTTGCCCAAGGCTAGGGCTAAGTCGTATTCGAATCCTTCATCGACAAACTCATCATCATCGTCACTGTCACCAGCGATCGCATTATCCAGAGGTTCGCCATCGAGAATTCGCTCTTTGAGATCCCACCAATCATCGACTTCAAAGTTACCCTCTAGTTCAGTGCCGCCATCGGCAGTAATGCCCACAAAGGTGGTGGATTCTAGGGGATTGCCACCGGCATCGGTTTCAAACAGGATTTGCTGTCCATCGCGCACCAACCGACCGCCACCATCATCAATTGAGCCATCAAATTGTAAATCTCCATCCAGATAACGAACCAGATCAAAGTTGACGGTTTCGGCACCGGGGTTAGTAATGGTATAGGTTTGGGTGAGGAAACTTCCCGTGCGCTGATTGTCTTGGAACAGTTTGCCCACACTTTGTTCGAGGTTAAACTCTAAACCCCCGTGAGTAAACTCGCTATATATACTGTTCGGAGAAGTGGCGGTGAAATCAGATTGATTGGCAGCCAGTGCCACCTGAGTATTTTCTTGGGTCAGGAAAGTGCGCTCTTCGGTATCACCAATGCGAAGAGCCAAACGGGATTGGTAAGTTGTGCTGGCTTCGTGGATGCTACCCGCCGGGTCATAATAGGCATAAGTTAAAGGATTCACAGAACTGCCGAAGGAGCCAGTGGCTTCCACGGTAATATTGAGACCGCCATCGCCTACAGAAGTAGCCAAGTTGGCAACACGATTCAGTTCTGGAATCAGGTTGACGGGTGCCTGTGGTTCTTCTGAGATTTCTCCCTCTACAGGGTTTCCTTGAAGGAAGTTGGCGAAGACCATCTCCCAGCCCTCAGAATTGGGCAAGTCCACCACTTCATCTTGACTGGTGCCATTCATCAACCAGACTTGATTATCTTGAGTGGTAATGTTATGCCACAGCAAGTCAGAACTCCCGTCACCGTTTAAGTCATCGGTGCCCATCAGTCGCCAATTGACATCGGTTTGTGCGGGCAAGTCCACGGTTTCAGTCTGTTCCAGGCCACTCATTAGCCAGACTTGGTTCGCACCTGTAACGGTATTGCGCCACAGCAGGTCAGGTCGGTTGTCGTTGTTGAAGTCGCCAGTCCCGCGCAGATCCCAATCGGTATCGACCGTGTAATCAGCGTCGTACATAGACGGCAAGTCTAGAGAAAAGGTGCGCTGGGTGCCATTCATCAACCACACTTCATTGTGGCCGCTGTAAAGGTGATGCCAGAAAATGTCAGCACTACCATTACCATCGATGTCGCCAATACCGCGCAGTTGCCAGTCCGGGTCGCGTCCCGGTAGTTCGACAACTTCACGTTGTGCGATGCCGTCTTCTTCCGTTTCTTCCATCAACCAAATTTGGTTTTCACCTGTCTGGGAATTGCGCCACAGCAGGTCGGGAGACTCGTCCTCGTCAAAGTTGGCGTGAGCCATCAGTCGCCATGCTGTATCGCTCATCGATGGCAGTTCGGCGCTGGCGACTTCCTCGGTGCCATTCATAAACCAGACTTGGTTTTCACCGGTCTCATAGTTGCGCCAGAGAATATGGTCAGAGTCATTCCACTGAGGAATAGGACCTTGGGAGGGTTCGGGAGATTGGGAGGGTTGGGGGTCATCAAAGGCAATTGGCAGATTTAGCAGAAAATTATCATCTTCGGTTTCGGTATCTGTGTCATTGGACGAGGTATTACTGTCGGACGGTAGATTTGAAATAACCGTGGCATCCCCTGCACTGCTGCTGGTCTCGCTTTCCGGGTTATTAGGAACCGTGTTATCCGAGTCAGAGAAACTGTCTCGATCGTCGTTACCAGTATCGATGTCACCGAAGTTAGAGACATTGGTCTCTTCTTCTAAGGTAGTAATTGTGTCTTCACTAGCCTCGGTTTCTTCTATTACTTCCTGGATCGGGAAATAAATCCGACCTTCATTAATCCCAAAAGTGAATAAATGCTCGAAAGCTTGTCCCGGAGTCAAATCAGTCAAGTCGGCATAAATTGAGCGGTAGTAACTTAGGTCAACGTGGGCAGAGAAATTTCGACCTTCGTCTATGCCAAAAGTGAATAAATGCTCGAAAGCTTGTCCCGGAGTCAAATCAGTTAAGTCGGCATAAATTGAGCGGTAGTAATTTAGGTCAACGTAGGCAGAGAAATTTCGACCTTCGTCTATGCCAAAAGTGAATAAATGCTCAAAAGCTTCTGTCGGAGTCAAATCAGTCAGATCGGCATAAATTGAGCGGTAGTAGTTTAGGTCAACGTGGGCAGAGAAATTTCGACCTTCGTCTATGCCAAAGTTAATCAGATGATCCAATAGACTGCTGGAGTCTAAATCTTGCAGATCGGGATTGACAGACCGATAGTGTTCTAAATTGATTAGCGGTGAAAATTGGCGGTTTTCAGCGATGCCATATGTTTGCCAGTGTTGCAATGCTTCCTCGTCGTTAAAACTGGCTATATCTGAGTACAAAGAGCGATAGTAGTTGGCATTAAATGCTTTTTCAATGTTAACGATCATGATTTTTGTCCTCTGAGTTAAACATGATGAATTATGGACAGAAAACTTAAGGATTTTTTCTGATTTTGATTAGGTTGTAGGGTGCGGCAAGTGCGGCAAGTGCGGGAAAAGTGGATTATCGCTATATATGGTTGGTGGGCATTCCCTGCCCTACGTTAATCATGGCTGAATAAGTAAATTAACTTATTGCCTCTTTCAAATTATCATTATGCTTTGGCTAAGATCAGTGATATGAATCACAATTTATGTATAAGTTTTGTCTGATTTATGTATAAGTTTGTAACAATTTTTAATCAATATTTCATAATCATTTTATGCTTATTTATAATCCCGGTTAAATCAGTAAATTTCCTTAAACTTTGCTTAAACAAAATGACTATTTTTGACAATTTATTCAGTAAATTCCCTGAGATTACATGGATGAAACCCCCTAGGTGTCTCACCCCTCACCGGCTCGGATAAATTCCCGAAAATTAGCTTTTTTCTGGTAAAAAAGTGGCGATTTTCGGTAAGTGTAACTGATTGTTACAGACTATTACAAATAGTTAAGTTTCTGAGAGTAATGGGGGAGCAGGGGAGCCCGCCATCAGCAGAGGAGCGGGGGATAATTTGTTATTGTTTATTAGTTATTTGTTTTTGTGCGGTTAATCAAACAACCAACAACAAATAACCAACAACCAATAACCAATAACTAATAACCAACAACCAACAACCAACAACCAATAACCAATAACAATCAAAAATTGCTCCACAGATCGCAGTGCAATTTCACAGATATTGATACAATGTAGGCTTCATAAACTTTGAATTGCTATGTCAGAAAACAACATAAATTTTACCGAAGCATCGCAAATTGCGGATCGGGTAGTTTTTGAGCAAACCGGCAAACATCTCACGGACTTAGAAATCACAATTTTTCGGGGGGCATGGCAGAATCAAACCTATGAGGAAATGGCCGTGAATACTGACTATACAGCCAGTTACTTACATCGCATTGTCGGACAAAAACTCTGGGAAAGACTCTCCACAGCCTTGGGAGAAAAAGTTAGTAAAAAAAATTTTAAAACGGCTTTAGAAAGAAAGTTACGCCAAAACAAACAAGCGGCAAACGATGCCGCTAAAATAGACTCGGCTGAAGAAACTTATGTGGAACGGCCCCCCCTAGAATCTCGCTGTTATGAAACATTACTCCAACCGGGTTCTCTAATTAGAATTAAAGCCCCAGCGGGCATGGGTAAAACTTTACTCAGTTTAAGAATGTTGGAAGGCGTTGCTACCCAAAATTACCGCACGGTTTATTTAAATTTAAATCTGGCGGCAGAAACCGAATTTAGTAATTTAGATAAATTTCTGCAATGGTTTTGCGTGATTGTGGGTAAAAAAATGCGGGTGAAAAATCAGTTAGCGGATTATTGGGACGATCGCTATTCTAGTAGTACGGTAAATTGTACGGAATACTTTGAACAATATTTATTACCCAGCGAAGAAAGTCCCTTAGTCTTATGTTTAGATGAAGTGGAACGGATTTTTCCTTATCATCAAGTAGCGGAAGGTTTTTTAGGATTGTTGCGAGCTTGGCATGAAGATGCTAAGATTAATGAAACCTGGAAACAATTAAGATTGATGGTGGTTCATGCTACTGAGGTTTATATTCCCCTAAATATTAATCAGTCTCCCTTTAATGTGGGGGTGCCGGTGGAATTACCAGAGTTTAAACCTCAACAAATCCGCGATTTAGCTCGTTGCTATGGGTTGGAATGGAACCTGAATCAAGTGAATCAATTAATGCTTATGGTCGGGGGTCATCCGCACCTGGTACAACAAGCCCTTTCTCAGTTGCGAGTCTATCAGAATTTAACTCTGGATCAGTTGTTAGTAGATGCCCCAACGGAGGCGGGAATTTATAGCCATCATTTGCGGGAAAATTTATTAAGCTTACAAAAACATCCCGATTTACTAGAAGCGTTGAAACAAGTGGTTTTTGCGGCAAAACCTGTCCGCTTAGATTCCACGATCGCCTATAAGTTACAAAGTATGGGTTTAGTCCAAATGCAGGGTAATGATTGCACCCCGCGCTGTGATTTGTATGGTCAATATTTTCGCGATCGCCTAGGCAATTAACCACAAGTAACCATGAATATCCCCACCCAAACCCACTCTCTTTCTTCCCCCAATTCGATTTATCAGGTGGGGGGGAGTTTACCTCCTAATGCCCCCACTTATGTAGCGAGAAAAGCGGATCGAGACCTGTATGAACAGTTAAAAGCAGGGCAATTTTGCTATGTGTTTAATTCCCGACAAATGGGCAAATCTAGTTTAAAGGTGAAAACCCTGCAAAAGCTGGTAGCGGAGGATGTGCTTTGTGCGGCAATTGATTTGACCGTATTAGGGTCGGAAGCGGTGACTCCCGAACAGTGGTATGGGGGTTTTATTAGAACTTTGGTGAAAAATTTTCCCGGACTTTCTCGGAGTTTTAAACTATTACCTTGGTTGCGCGATCGCGAAGGAATTTTAGCCCCAAATCAGTGGTTAACCCAGTTACTTGAAGAGGTGATATTTCCGACATATCCAGGCAAAATTGTCATTTTTGTGGATGAAATAGATCAAAGTTTAAATTTATCTTGGAAAGATGATTTTTTTGCCTGGATTCGCGCTTGCTATAATCAGCGGGCAGAAAATGCCGATTATCAACGGTTGACCTTTTGCCTGTTAGGTGTCACCACCCCATCAGAGTTAATTAATGATAAGACGAAAACCCCGTTTAATATTGGCAAAAGTATTGAATTAACTGGTTTTACCTTAGCAGAAGCCCAACCGTTAGCCCAAGGTTTTACCGGGCAAGTACAAAATCCCCAACAGGTATTGCAAGAAATCTTAAACTGGACGGGGGGGCAACCATTTATGACCCAAAAACTCTGTTTTTTGCTGGAACAAAAAACCAACGGCAAACAGCCCAATGTTGACCAGTTAGTGCAAAAGTTTATTCTGGATCAATGGGAAACTCAGGATGAACCAGAACATATTAAAACCATTCGCGATCGCCTCTTGGTCAATCCCCACAGGTCGGGACGGTTGTTAGGACTATATCAACAAATATTACAACAAAACAATGATAATGTCAAGGGCAAATCCGAGCCAATTTCTTATGAAAATAACCCGGATATTACGGAGTTACGTTTGACGGGATTAGTCATCAAACAAGGCAATCAAGTCAGAGTTTATAATAAAATCTATCAAGCAGTTTTTCACGAAAATTGGATTGCTCAAGAATTAGGCAAATTGCGACCTTATGCAGAAGCGATCGCCGCTTGGGAAGCTTCTAACCGTCAAGATAAATCCCGACTTTTACGGGGTCAAGCGTTACAAGATGCCCTCAGTTGGGCGGAAAATCAAAGTTTAAGCGATCGCGATTATCAATTTTTAAATGCCAGTCAAGAAGCGGAATTTACCGAAGAGAAACAAGCCAATAAAATTTTAACCGCTGCTAAGAAAAAAGCGGAACGCATGATTGGCATTGGTTTGTTGGGACTGGGGCTGATTTCCGCTTCAGCAATTTTCATCGTCACCAAAGCCATAGCAGAAAAAAATGAGGCCAAAATCCATGAAATTCAAGCCCGCAATTCGGCCTCCGAAGCCTATCAGCGATCGGATAATCAACTAGATGCCTTAGTAGATAGTATTCGCGCTGCCAAAACCATGCAGTCCTTAAAGACTTCCCCGGAATTACAACAGCAAACTCTCAAGAATTTAGAACAACCTTTAGCCAAATTGCAAGAAATTAATCGCTTAGATAGCCATCAAGGGTGGGTGTGGGAAGTGAGTTTTAGTTCGGATGGTAATATGCTACTCACCGCGAGTGATGATGGTGAAGCGATCGTCTGGAGTCGGGCGGGGCAAAAATTAGCCACGCTAAAACATCCCGATCGCCTTTATGGGGCAACTTTTTCCCCGGATAATCGGATGATTGCCACCGCTAGTAAAGATGGTAGAGTGCGATTATGGACAACCGATGGAAAATTACTCAGAACCTACCAAGGTCATAGTAAATCAGTTTTTGCCGTAACATTTAGCCCCGATGGTCGATTTTTGGCCTCTGGTGGTGCGGATCGTCTGATTAACATAAGGTCGGTTAATTTGGGTTCAAAGGATGACAAATCAGGGGTTGAAGTTCCACACCAAATTTTAACCGGACATCAAAAAGAAGTGACTAATTTAAATTTTAGTCCTGATGGCAGTCTGCTGGTTTCCGCAAGTTATGATGACACCATTAAAATATGGAAAATTAACCAAAACAATGATAAAATTGAGCTAGTTAAAACCGTCAAAGCCCATGAAGACGGAGTTACCGGCGCAATTTTTATTCCAGAAAGTCAGGAGATCGTCTCGGTGGGGGGAGATGGAAACCTCAAATTTTGGAATTTAAATGGCCAATTACTAAAACCACCAATTCGGGCGCATTTTGATGTGATTAATCGAGTCGCATTTTATCGGGGCAAACTCCCGGTTTTAGCCACAGCAAGTCAAGATAAAACGGTCAAGTTTTGGAACTTAGACGGGGACTTACTCAACATCTTGTCGGGACATAAAGAAAGTGTTTTAACCCTCAGTTTTAGCCCAGATGGGAAAAATTTGGCCACCGGCAGTAGCGATCGCACCGTTAAACTGTGGCAACCGGATATTCGCTTATTAAAAACCTTTAAAAATCCCGATCGCGTCACCTATTCAGTCAGTTTCAATCCTAGGGGCGACATTTTAGCGGTCAGCAGTCGCCAGCCTACGGTACAATTAATTAATTTTAATCTAGAAAAGTTACAAACTTTAAAAGGTCATCAGGATTTAATTAATTCTACTCGCTTTAGTCCTGATGGTGAAACCATTGCCACCGGGAGTAAAGATAAAACCATTAAACTCTGGAACCTGAATGGGGAATTGCTAAAAACATTGGTCGGTCATCAGGATTCAGTCTCCGCTGTTCGCTTTAGTCCCGATGGTCAAATCATTGCTTCTGCGAGTTGGGATCGGACTCTGAAATTGTGGGATTTAGACGGCAAATTACTGCAAAATATTATCGCCCATGATGAGTGGATTTATGGCTTAAACTTTAGCCCCGACGGCCAAATAATTGCCACTGCTAGTAAAGATAAAACCGTGAAATTGTGGAATCTCAAAGGAGAGTTATTGGCGACCTTGACGGGTCATATCCATGATGTAAATTCGGTGGCATTTAGTCCCGACGGCCAAACAATTGCCACCGCTTCTGATGATACAACGGTAAAATTGTGGCGACTAGATGGCACATTAATTCATACCTTAGAAGGTCATAGTAATAAGGTTTTAAGTGTGAATTTTAGTCGTGATGGTCAGATTATTGCTTCGGCTTCTGACGATAAAACAATTAAACTTTGGCAACCAAATGGACGGCTATTAAAAACCTTAGAAGGACATGATAACCGCATTTGGGAATTAAGTTTTCATCCCACAGAACCAATTTTGGCATCGGGCAGTTGGGATCAGACGGTGAAATTCTGGACTTTAGAAGATTTACCCATTGACGATCCGGGGAATTCTTCCGTAGATTCTGACTTGAATCAACTGTTTAACATTGCCTGCGATCGCCTGAATGATTACCTAATCAACAGTCTGCACGATCCCATTTGTCAAAATGTTTCAGAAAACTAATAGTTGCGTAGGGTGGGCAAGGTTTTGCCCACCCTACTAAGTAGGTGAACATAATTAATTGCACTTTTCGTCCCCCGCAGATAGGCTGTGGATTCCCGCCTTCGCGGGAATGACAGTTTTTCTTCTAATGGGGTCTGTGGTGCATTTATTTCTGCCCACCTACTTACTAATTTTGGATGATTTTTTGTAAATGGTATTATACCAAATCCGGTTCTCATATACTGACTATGATCGTTACCTAAAACGCTTGTGGATTCCCGCCTTCGCGGGAATGACATCTGACCTGATAAACGGGTTTTAACAACCGGATTTGGTATTAAAATAGAAAATATCTGCTTAAGATAAAATAATTAACCAATGTTCAAACATCCTAGGGGGCTAGAAATAGCCGAGTATATTTCTTTAGCTGGTGCCGTAGCCGGGACAATTTTGGCGACAGTTTTTGGCGAGTTCACCTACGCAGCATGGCCGATCTGTTTTGCCATATTGTTGAATACGATCAACCGCCGCTATGGTTTAAATCAGGATTGGCATTCTCGCCGCACGATCGCCCAATTAGAGGAAAAAATTGCCGCCCTCGCCCTAAAAAATATCGATTCGGCTAAAGGACAATCCCCAGAACAATTTAACCCGACATCTCAGGCTGAGTCGATGAAAGCGATCGCCTCATTAATCGAAGCCGTGCAAAAATTGCGATCGCAGCAACAGCAACTTATGATGGCAATCAAACAGACCAAAGATCAACTGAATACTTTAAGTCAACAATTCAAAGACCGACCCGAACTGGAACAAATTGAAAGCTTAACCCAAGTGATTGTAGCGCTTCAGCAACTTATCGATGATTTTAGAAAAGTGGATTAGTTGTTCGTTGTTGGTTGTTCGTTGTTTGTTGTTTGCTGGGTAGGGATTCTTTGGGTAGGGATTCTTTGGGTAGGGATTCTTTGGTTGTTTGTTGTTTTGTTATTATTTTGTTATTTGTTGTTTTTCCTCTGACCGTGAACCGCGAACAAATAACCACCAACCACCAACCACCAACAAAGAACAAAGAACGAAGAACAAGTAACAAATAACAAATAACAGAAATAAAAATAAAATGCAGTAACGATCGCCCTGCGCGGTAATGGCACAATAGGTGTTAAAGAAAATTTGTATTGGCAAAGACCCAACCAGCGACTTCCTCCGGGACGCTATGGGCGTTCGGCAGAGATTGCCCATTTGAGGCTAAACTGCGGCAGAATACTGGCAGAGACAAGTCTTGGCCATCTATCGTTGATATCAACAAGTTACACATAGAGGAACCCTTATGAAACAACAGTTGAGTCCATTAGAACTTGTGGAATATATATCCCTCGCTTGCACGGCTGCGGGGACTGTCACCGTGGTACTGCTTTCTCAGCACGTCGGATATGCGATCGGGCCGGGGGCTTTGTCTTTGGTACTCGGTGCCGCGAACCGCAGAAAATACTCGTCGAGTGGGTCTAATTCCACAGAACTGGTCAACATTGACCAAAAACTGTCTGAGGATGTGGCTTCCGTGCGCCAGGATATCCAAACTTTACCCAAGTCCTCGGACTATAACAGTTTGAAATCTCAGATAGAAAATTTAACCGTTTCCGTCGCCGGATTGGAGCAACAAAAATCTGGGGCATTGACCAATGTGGGGGTGGAATTAAATCCCATCCGCCAAGATATTGTGCAGTTACGATCGCAATATGGCAATTTGCAAGAGTTTTTCAACGAATTGCGCGATCGCGTGGAAGTAAGTTGGCAGCAACTACCTCCACCGGACAAAATCGAGCATCTGGAAAACGAATTAAAGCAGATGGATGCAAAGCTGACCCAACTGCCTTCTAAGTTGCAAAAGATGACGGGGCCTACTTCTGCTGACCTGACCAGCGTCACCGCTGAAATTGAAGCACTCAAGCAACAATTAAACAATATCGGTCAAGGGGGTGATGTTAATTCCTTGGTGCCAGAATTGGAGCAATTACGGCGTCAAGTAACGGCGTTAGAAAATATCACCGATCGCTTAGTGGTGAATAGCCAAAATTTGGCGGAAAAAGAAGAAGCGCGTTCGCTATCTATCAGTTTACAGGAATTACAAAAACAGCAAGAACAACTCCAACAAGGGGCAGCAAAGGATCGAAGCGCTTTATCAGAATTACGCGATCGCCTCGAAAGCTTGCAAGCACAAATCAACGGAATTGGGGAGCAAATTCCCGCCACCGTTCAAACTCAAAACTTGTTGGAATTCCAAGCATTACAAGAGAGATTAGAGCAACTTAGTCACCGTGTGGATCGACGGATGTCCCTAGCTGTCGTGGAAGTCAAAGAAGGACAGACCATTGAATTGACTGGGATCGAAGATGCCTTAGCTAAAATTGCCGATGGGATTGCCGAAGTTAAGCAAGAAATGGAAAGCCGGATATCCGCCATTGAATCCATTGAATTAACTGGGTTACAGCAACAATTATTCGACCAACAAGAAACTTTAACCGCCTTACAGCAAGAATATCAAAACTTGCTAGGCACGACCTCCGATACCTTGACCTCAAAAGGCAATGGAAATCAGTCTTTATCTGATTCTGAGTATCAGCAAAAAATTGAAAGTTTGGAGCGAGCTTTAGCCAATACCACAGAAAGTATCGATCGCATAGAATCATCTCTAGCCACCCATACATTTGCTGAACCAGGAAATACAATTACCCATGAACCTGACTTCTCAGGGGCAGTAGATATCGCCCAAATTGCCATCTTACAAGGCAGTGTCTCACAATTAGCGGCGAATTTGGACAATTTAGAACAACAAGTTCAATTGTTAGTTACGGATGGGCCGCAAGGAATCAGCGATCGAGTGCGAGACGAAATAGAAATTCTGAAAGAAAATCTCAACCATTTAGAAACTTCTCTGCTGAATCGGGATGGGGCAGAAAACAACGATGTTCTTGCGGAGGGTCATCTCGATCGCCTAACCCAAGAATTAGCACAAATCAGTTTATTAAATGAAAAAGTTGCCAGCTTAGAATCGGCTTTTGCATCGGCTTTTGCCAACACAACAGACCTATATCCCGAAATCAGAATTATTACCCAAGAACTTCAGGAAATCGGCATCCTCAAAGATACGATTTACCAGTTATCGGGAAATGTGGAAATCTTGGATCGACAAGTCCATGCTCTGAATACGGGGAATCCCCATAGTATTACGGGTGAACTCCGCGAACAAATTGACGCGATCGTGGCCAAAGTTGAGCAACTACCAGAAACTCAAATTTCTGACGAGTTGACGACCAATTATGAAACCGTCGTATTGCGTTTAGACCAACTCGAATCCGGTTATCTATCTTTAGAAACTCAACTCAAAGAAACTCAGGATGTAAGCAATCGCAACGACCAAGAAATTACCGATCGATTCTTAACCTTCAATGCTCAAGTGTCTGAGTTACAGCAAGATATTAATAGCATGGGTCAAAAATTAACCGACTTGGAAAAAGGATTGGCAGAAATTACGGTTTCTGAGTTAGCCGTGACTCGCCAGGATATCGCTATCCTCCAGAATACCATGTCGGATTTAGCCACCCGACTAGAACAGGATTTAGACAAGTTCAACGATCGCGAAAAAGTTCAAGAACTAGAACAAGCCCTGGCAGGTTTAGAAAGCAAACTTAGTCAGGCGATCGCGCAGCTTGACGAGCAATTCCAAGCCCTGCAACTGGAAACCAGACAACTAGAAATAGAACAAGCGGAAACCCAAATCGCCACCAGCCAAATTGACACTTTAATTGGCAACTCCATTGAGCGACAAATGAGTGGCATTAGTCAACTGCTGCAAGATGTTGCCCCCTGCGATTATGAATTGCTTTTTGACCGTCCCGCGATTTACGACTGTTTAATCGAGGCGATCGCTAACAGTAACAAGCGGCTGATAATTGTCTGTCCGTGGCTGAATCGGGAAATCATCAGCGGTCTGTTGGATGAATTTGAAGCCTTTTTAAAACGCAATGGTCGATTACAAATTGGTTGGGGTCATCTGGCAGATATTAATGAGGGAGAATTTCCGCTGTTAGTTCAGCAGCAATGGCATACCGAAACTCTCACCACCCGTAGCCAATCTTATGATGCCCTAAATGACTTAGAAGCCCTGCGGGAAAAATATCCCAATCAACTGGAATATAAGGTACTGGGAACCCATGAAAACTTTTTAGTTGCTGATGAGAAAATGGCCTTAATTTCCAGTCATCATTTTCTCAGTAGCGATCGCGATATTCCCGAACGAGAAGTAGCCGTGAAAACTTCTTCCCTGAAGATTATTCACGGGTTAATCGATCGCTTCACCGATTCGGTGTTACAACCGGGAAATGCGGAGGCTTACTACAACCGAGGGTTTGAACGGCTGGAAATTGGCGATTATGCCGGGGCAATGGCGGATTATGATGCATCCGTCGCCCTCAACCCCGATCGCGCCACCAGCTACAATAACCGGGGATTGGCAAAATACCATACGGGCAACGTCCCAGGGGCGATCGCCGATTATACCAAAGCGATCGAACTGGATCCCGATGAACCCGTGACTTACTTCAACCGCGCCGTTGCCTACTATAAAATCGGCGACTATCGCCATAGCATCACCGATTATACTCAGGTGATTCAACGGCAAGATGGGATTCGGATTTCGGCGGAAAATACCGGCGCTTATTTCCAACGGGCTGAAGCCTATCGCCAATTAGGGGAATATGAAAGTGCTGTTTTTGACTACACAATGGCCATTCGGTTAGCCCCGAACGACCCCGTAGCATATAACAATCGCGGTTTAGCCCGGTATAACCAGGGAGACTATCTGGGCAGCATTGAGGATTACAGCGAAACCTTAACCCTGAACCCCAACGATGCGGTGGCGTACTCTAATCGCGGCGTTTCCCGGCTAAAAACTGGCGATTATTCTGGGGCGGTGGCAGATTTCGACAGCGCGATCGCCCTGAAACCGGATTACGCTAGTGCTTACAATAATCGTGGTTTGGCGCGATTTGAAATGGGCGATCGCACCGAGGCGATCGCTGACTTAAAACAAGCCGCCGAACTATTTGCCGCCCAAGGAAATATCCCCAGCCAACAACAAACCTTAGACTCCTTAAAGCGACTCGGCTGCGAAGAAGGATAAATTGTCCTTTGTTCTTTGTTGTTTGTCCTTTGTTCTTTGTCCTTTGTTCTTAGTAGTTCTTAGTAGGTTGGGTTGAGGTAAGTAGGTGGGCAGAAATAAATGCACCACAGCCCCCATGAGAATGTAGGGGCGATTCGCGAATCACCCCTACATTCCCGCCGATGGCGGAAGATGGCGGCCTAAGCGCTAACGCGCAGGCTCCGCCAACGCGGGGGCAGGCTTCGCGGGGGTAAACTGCGGCCAACAACCAACAACCAACAAACAACAACCAACAACCAACAATGAACAACCAACATTTCGTTTCTCGTTCCCCGGCAGAGCCTGGGAATGCCCGAAATGGAGGCTCTGCCTCCTATTATCTGTTGATGATGGACACGCTCGAGGGCTCTGCCTCTAGACTAGGATTCCCAGGCTCTGCCGGGGAACCAGAAAAACAACTAACAACCAACAACCAACTTGCCAACAACCAACAACCAACAACCAACAACCAACAACCAACAACTAACAACCAACCTACTAATTAATTTGGTTTTAAATTATCAATCATAGAATCATGCAAAATACCCAACCTAATATCCAAAATCTGCGCCAAATACTCAGCGAATACCATTGGCTAGACCTAGCGGAATCGGTTTCCATTGCCGCATCAGCGATCGGCACCTTAGCCGGAGCCTTATCCGGTCAAGTTGTCTATGCTGCCGCCCCCTTAACGGTCGCACTTTCCCTCAATTTAGCCAACCGCTATCGCCTCGATGAAAACACCGAACAATACACCAAAGCGGCCATATCTGATGTCAGAAATGTGGTAGAATCTCTCTATACGGCTTTGCCAGAAAATGACCAACCTCTTATGGATTTTCAAGCCCTACAAAAATCAATTTACCATCTACAAAAAGTTACCGAAAGGCTAGAAAATAAAGCCTTAACTGAAGATGACTGGCAAATGGTCAATGTGAGATTTTTAACCCTCCAAGAATCTTTAGAAAAACTGACCCAATCTATCGGCAATTCCCAGTTAGTCGCCCCGGCAGGACAAAGAAGTGAAGCGGGAGAAAATCCGGGAGCAAATTATGGAGAAAATTATGGCGAAAATCCGGGAGAAGGTGTTCTGGCACAATATTCTGGACTAGAACAAAGGATTAGTCACCTAGAGCAGAAAAATCACGAAGTAATTAAACCCTATTTACAACGGCTGACTCAAACATTACAACAGCTTAAGCAAGACCAGTCTTTAGGAAAAGTCAGAAAAAAAATTCAAGCACTCAGCGAAGAAATTAAACAAAGAACAGTCGTCCAAGTAGAAGTGGAAACCTTAACCCAGCAATTAGAAACAATTGCCGCTCAACAAGCACAACTGAATCAGCAGTTTTTAGAGTTACCAGCCCCCCCGGTTCCCGTTGATATCAGTAGCGTCGAATCTGCGATCGCGCAAATCTCTGAAGACCTCACCACCACAAAAACTCAGACCAGCAAACGGTTTAAACGCATTCTCGGCACCTTAAATGCTTTAGAAGGGCAAATTAATCAACTGCAACAGCTATCCCACAATCTACAATCATCCGTGGAAAATGTGACAGAGGACTTAGATCATCTTACCGATGCTGCCAACGTGGAAAACTTGGAAAATATCTTAAATCAAGTTGCCGCCGAACTTGCGGAAGTCCAACATAAAATTAACTCCCTCACACCACCCTTTAATCCAGAACCCCTAGAACAGCAATTACAAGAACTAAGCGCGTTAATCAAACAACAGTCACCAGAACCAACCCAGTTTCTCACCAAGGAAGATATTGTCCCCTTGGTTGCCGCGATTAAAAAGCTGCAAAAACGTAAATAAAGTGGTTGTTGGTTGTTGGTTGTTGGTTGTTGGTTGTTGGTTGTTGGTTGTTGGTTGTTGGTTGGTCTTTTCTGGTTCCCCGGCAGAGCCTGGGAATCCTAGTCTAGAGGCAGAGCCCTCGAGCGTGTCCATCATCAACAGATAATAGGAGGCAGAGCCTCCATTTCGGGCATTCCCAGGCTCTGCCGGGGAACGAGAAACGAAATGTTGGTTGTTCATTGATGGTTGTTGGTTGTTGGTTGGGGTGTAATTGATAATTGATAATTGATAATTGATAATTTTATTTAATTGTCAATTATCAATTATCAATTGTTAATTGTTCTCCTCTGCTCCTCCGCTCCTCTGCACCTCCGCTCCCCTGCACCTCTGCACCACTGTTCCCGTTATTTTGTAAATTTTACGGATGAACTGCATTTAATTCCGGATTTCATACCCTGAGAATGAAAAATTGCCAAAAGGGTAAATGAAAAATTGCCAAAAGGGTATAGGAATTTCTCCATGCAACGGAATTACGGTTGGTTAGACATTGCTGAGTATTTATCGATTCTGGCTTCACTGGTTGGGGCAATTGCCGCAGTCGCAACCCAAAAAGCGGCTTTAATGGCTGCACCCATGTCCATGTCTTTGATGTTGAATCTGTTACATCGGCGAAAACTATTATCTTTAAGTAGACAAAAAATTGGGGTCGAAGTGACGGAACAATGCCAGGATATGTCTAAATTAGTTACTTGTTTGCCCGCTTCAGATGTAGCAGAGATTCCCACTGACAAACCACAATTGAAACAAGGGATTCGTGGCAGCGTTTCCGCGTCAGGGGACGCTACAGCGAATCCGCTATGGGGAATAATCGCGCAGCGTTCTGGACGGAATATCGCCCAGGTTTCCGAATGGAATATCGCCGCTTTGCCCCTGGAGGAAATGGAAACATCTTTAGAACGCTTATGCCAAAAATTTGAACAACAACAAACAGAAATCAGCCAACTGATGGTGAATCTGGAAAAAATTAGCCATGCATTGCCATTTAATTTAACTAACAATTTGCCTAACAATTTGCCTAACAATTTGCCTAATGAATTGCCTAATTTACCCAGTCAAAGCGATGGACAAATAGAAGATTTAAATCAACAGAAAAATTTTTCCAGTAGTGGTTATGTGGGAGCAGAAATATCCAGCATCAAAACTGAGTTAAATCGGGTTTCTGAAAAGTTAAGCCAACTCCAAAAAGATACAGAAAATTTGGTGCCGAAAAAAAAACTAAAACAGATGATTGCAGCTATTAAAAGTCTGCATCAAGAAAATGTGGATGCCCGGAGATCCATTTTCCAATTAAATGAAACAATGTCCAGAATGTCCAGAGATCGAACTCCTGGAAACCATCCCTCTAGCGCAAATTGGACCGATGAGCGTATTTTTAGGAGCCAATTTGAGGAACCGATGCAAAATTGTCTCCAGCAAATTTCCGATCTGCGCGGGGCGGTGGCTGAACTGACTAGGGCGATCGCTTTTTTAGAAAAACAAACCCAACAAATCATTTCTGAATCAGCACCCGCGATCGGTTTAATTTCAGAAGCGATCGCCGGTCATTCACCGGGATCAAATGTTGGGCCACCCAGCGGCATCAACGCATCTTTATTCTATGATAATTTGACCACGGCGGATTCTGCTCAATTGAGAGAAAGTGAAAACGGCGCGGCAGATAGTTTTGATTATTATTATATCCCTCAGTTACATCGAGAAATTAAAAATGTTTCAGAAGAAATTGCCATTTTAGAAGAGCAAATGGAAAATCGTTTGGCTCCGTTGGAAGCAATCGATCGCCATAGCATTGAAGAAGACTTAGCCCTCCAAGCCCAGGCGATCGCTGAAATTCAAGAACAAACCAATCAACTTCTGGAAGTTTATCAAACTAAAAGTCAAGCATCGACCGAAATATATTCAAAAATTGAACAGTTAGAAGCTGGCCTCAACCGGCTAACCAGACAAATTTCTGACTTACAAAACCAAGGGTTATTAACCGGCGATTCACAGCAGCGATCGGCTGTGCGGAATCTTCCACCTAATTTCTTATGGAAATGTCTGCATACCTGGAAAGCTCATCTAGAAGCAATCTTTTCCTTAGACTTTATTCAAGATGGGATGTTTTTAGCGACGGGCAGTGCAGACCATACCGTCAAACTTTGGCAAATTTCCTCAGAATTGCTCACAGAAAATCAGCCCATAGAAAATCAGCCCATAGAAAATTTGCCCATAGAAAATTTGCCCATAGGAAATCTGCCCATAGAAAATCAGCCCATAGAAAATCTCGCCAGATTATCTCAAACCTTCACCGGACATACTCACTGGGTGCGGGCGATCGCCATCAGTCCCCAAAGAGATTTTATCGCCAGTGGCAGTGCCGATTGCACCATTAAAATTTGGCCATTGACTTGGCCAATTGAACCGGACCAAAAACTTGTCAATTCCTCTGAATTAGAACCCTCAAAAACTCTCACGGGTCATTCTCTTTCTGTCCGCGCGATCGCCATCAGTCCTGACGGTCAATTTATCGCCAGTGGCAGTGCAGATCAAACCATTCAAATCACTCCCGTCGCCGATATTTTAGCCAATATTTTAGCCAATATTTTTGCCGATTCCGCCAAAGCATCACCAGAAGCGAATTTCTCAAATTCACACCCAGAAGTATATGAGTACCCTTGGCCACCATTACAAACCGTACTCACCGGCCATAAAGCCCCCGTCGATGCCCTAGCCTTTAGTCCAGACAGCCAGATCCTCGCCAGTGGTGGCGTAGACTGTGGCTTGAACATTTGGCTAATGAATGGGCAAGAACTCCTCTGCACCCTCACAGACCATGTAGAACCCATCACCGCACTGGCATTTTCCGCTCATCCAGAATATCTTCTGGATCGATCTCGACATCCTGGATATCTTTTAGCCAGTGGCAGTGTAGACTGTTCGATTAAAATTTGGCACATCAGCCCAAATGCTCCAGAAAGCAGACTAATATTTACCCTCACAGATCATTCAGAACCCATTACTTGTGTCAAATTTAGTCCTAATGGGCAATTTCTTGCCAGTGCCAGCATTGACCAAACCATCAAAATTTGGCTGATTTCCCCAGAGACGGAAAATATTTCCTTACTTTGTACCCTCACAGGTCATCAACAACCGATCCTATCTTTAGCCTTTAGAGACGATCGCACCTTTGCCAGTTGCAGCGCTGATGGAGAAGTGAAAATTTGGCATTGCATCCTTTGAATCAAACTATCGGCAAATTCTCAAGTCAAGGGAATGGTAAGAGGTTGGTTATAATACCAAATCTGGTTATTCTAGACTGACTACGATAATCCCCTAAAACACGCTCTGGATTCCCGCCTTCGCGGGAATGACAGATGGCTTTATAAACGGTTTTTGACAACCGTATTTGGTATAAAATTGACGAATCTAATTCAAGCATCTAATTCAAGATAAGTAGACGGGCAGAAATAAATTCACTATAAACCCCATGACAAGAAAAGCTGTCATTCCCGCGCAGGCGGGAATCCAAGGATTTACCCTGGGGAACGAAAAGTGCAATTAATTATGTTCACCTACTTAAAATTAGATTTTGCATTTGCATTGGCCTAAACCGCAAAATTCTTATGACCTATTCCTCAACAACTCCTGCTGAATCAACTGCCAAACCTACCACCATCAATTGGTCCAACTTACTCCAGCAGCTACTTGACCGAGAATCTCTCACCAGCCAGCAAGCATCCCTGCTGATGCAAGGATGGCTGCAAGAGGAAATTCCCCCGGTCTTATCCGGGGCAATTTTAGCTGCACTCCAAGCCAAAGGAGTATCAGCTAATGAATTAGCAGGAATGGCCAAAGTGTTGCAACTTCAATCCGTTGCCGGGCAACGCTTTGCCGCTCAAAAATGGGCATTCCCCGTGATTGATACTTGTGGCACCGGGGGAGATGGGGCTTCCACTTTCAACATTTCCACCGCAGTGGCTTTTGTGGCTGCCGCAGCGGGCATCTCCGTGGCTAAACATGGGAATCGTTCCGCGTCGAGTAAAGTGGGTTCCGCTGATGTGTTAGAAGCTTTAGGCATCCACTTGACCGCCCATCCAGAGAGAGTTCAGGCTGCCCTGCAAGAAGTGGGAGTGACTTTTTTGTTTGCCCCAGGGTGGCACCCGGCGATGAAGGCCGTGGCACCCCTGAGAAGTACCCTAAAAATCCGCACGGTGTTTAATCTCCTCGGCCCATTGGTGAATCCTTTACGTCCCACAGGTCAGGTGATGGGGGTTTTCAGTAGTCACCTACTAGAGGCGATCGCCTCTGCGTTGGGACAACTCGGACCAGAAAAGGCGATCGTCTTACATGGACGAGAAAAACTCGATGAAGCGGGTTTAGCAGACGCCACCGACCTAGCGATTCTGAGTAATGGTTCCGTCCAACTCAGCGTCCTCAACCCCCAGGAACTCGGATTGACCAAAGCCCCCACCTCCGCATTACGCGGCGGCGACATTCCCGAAAATACCCAGATTTTGCGTGATGTACTTCAGGGTAAAGGAACTCAAGCGCAACAAGATGTCGTCGCCTTAAATGCTTCTTTGGCGTTTCAAGTCGCCGGTCTGGTTGCCCTCGGGGATCATCAACCAGGAATTGCGATCGCTAAAGATATTCTCAAGTCTGGGACAGCTTGGGACAAATTAGAACAACTGGTTCAATTTTTCCACGACTAATCTAGTTGTTGGTTGTTGGTTGTTTGTTGTTTGTTGTTGGTTGTTGGTTGTTGGTTGTTGGTTGGTTGTTGGTTGTTGGTTGTTTTTTGTTGGTTGTTGGTTGTTTGTTGTTGGTTGTTGGTTGTTGGTTGGAGAAAGGGGAACAGTTATCAGGAGCCACTGCGATCTTGGGGAGCCACTGCGGTCTTGGGGAGCCACTGCGGTCTTGGGGAGCCACTGCGGTCTTGGGGAGCCACTGCGGTCTTGGGGAGCCACTGCGGTCTTGGGGAGCCACTGCGGTCTTGGGGAGCC
>JAABRM010000007.1 GCA_011390955.1 Oscillatoriales cyanobacterium | reverse complement strand
GGGAATCCATCATTGTCGGAAGAATCTGTCATTCCCGCGAAGGCGGGAATCCATCATTGTCGGGAGAATCTGTCATTCCCGCGAAGGCGGGAATCCATCATTTTTTCAGGATTATAGTAGGGGCGATTCGCTTGCTCGCCCCTAATTGATTAGCGGATTTAGTAGGACTTACGCATAAACGCTATTGGTAGGGTGTGTTAGCGAAGCGTAACGCACCAATACGCTATATATAGATTAATTGCGTAAGTCCAATTTAGTATGAATCCGACCAATAAACCCGGTTTCTGCCCTGCCCATAGCTGGTAATTCAGAAAATAAAAATCAGGAGCAATAACGTCAGATGCCATTGATGCCGATCGCGAAAGTTCTCCCAGGCTACAAACCCCAAGCAGAGGACACCAGCATTGATGCTGATGTCCTCATGTTTCAACTGTTGCGCCAGTTTTCTTCTACACAAAAAACTCAACGTTTCAGAAGTTTTAATCAATCAGTTAGACGGATGGCTTTGCTGAGGATAAAAAAACAGTTTTACAACGCTTCTAATGCCGAACATATCCAAGAATATGTGAAACAAAAGCTGCTCAGTTTAACCGGGGCGATCGCTGTAGATAAATTACCTAAATTACCAGAACAATCAATGATTTTAGACCCAATTTCCTTAGCGGAAAAAATATCTGAAATATTGCTCAGATTGGATATTCCTTATATGGTTGATGGCGCGGTTGCCAGTTCTTTATTGGGAGAAGAAAGGTCTACTCAAGACTTAGACCTGGTGATTGATATTCAACCGTTTAACCTATCGCCTTTTGTAGCCGCTATGTCTGAAGAGTTCTACATTGATGCTGGTGCGGTGAGTGAGGCAATTGACCGCAAATCATCTTTTAATGCCATTCATCTATTATCATTGGAAAAAATTGACTTTTTCGTGCTACCTGATGATGATTTTTCTCGTTCTAAATTTAGCCGCCGTCAGCTTTACACGATTGCCGATGAACCAAAAAATGAAATTTACCTCTACTCCCCTGAAGACATTGTTTTACAAAAATTGTCTTGGTATAAACTGGGGAGAATGCAGTCACAAAAGCAATGGAGAGATGTGCTGGGAGTTTTAAAATTACAAGGCTCACAGCTTGACTTTGCTTATCTGAAACAATGGGCTGAATTCCTCAAGCTTACGTCCCTATTAACTCAGGCTTTGCGAGAATCTGGTTTGGAATAATATTCTGGAGTAATATTCTGGAATAATATTCTGGAATAATATTCTGGAATAATTATTACCATATATTGTCACAAAAATGTCGATTTTATTATATAATCAACCCTATTATCCCTAAAAACCCGGTTTCTGCCTTGTATCATGTTTCTCGTCTTTGCATTAAAGAGGTAAAAAATGAGTGAAATAAACCCAACAAATGAATTAGAAAATATTGCTGAACTTATTGCCAGTTTACCCCGCAAAGAATTACTGGAGCGTTGCCAGACTGAAGCACAAAAGAATGAATGGCATAATTACAAAAAAAATCAACTTTTACTGGCGAAAGCTTGGGAAGCTCAATTTATCATCGGGCAGGGCGATCCGATTAATGATGCTTTGGTAAACCAAGAGATTTCTAAGCATCGACACGATATGCTTCAGGAGAAAGTTATTCTTTATAAATACCAATGGGAACTGATTAAAGCCGCAAATAAATATGTGGAAAAGTGGCATAATACGATTTACGAATTTATCAGCAAAGTGGAGAAAAAATTCTTGCCTCCTAGATCCCCCTCCCGTCCCCCTTTAAAAGGGGGAGGCCAGAAGAATAAATTTTTAATTAGATGGAATCAGTCGGGTGATGATGGAGTGGTAAAATATCCGTTTGAATCGGCGTTTGACTTATTTGCGGAAATTCTTCGGGAAGAAGTAGAGGGGAGTTTTTCCTGGTGTTTAGAACCTTACTATGCAGTGCCGGTAAAGAAGTGGAGAGAAGCCAGCAAGCTGTTAATAAACAATCTGGAAGCAGCAGATAATAATGGAGTTTATCCAGAACTTAAACCGACGGAAGTAGAAAACTTTAAAAATAAGCTAGTTTGGGGTAAATTAGGTTTTTCCTGGTTGGGAGTTACCCTGCTGGTTTGTCAATTTGTAGCTATGCGCGATTCCGCGAAGCGGATCCCTTACGGGAATCGCACCTTAGCAGAGAAATTGGTTGCTTATAATCGGCAATTCGTAGAATACACAAAAGTTGGGGTGCGTGCGAGTCGCAAGGTTGGTGGTTTTGCTTGGAACAAAGGCGAAATTATGCCCGCTTCCAAAACTGGTGGAACATACCATAAAAGTGAATAAAAAGCAAGGGTTTTTAACAAAAATTCAAATCTGGTCAAAAAAATTTTCGCCTCAGCCAACGTCCTATATCTTGGCAAAGAAAGGTAGGAATCCATCATAATGTTGCCTACCATCAACCAAGCAATCAGGAAGTTTGTTTATGAAATTTAACCCACGAATTAACCCACGAAAAGCCCTATTTTTTCCTTCTATTTTAGGGGCAATATTATTAAGCGGAGTTGCCTCTACATATGGAGAAAATGTAGTGCAGGCAATACCTTTGGCAGAAAAACCAGCGGTAATTAGCCAAGTAAACGAGCCGCCCCTCCAGGGATATTGGCAAATAGATATCAATGTAACTGCTCAGACTACTAGCGGATCTAAGTCTAACTATGAAATTATAGCATATTTTGAGCAAACTGGTTCTGAGTTCTCTGGGCAATTTTTTAGAACTAATAATAACGCCTGCCGAGAAACAGAAATATCTGGAAGTATTGAAGGCGACAAAGTAGAATGGACTGTTTTTTACACGGGTTCTTGTTGTGGCGGTGCGAGAATGAAATTCGAGGGGGTTATGGTTTCTCCCGATCGCATAGAGGGAAAGTTATCACCTGTGGGCAATACTCCGCCTAATTGTACCCTTTGGTGGGCAGATGTAGTGATAACTAGAGCCAATTATTATTGGCGGTAGCAGTTATAAACCGGGTTTATTGTAGGAATAAAAATTTATCTCTGCATTATCAACAGAAACCCGGTTTATGGCCGATCCAGAGAGAGCATCTATCAACCCGGTTTTTTCCCAGATAAACAATTTCTAGCATAACCCTTGACGAATTTTTGGGTAACGAGTATGATAGATGTTGAAAAAAAATCAACATAATGAATTACCTGATTATTTTTCCGCACTACCCAGTCCTCGACCAACAAATACCAGAGCAAACTTATGATTTTTAAGTCAACCGGGATCGAGGGTAATTTTAAGAAAAGTTACCTTTACAGAAATATCGTCGGGGAAAAAACTAGCTGATGATAATGTAATATAAATACACGCTAAAAAAATATGCTAAAAAATCATGGTGTTGTTGACTTATGAATCAATGTAATCTTCAAGAAGCAGCCCAACAAGGGGATGTGAATGCGATCGCTACCCTGATGAACCTCCAGTTAGAACCCAAAGCCATTACCGCTAAGATTATCCTCAAAGAGGGTTGCGTACAGGTAATGCTGGAATCACCGGCAGTCCCAGATCGAGAAGGGCTGCTGGATTTCCTCTTAACATATTTGATGGAATTAGAAATCAAAAATATTACCAAATTCAAGTTTTACGGCAAACAAACCGATACTTTTGATTTCGCTTGGCAACAGGAAGTCGATCTAGAGGCACCGTTAGACCAATCCCAGACAATTGTCGATCGGGAAAAACTGCTTGATTCAGCGTATTTATATGTAGATTTAGAAGTCAACTCTCAGGGTAATATATATAGTATCGGCTGGCATAATAGCCAAGCCGAAAATCTGGCTACAGAAGATTTAGAACCTGCTTATAAAAGTTTAATTGAATTCAAAGAAAGTGGTTGGTCAATTTGCGGTCACAACTTCCGGCGGTTTGACTATTCCTATTTAATCAAGGAACAACCTGATTTAGCCTCATGGCTGGTTATCGATACTCTGGAATTGTCAATTTTAGCTTTCCCCCTGGCGCGATCGCACAAATTAATCAAAGATTACAAGCAGAGTGAATTTGCCGTTAATAATCCCCTAGAAGATGCCAGCGCTACGAAGGAATTATTAGACCGAATTATTGAAGCATTGCTGGAGAAACCCCTCGCACTTCAGCAGGCATATAGCTGGTTACTCACTTGTGGCACAGAAGAAGGCGATCGGGCATATCAGCAATTTTTCCATATTTTAGGTTTAGCCGTTCAACAATCTCCTAATTTGAAAGAACTGCCAACAGAAGCGATCGCGAATTTCGACCCGGATTATCTACAACAATTCTGGTCAGAAGCCGCCACCAAAGACTTCGATCGCCGATTATGTATGGCAGCTTTAATTGCGGGCAATTATGAGAGTAATATCACGGAATCAGAACGAGTTTTTTCCGGTTGGCTGACTCATTTGCCCGGTTTTCAAGAAATCTGGGACGGGGCAAAACTACTACCTGATTATCACAGTTGCTTAACTCGCTTTGGCATCAAAAACTTTCGGGGCAAACAAGAGGAAGCGGTCAAAGATATTTTACGGGGTAAGCGCCCTTTGGTGATTATGCCCACGGGGAGTGGCAAATCCGTATGTTACCAAATTCCAGCCTTGATGTTGTTTGAAAGACAACAAGCTTTAACCGTGGTAATTTCTCCCCTACAAGCACTCATGGCAGACCAGGTTAAGGACTTAGAAAACCAAGGTCTTAATTTCTGCACTTTTATCAATGGTAATCTTTCGGTTAAGGAACGTTCCCAGCGGTTAAAGCAATTAAGGTCGTCTGATACTTATGGCCTGCTTTATATTAGTCCAGAGCAACTGCGATCGCCCAGTATTCGACTCTTATTACAAGAACGTTTACCCTCCCTGTGGGTAATTGATGAAGCCCATTGCATGAGTCAGTGGGGGCATGATTTTCGGCCTGATTATCGCTATATTCCCAAGTTTATTCAGGAACTATATCAAAAACAGCCACTCCCGCTAATAGCGTTAATGACAGCCACGGCAAGGACTACGGTTCAAGAAGATATTAGCCAATTGTTTGCGGAATACAATCTAGCACTGGGTAGCCTGATTTCTGAATCTAAAACTAGAGAAAATCTCGACTACCGAGTGATTCCTGTAACTGGAAACAAAGATCGGCTTTTAATTCAGGAAGTGCAAAACTCGCTCCGTCAGGGGGGATGCGTTTTAGTCTATACCACAACTCGCAATAAGGCTGAAAAATTAGCCAAATTATTGAACGATCAAAATATCGACGCGAGATATTACCACGGTCAGCTAGGCAAAACTGAAAAAGAAGAAGTGTTACAGGCATTCAAAACAGGTGAGTTAAACATAGTAGTTGCTACCTGTGCTTTTGGGATGGGCATTAACCGCCCGGATGTCAGGGCAGTGATTCACCATACTATTAGCGCTAATTTGGAGGGTTATATTCAGGAGACAGGACGGGCTGGTCGTGATGGGAAACCAGCAAGCTGTACTCTTTTATTTGATGAAAATGATGCGGAAATCATATTTTCCATGCAAAGTCAGAATCAACTGAATGAGACAGACCTGAAAAATATTTTTATTTCCCTGAGAAACATTCGCGATCGCATCTACGGCAACCCATCAGATGACTGGTTTTTGGTGACAGTTAATGAAATTGTCCAGACTAGCGATTTGGATGAAAAATTTGCGAACAACGATCAATATCGGGAGATTAAGATTAAGGTAGCTCTCCAATATTTAGAAAAGTTTGGCTTAGTGGAGCGATCGGAAAACCTATCGGCTTACGTTCAGTTTGAATTGGTTGAAAAAACTGAAGAAGCGTCTCACCGCAAGTTTGAAGAGTACAGTCAGGGGAAAAATCTGCCGAAACCTCAGATTAAACTCTTCAAAAATCTGATTTCGGCAATGCACTTAGCGAAAGATTATTGCTATCAACAGGATCAACCAGTCTTGTTTGAGCGCTTGAGTGATGACTCTGGGATCGATCCCCAAGAGTTGCCCCGAAGAATCAGAGAGCTAAAAAAAGCCGAGGTTTGTTCAGCCAAAATACCCCTCAGTTTTTTGCTGACCAAAGAAGTGAAAGGGGATGCGCTGAACAATTACAATCGCCTTTGCCAGCAAGAAGATCAACTCTTGGATGCACTGTTGGAAATTCAAGGAGAACGAGAAAGTATTCAAGTGAATTTGCGAAGTTTGGCTTCTCGCATAGATCCCGATCGCAGTAAAAAAATTCGGGCGACTAACTTAAGGGATATTTTAGAAGGTTGGCATACGCAGAAATGGGTTGGGCTGACCAAACTAAATCGCGACTTATTGTATTTAAATAAAATCGAGGTAGTTGTAGAGCAATTAGACGACCACAGAACTTTAGCCAGCGCAGTCATAGAGGTTCTATACCAGAAATTATTCGGGAAGAAAGGCGCCCGTCTGCGGGTAGAATATGAACTAGAAGAACTGCTTAATGATGTCAATCAGCAAACATTTCTCCGTCGTACCGATGAAGGTGAATTATCCGCAGTATTGCGCTGGCTGCATCAGCGAAAAATTATCAGAATGGCTGATGGCGCGAATCTGTTTCATCAAGCCCTAAAAATCCGAATGATTAAAGGGGGAAAAGAAACCAGCATTAGTAGTGGATATCGCCAAATTAAAGCTTATTACGATCAGCAGAATCGCCGGACTCAGATTATGCTGAAATACGGGCAGACTCAAGCACCAACGGCTCGCCAGAAATTAGTTGATGATTATTTTTGTCTATCGGAGAAAAAATTTAATCAAACCTACCCCGATCTTTCTGGGGAAGTTGCCAAACTTCCAGTAACGGAGGGTGACTATAACCGGATCATGGGAGATTTGAATTCGTCTCAAAAAGAAATTGTCTTAGCAGAAGACCCAGCTATCTTAGTCATCGCTGGGCCTGGTTCTGGTAAAACTTGGACAATTGTGCGGCGCATTGCTTATTTAGTTAAGGTGAAACGAGTCGATCCTGACCGGATTTTGGTCTTGGCATATAACCGCAATGCCGTGAGAGAATTGCGATCGCGATTGCAGGATATTGTCGGGGCGATCGCCACCGGATTGCGGGTCTATACTTTTCACGGATTAGCCTTAGCGCTTTTAGGTTACACTTTAGGTGAAAATCAGAGTCAGAAAAGACTTACCCGTGATGAAGATTTTCAACAGCTAATCAAGGAAGCGTGCGATCTAATGGAGTTCGGAGACGAATCAGAGGAGTCTGATTTGGCGGATATCAAAGCGCGACGGATTCAGCTATTAGGTAATGTCGAATACATTTTTGTTGATGAATACCAAGATGTCGCCGAAGAAGAGTACCGTCTAATTCAACTAATTGCCGGACTGGGGGATTCTGAAGATGAATCGCGGTCAGTTCAAATCAATCTTTGTGTCATTGGTGATGATGACCAGAATTTGTATGAGTTCAGAAATACTAGCGTTAAATACATCCAACAGTTTGCCGATGAGTATCAGGCTAAACGCTTTCTCTTAACAGAAAATTATCGCTCTACCGAACCGATTATCGCAGCGGCTAATCATTTGATTAGTTATAACTCTAACCGTTGTAAGCAGAATCCTGAAGAACAAGTGCGGATTAACTCCCAACGGCAAGGTCAGGGGGGATTGCCTGTTTCTAACTTTATTTTCCAGGATTCCTTATCCCAAGCAGTCTGGGTGACAGAGCAAATTTTCTCTTGGATTCAAGAGGGAATTCCGGCAAATGATATCGCTGTTTTAGCTCGTGAGTGGGACAGTTTAGATCCCATGCGTTTGCTGTTAGAAAGAAAAGGCATTGCGACTTATGCCCTGAAAGGAGGAGGGGAAATCAAGCTAGTTAGAAATCGAGTGACTTGTCAGCTTATTGAGGAATTAAACAAAAACGAGATAACTCCCATTTTATCGCCCCAGGAATCGGTGCAAGATTGGTTTAAAGCTTGTTTTACCGATTGGAATCGTAGCTTAGAAGAACCTACTGTTAAAACTTTGTTAAAAATTGCCAGTGACTTGGACTTGGAACGAGGTTATAGTTCGGAAAACGAAGCGTCAAATGAGGCATTGCCGATTTCTTTTGGGGAAATTGTCATGGCTTTACTTGAGTTCAATAAGAGTGACGTATTCTTGGAAGAAAATGCTGTCCTATTTACCACTTGTCATGGAGCAAAGGGACTACAATTTCGCAAGGTGATCTTACTGTGCGATCGCTTTAAGACATTCGCCAAAGAGATTTATTCCGAGCGCCGGGTTTTTTATGTTGCCATGACCAGAGCGAAGGAAGAACTAATATTATGCTCCACTAATTACAACCAATTTATCCAGGAAACAGATGTCAGTAGCCAAACTATAAATCTCGAACTCGAAAATTTGCCAACTGCTAATTTACCCCAACAGATCATCTATATAGATATGACTCCCAGAGATGTGAATTTAGGTTATGGGCTTAATCCTAAGCAACAGGAAATTGTCAAAAATCTGCGGGAAGGCGATCGACTTCAGATGCAAGTTAACAAGTATGGGAATAGTTGGGCAATTTTTACAAAGCATGGCGAGGAAATCGGCCACGTATCAAGGGGAGGGACTGAGACATTAAAGAAACAAAAAATTCAACCTAATCAATTTGAATTTCAGCCCGGTGATGTGACAGTTAAAAGCATTTACCGACATTTCAAAATAGATGATATAACAGGAGAAATTCAGGATGATTGGTTTGTGGTAATTCCTAAAATTCGCATCTGTAGATGAGGTTTTTTTTACAATTTATGATTCCGACTCGCTCGGCTGTAGCGCCATGAAAAAGATTGTCCTAATACCATTTACAAAAAATCATGCAATAGTAGGGGCGCAATGCTTGCGCCCCAATGGGTCGCACCGTGCGGGGGCGCAAGCATTGCCGGGGCGCAAGCATTGCCGGGGCGCAAGCATTGCCGGGGCGCAAGCATTGCCGAGGCGCAAGCATTGCCGGGGCGCAAGCATTGCCGGGGCGCAAGCATTGCCGGGGCGCAAGCATTGCGCCCCTACATCAGCCCAAATAAATTTCGTAATTGTAGCAATAATTTTTCAAATTGTTATAAGTTAGACGCAAAGAGCACCACAGAGCACAAAGATATCTTTATCTCTTTGGTGTTCTCTGTGTCGAAACTGGTAAACAGGGCTTACGATCTTATCAACAGAAACCCGGTTTCTGGCCTCCCCAGAGTAATTGACCAAGTTCTTGCCAACCAGTATCATGTTTGTTAAAATGTTGGAAAAAAAACAGCATTATGAATCACCTGCGTATTTTCACCGTAATTGCTTTGCTGTCTCTGGGGTCTACTGGCTGTCAATTTCTGCCCAACAGTCAAACCCCAGAGGCACCGCCAACTGAGTCAAATTCCTCTACCTCTACCACACAGCCTTCGGCCAACAAACTGCCACCAGAGCAAACTTATGAGTTGCAAGTCAACCGGGATCAAGTGTGGGGAATGTTAAGAAAAGTTGCCTTTACGGAAAACAGTATCGTCGTCTCATTGGAGGTGACAAATGGCAGCAGACAGGCGATCGAGCTAAGTGCCAAAGATGATATGTATCTTCAAGACAATACTGGTGGATATACTGGCAACCGATATAATTTATCGCCGCCACCGAATAACCCCACCCTCGTCATTCAACCGGGGACAACGCTCAGAGGACAATTTGTTTTTATTGGTAGGTTAGCGCCGAAAGCGACTGAACTGACTTTATATATAAATGCCAGCACTCCTAGTTACAGCCAGGAAAATGCTCAACGTCCTAATATGCGTTTTCAAGGCATCTTTATTCGACGGTAACAAGATGAGAAAACTAATCTTATGGCGCAATTTAATTGTGGCCTTATTTTTGCTGTTATTTGCCTCAGCTTGCCAGGGTTTTGGCAAAAGATATCCTAAAGTCACCACGGTCGAATCAGAACCGGTGCCCGTGACCACGCTCATTGAGGTTGAACCCGTGGCGACTACGACTTTCGAGGTGGTTGGGGGAGATACCACCACCACTCTGGAGACGAGCGTTCAAACCGTTTCGACCACTGAGTTGAACTCAGAAGCGCAACCGACTACTCAAACCGAGGTAGAGACTCAACCCATTCCTACCACGGCGATCGAAAGTGACCCTCCCCCGACGGCGATCGCTACCACCCCTCCCCCTGTACCGGAAAAGCCAGAGCCGGAACCGCCCACGCCTCCTCCTGTTCCTCCCGCACCCGTAGAGCCGTCTCAAGTAGAAACTGAGCCGGTGCCCGCGACCACGACAGAAGTTGAAGAGACTCTGACGGAATTAAACGCGGAAAGAACTATCGAAGGGATTAAAATTAATCTACAAGATAATATTTTATTTGAGTTTGATAAATACGCAGTTCGCTCGGTGGCTAAACCAACTTTGGCGAAAATTAATCAACTGCTGAAGCATTATAAAGACGCTCAGGTTTTCATTTACGGCCATACGGATAGTAAGGGCGATGACGCTTATAATCTCGACCTTTCTAATAAGCGAGCCGCCGCAGTGAAATACTATTTTGTAAATGTTTTCAATGAAGAGGCAACGCGCCTACAAACTAAGGGTTTCGGGGAAAGTCAGCCGATCGCGCCTAATAATAATCCCAACGGTTCTGATAATCCTGCCGGTCGGGAAAAAAATCGCCGAGTTGAGTTTATTATTAAAACCCAAACTCGGACCGTAGTGCGATCGCCTGGAGCAGATCCTTTTAGAGATGCGGTAAACTCCGCGCAAAATGCATCGGTGTTAGTTCAAAATGCGAAAACTGCGGCAGATTGGAATAAAGCAGCGGACAAATGGCTAGAGGCGATCGAGCTAATGAAAGAAGTGCCGGAATCGAGTGCTAACTATCAGATTGCCCAGCAAAGAATCGGGCAATATCAGAAAAATTTGGACTACGCCGAACAGATGGCTGGTCAGTAATTTTTTTAGTAAAAAATTATAAAAAATGCCGCTTTTTGTCAATACAACAGTAACCAAACAGGACTTACGCATAAACGCTATATGTAGGGTGTGTTAGCGAAGCGTAACGCACCAATACCCCATATATAGAGTCATTATGTAGGGTGTGTTAGCGAAGCGTAACGCACCAATACCCCATATATAGAGTCATTGCGTAAGTTCTACAAAAATACTCTTGTTTTGCAAAAATACCAATTTTAAAACACAAATTTACTAAAATTATAAGGGTTATTTGGGCGCAAGCATTGCGCCCCTACAGAGGCATGAATTTTTGTAAATAATATTAGTTAGGCAATTATTTATTTTATACCTTTTTCAATAACAAATACAAGAGTAGGGGCGCAATGCTTGCGCCCAAGCAATATTGCTACAATATTTTTTTAAAATTGGTATTAGATAAATGTTTAAGTAAATATACCAATCGCCCCTAGGATAGAACGGGATTTGGGAGCAAACAACATTGCCTGTTCCTGATTTATTGAGAAATGATACAAAAATCCCTAGAAATCCTCCGATAATGATAAAAACAAGATTGATACAAGTTTTACTCTTGGCTTCACCCTCGATATCCCGTAACGGCAATAGAAAAATCGACCATACCCGATATCGAGGTCATGAGTCATTTGTGAAAAAGCATCTCTTCATAATTGAAATCTCACCGCAAGGAGAATTTATATGGAATTTCAAAACCAAATGCAAGAATCTTGCTACAATAAAATCGCTGTCTGGATGCAGGAATTATTCGGTAAGTTTCCCTGTGCGCGTCCAGATGTTCCCGGATTAGGACTACTTATGGGGTCAGCCTTAGTGGAAGTGCTGGTGTTTCCCTGGGGAGAGGATGATGCCATTATTAATACCCGTTCTTATGTCGTAACCGGGACAGAACTCACCCCCGATCTGATGCTTTTTTTGCTCAAAGAAAATAGCCTTATGTTGTTTGGGGCGTTTGGGGTAGACGAACAAGGAGATATTCTCTTTGAACATACGATTGTGGGTTCTACCTGCGATCGCAAAGAATTAGAATCTTCCGTCAATGCTGTGTTACAAGTCGCTGATGACTACGATGATATCATCGTACAAAAGTGGGGCGGTGAACGCGCACTGGATCGAATTAAATAAACTAAGGCTGAAGCTGACTCAGAATCAAGCGGAGGCGATCGTAATCATCTTTGAGTAGCATACTCAGGTTACGACCGGCTTTGACTAACCACTGGCGATCGCGCTGCCGTAACTGGTAAACCTCGCGGATCACTGCTGCCACCAAAGCATCCACGGGAACTCCCATTAACTGAAGCAAAATCCGCAAAAAGTCCAACTCTTCCGTAAACTGAATCACTCGATCTGGTTCGCATTCATAAACCGCTTGATGGATTTGTGGCGGACGGGGAGGAATATACTGATAGATGCGATTCCCTGCTGGTTTAGACCCATTCCCGCTAACCCCAGGCGACCCAAAGCCCACAATCACGGCGCGAAACTCAGTTTTCAGCATAGCAAAAATCTGGGGTTGTTGTTCTCGTAACCCTTGCAACGACAGCCCCAAAGCCCGCGCCCGATGAATGGAATCGATGGGACTCGTAGTAGCATGATAAACCACCGCATAAACTTGATTGCCTGATTCCTCATCAACTGCCCTCACCCAACTGCCAAACGGGGGCATCGCCGGAAAATTTAAATCATCCGGTTCCAAACATTGCGCTAAAAATTCCGTAGTTGAAGTTTCAATTACTTCCGCAATATGATTCGGTTGTCGATCTTCCGTAGCGAATTGAGGCAGAGGGAGACGCATATTATTTGTTGATTGTTAGAAAGTTATTTGTTGATGGTTGGTGGTTATTTGTTGGTGGTTGGTGGTTGATTGTTGGTGGTTGATTGTTGGTGGTTGGTGGTTGGTGGTTAATTGTTGGTGGTTGGTGGTTAATCAAACAACAAACAACAAACAACAATCAACAATCAACAAATAACAAATAACCAACAACAAACAACCAACAACAATCAATTTACTTTCCTTTATTTGTGGCAGTTGCGTCTACCACTTCTAATTCTGACAAGCGAAAAGTGACTAACTTATCCCAGTTGCCACCTTCAAACAGCACTGCCACCTTACCATCGGTAATCCGTTGAACTTGTCCTTGAAAACCATAGTAAGTGTCATTGATATTTTTAATCCGAACCGCAGATCCAGGCAGAATCATAATTTCTTCAAAGGAATGATGGACATTTACCTAGTTTACAGCTAGGGCGAAAGCCCTGCCCTGAAAAATTGTTGGCGATTAACAGGGAAAGACCAAGAAACCGGATTTCTCATATCCAGTGTTGCTAAGTCTAATATCGCGATCGCTTCTTAATCCGCTGTCGCGCCACTGACTCCACAATCCCGATCGCCATAAAATTAGTCAACAAAGCCGAACGCCCATAACTAATCCAAGGCAAGGGAATCCCCGTCACCGGGGCCAAACCAATGGTCATGCCCAAGTTCACCACCAACTGAAACACAATCATAGCCAGAGTCCCAATACAGATCAACGAGCCAAAATTATCTGGGGCTGTACTGGCTACGATCACCAAACGCAGGCAAAACACCCAAAACAGCAGAATCAAGCAGACCGCGCCGACAAAACCAAACTCCTCGCCGATCGCCGAAAAGATAAAATCCGTATGTTGTTCGGGAATAAAAGACCCTTGGGTTTGAGTCCCCTGATACAATCCGCGTCCCCAGAGTTGTCCCGAACCAATGGCAATCCGAGATTGAATCAAGTGATAGCCGCCGCCGAGGGGATCCTTTTCTGGGGTCAAAAATAAAATCAAGCGATCGCGCTGATAATCCTTCAGCAAACCCCACAATATTACGCCCAGTTCACTGCAAATCACATTGAACGACGTAGCCAGGAATGCCCCAGCCCAACGCCAGGAAAAACTAAACCAAGCCACCACTCCCATCAGGTTCACCCAAACCAACCAGGCGGGAAAATAGACCCCAAACAAAATGGCGGACACCAAGGGCGAAACCATCAGCACCACCCAACCGAGTTTAGCGTTTCCCCAATAGAGCATAGCCAAGATAATCGCCGCAAAAACCAGGGAAGTTCCCAAGTCCGGTTGTAAAAATACCAGCAACCACGGAACCGCAGTGATCGAAAGACTTTTCACAATTGCCGGGATATTTTCAGCGGTGCTCGACTCCAGAAGGGCGGCCAGGGTAATAATCATCCCTAACTTAGCAAATTCAGAAGGCTGAATATTAAATCCGCCAATGGTAATCCAGCGTTGCGCCCCCAATGCCGTGGTGCCGATAAACATAACCAGCACCAAAGAAAAATTGGTGATGCCATAGATCGCCCACTTCCAATGCAGGAGATTCTGATAATTTGAGCGGGCGATCGTCAACGCCAAACCTAGACCAATGGCACCAACAAAAGTGTGCTGAAACGAGGTGTGATAATCTGGCGTATCCAGTTGCGTACTGTGGATGGCCACTGTACCAACCAGAGTCAGGACAATTGACAAAATCATCAGTAGCCAGTCGATATCCTGTAAGGATTTGAGCAATCCGAAGTTAAGCCGACGCTTTGGCTTGCCAAGCCAACTTTTTCCAAGAGAATTGTGTAACATATTTTCGCCGTATGGAAAAAAGAATCCCTACCTAGAGAACGGAAACATAAAATCTATTACTTAAGATTTTAGTTAAAAATTTCACCCAGGCCATCCAGATGATGTTTTATTCACCCAATCGGATTTTTGCCTAAATGCTAACTGGATAATCATAAAAAACCAGAAATGATAAGTTTACGAGCAGAAATAAATGCACCGCAGACCATATCAGAAGAAAAACTGTCATTCCCGCTTCAGGCGGGAATCCACAGCCTATCGGCGGGGAACGAAAAGTGCAATTAATTATGTTCACCTACCGATCAATTTCTGGCAATTTCTGGCCAGAAATTGCCAGAAATTGCCATTTCTCCCACACAGCGCCCAACCCCTATTTTTAAGCCCTATTTTTCAGCCAGGGGAGTTGGGGCAATTCATCAATTGCCCCTATAGGCGATCTGTTTCGCGATCTGAATTTATGATTGATAAAAACATCTGTAGGGGCAGGTTTTAAACCTGCCCCTACCTGTTCAGTCATTACATTACAACTTAGGTCAGGGCTGCCACGGAAACTTTCCCCGCAATTTTTTGGGCAATTGCACGCAGTGCCTTAGCCGAAGCGGAATCTGGGGAACCGACCACAATGGGCAATCCGGTATCGCCCCCTTCTCGTAAACCGATTTCTAAGGGCACGCAACCGAGCAAAGGCACCCCTAATTCTTGGGATGTTTTTTCCCCACCGCCAGATCCAAAGATGTCATATTGCTTGTCCGGTAAATCTGGGGGAATGAAATAACTCATATTTTCCACAATCCCCAGCACGGGTACATTAAGCTGCTGGAACATTTTTAAGCCTTTCCGCGCATCTAACAAGGCCACGGTTTGTGGGGTACTGACAATGACTGCCCCGGCCATTGGCACAGCCTGCACCATCGTTAATTGAGCATCTCCGGTTCCCGGAGGTAAGTCCACAATCAAATAGTCCAGGTCGCCCCACTGCACTTGATAGAGAAACTGGCGAATCACCCCATTTAACATTGGGCCACGCCAAATCACGGGCTGATCTTTATCGATCAAAAAGGCCATTGAAACCAATTTCACCCCATGATTAAAGGCGGGTTCGAGCACTTCTCCTTGGGTGCCTTGGCGTACCATGACTTGAGCTTCGCTTAACCCTAGCATGGTCGGGGCGTTGGGGCCGTAAATATCCGCGTCCAGCAATCCGACTTTCGCCCCCGCAGCGGCGAGGGATACGGCGACGTTGACGGCGACGGTGCTTTTGCCGACGCCACCTTTGCCACTGGAGATGGCGATAATATTTTTCACCCCGTCAATGCCTTGACGGTCTGGCAAGGATTTCTGTTGGGGGGTCTCGGCGGTGACTTCTACGGTGACATCTTTAACCCCAGGTAAGGTACGAACCGCTTTTTGGCAGTCTTCAACGATAAATTCGCGCAACGGACAAGCTGGGGTGGTCAAGACTAAGGTAAAGCTGACTTGACCGTCGATGATTTTGACATTGCGAATCATGTTTAAGTCCACCAAACTTTTTTGTAGTTCGGGGTCTTGAACAGGTTGCAAGACTTCTAAGACAGATTTTTCACTCAGTTTTACGGACATAAGGTTCTCCACCCTGGGCAGTTTAATTGTTGGGTAATTTAGTTACAGGCAGGGACGCTCGATCGAGGGTGTAGGGTGTAGGGTGTAGGGTGTAGGGGGTAATTGATAATTAACAATTGATAATTGATAATTGATAATTGATAATTTTATTTAATTGATAATTGATAATTATCAATTGTTAATTATTCCCCCGATGGCGGCCGATGGCGGCCCTACACCCTACACCCCACCCCCCGTTCCCTGTTGCCTATTGTATGAATTTTTACCTACCTACCAATGTATCGTTTCTTTGCGTATTATGTAGATTTGTGAATCCAAATATAAATATATAGTGATTCACAGATAAAATTTTAAGAATTCTTAACCGCTTTCTCAATTCAGGGCATCTAGCCCATAAAATAGCTTTGTCATCCAGGCCATGTTGTTTCAGAACATGGACGCAGTTGTAGAACAGATAGACCGTACAGGAGGTTTTGTTAGGATGATCATGGTTTCTCCCCAGACTGAGACAGTTCAAAATAAGTTTTTGCCCTCGGAAAACTCCCGCGAACGGGTCAGCCAGTTTATGCGATCGATCCAAGATGAGATTTGTCAAGGCTTAACCGAAGCAGATGGCGTTGGCATATTTAAACAAGATGCTTGGGAACGCCCAGAAGGTGGCGGTGGCCGGTCTAGAGTGATGCGTGATGGGGATGTGTTTGAACAAGGTGGCGTGAACTTTTCCGAAGTCTGGGGGCACCAGTTGCCTCCCTCGATTTTAAAACAACGTCCGGAAGCCGAAGGTCACGGTTTTTATGCTACCGGGACTTCAATGGTGTTACACCCCCGTAACCCTTATGTGCCCACGGTACACCTCAACTATCGTTATTTTGAAGCAGGCCCGGTTTGGTGGTTTGGGGGCGGTTTGGATTTAACCCCTTATTATCCGTTTGCTGAAGATGCGGTGCATTTACACCAAACTTTGAAAAAAGCTTGTGATGCTCACCACCCAGAGTATTATCAGGTGTTTAAGCATTGGTGCGATGAGTATTTTTATTTGACCCATCGTCAAGAAATGCGCGGGGTGGGCGGGATTTTCTTTGATTACCAAGATGGTCAAGGTGAATTGTATCGTGGGCCACATCCGACGAAGGCGGCGGCTGAGTATAGTAAAAAAATTGGCGCTCCTGAGCCTCGCGGCTGGGAAGAGTTGTTTGCTTTTGTGCAAGATTGTGGCAAAGCTTTTTTACCCGCTTATGTGCCGATTGTGCAACGGCGCCGTGGCATGGCTTATGGCGATCGCGAACGGAATTTCCAACTTTATCGTCGGGGTCGTTATGTAGAGTTTAACCTGGTGTACGATCGCGGGACGATCTTTGGCCTCCAGACCAATGGCCGCACGGAGTCGATTTTGATGTCTCTGCCCCCCTTGGTACGTTGGGAATATTGCTATGAACCAGAACCCAATACCCCAGAAGCGGAATTAACAGAATTTTTCTTAAAGCCACAAAATTGGGCTCAATGGAGTGAAAGTGATACTACCTCTAAAGGTTATTCAACAGTGTAACTTTTGTTAACAGATGCTCATGTCTGTTATCGCTTAAGACATGGCATACATACCACTCAAGAAAGCGGTCGAATTTCTGGGTCTGCATCCCAACACCAACTAGAAAATACGCTGATGAAGGGAAGATCAAAAGCATCAAAAAACCAACTGGATCTCGGATCTATGATGTCGAATCCTAGATCCGAGATCCAGTTGGAGTTACCACTGTTTGCTACTGCCGAGTCAGTTCAACAAAACAACGAGATCGTCTCCCCAGACAAGTTGGCTATATGCAATCAATCTATCCAGACACAGAAATTGTCCGAGACATCGGTTCAGGACTTAATTTCAAAAGGAAAAGATTGCTTGGGTTACTGGTCAGACTTATGCGAGGCGATAAGCTCACAGTTATTGTTGCCTGTAGAGACATACTATGTCGATTCGGATTTGAATTATTCGAGTTTATGGCACAACAAAACTTTGGGGGCATCGTGGTTCTCGAAAATTCTGTACACGGTTGGGAAGCCGAACTCACAGCCGATCTTCTCTCCATCCTTCACGTCTTTTCTTGCGGGATGTACGGACTCAGAAGCCAAGCCGCGAAAATCCTCCAAGATCCGAATATATTTAAACCCTGAACAAAGAGCGTTGCTCAAACAATGGTTCGGAGTTAGTAGATTTGTCTACAACGAAACCATTAAATATTTGCAGCAGCCTGATACAAAAGCTAACTGGATGGCGATTAAAACAGGAATCTTGAACGGATTACCGGAATGGGCTAAACCCGTTCCTTATCAAATTAAATCAATAGCCATCAAAGATGCTTGTTCAGCAGTCAAAGCTGCCAAAAAAGGGTTTAAGGTAGACGGTAAGATTCGTCGATGCAAATTTCAGAGTCGCAAGGATGTAAAGCAGTCAATTTACATCCCCAAATCGGCGATTCAAAATTGTGGTATTTACCACAGCATATTAGGAGATTGTAGATTCAAAGAATCACTTCCTGATAATTTTAGTGATGGTCGATTGACACTAATTTATGGTGAATATTATTTGACCGTCTCTACAGAAGCGCAACAATTAAATTCCGAGAATCAAGGGAGAGTTGTTGCCTTAGATCCTGGTGTACGCACATTTATGACATTTTTTTCTGAGACATCTTTTGGTTGGATAGGTAAAGACTCTAACTTACACATTCAGAAATTATGTTTTAAGTTAGACAAATTAATATCCCAATTATCAAAATCCAAGTGTAAACAGAAAAGAAATCTCAAAAAAGCAGCTAGTAGACTTCGTTGTAAAATCAAGAACTTAGTTAAGGAATTACATCATAAAACAGCCAAGTTATTAGTGGAAAACTTTGATGTGATTTTACTGCCAACATTTGAAACATCACAGATGGTTTCTAAGTCACGACGTAAACTTAGAAACAAGTCTGTCAGGCTTATGCTAACTCTAAGCCACTATGAGTTTAAGCAATTTCTGAAATGGAAAGCTTGGGAAAACAATAAAGTTGTGATTGATTGCAACGAAGCCTACACTTCTAAAACGGTGTCATGGACAGGCGAAATTATCAATAATTTGGGTGGGGCGAAAATAATTAAATCGAATTCCACCCAATTAAAGATGGACAGAGATTTAAATGGTGCGCGAGGGATTTTCCTTCGTGCATTGGTTGATACACCTTGGTTGAGAGAATATCTTAACTTATGTATTTGTTAGCAAACGTTAGCAAAAAAGTATCGGTTAAGCTAAACTACTGAAGGCATGGTAGGCAATTAGCGTATTAGGGAGGCTCTGTGATCCACATCGAGCAAAAAGAACACAGTACCCCAGATGGGACTAAGGTGATTGTCTTAGCCCCAACTGGGCGGCTTGACATTACCACCGCTTGGCAATTTCGTCTCAAGTTGCAGGAATGTATTTCTAAACTTAGCCGTCATATTGTCGTTAATTTAGGCCAGGTTAACTTTATTGATAGTTCTGGTCTCACGTCTTTGGTGGCGGGAATGCGGGATGCTGACAAAGTGAAAGGTAGCTTCAGAATTTGTAATGTTCACCCGGAAGCCAAGTTGGTTTTTGAGGTGACTATGATGGATTCAGTGTTTGAAATCTTTGATACAGAGGAAGAAGCGCTGGAAGGAGGCCCCAGTAGTGTCAGTGGTTGATCGGGAATTTGGGATTTGGGATTTGGGATTTTTCTAAATAGTCTGAAATCTCAGATTCCTGCCCGCCTTCCAGTAAATCTGGCAACAAGGTGGAGAGCGATCGCCAGTAATTTTCTTGGCAAAGTGCCTATAACAGGGGACAATGGGATCGCGTCCCTTTTCATAGCTACCAGTGTGAATAATAACGTCCGCACAGTATCAGACACCAAACGAGCCTTTTACACGATGCACTCTCGTCCGCTCAACTCCATCTACAGAAGATTTGTAGAAGAGTTGATGGTCGAGATGCATTTGCTCTCGGTTAATGTAGATTTTCGCTATGACCCCATTTATGCCCTGGGGGTCGTGACTTCTTATGACCGCTTTATGCAAGGCTATCGTCCCGAAGCGGATCGGACTTCTATTTTTGATGCCATCTGTCAAGCTGTAGAACAAGATCCCCAGAAATATCGCCAAGATGCCCAAAAATTACAAGAATTTGCCAAAAGTCTCTCCTCGGAGAATTTATTGGCATGGCTGAGTAAAGAAATTAATCTGCCAGAGTCCGGGGAATTCCAAGGGGTTCTCGATGCGATCGCGGCGAATCCTAAATTTAAATACAGTCGTATATTTGCTATTGGTCTATTCAGCATTGTGGAAATAGTCAATCCCGAAATGCTCAAAGACGAAAAGCAGCGCACTCCCGCCTTGGAAAAAATCGCTGCCGCCCTGAAGTTGCCCGCAGACAAAATCACCAAAGACTTGGAATTATATTCCAGCAATTTGGAAAAAATGACCCAAGCAAGGCAAGTAATGCAGGATATCCTGGCAGCGGACAAGAAAAAGCGAGAACAGCGGGAAAGAGAAAAAGCCGCAGCGACTAATTCTGCCAATAGCACCGATGAATCGAGTGCCAATTAATTAATTAATAAGTAGACGGGCAGAAATAAATTCACCACAGACCCCATGAGAAGAAAATCTGTCATTCCCGCGCAGGCGGGAATCCAATGAATGATTGACGCCGGGGAACGAAAAGTGCAATTAATTATGTTCACCTACTTATTTAACTAATATTAATTAATCGCGGATTAATCGCGGGCTATTTTCCCTTCCGAAAAGTATCGCAACTGGCGAAAAGCTGATACAGCATTTTTATTTTTCTCTGGAAGCTTTACAAAGCAACCGGATGTTGACCGTAAAATGGCAGGGCATCTGACCAGTGAGGTCGTTTGCCCTGTTGCCACTCCAAATCCGCAAGTTGCAGGATGCTGGCAACGGAGGCACCAGAACCGGGCGGAAGGGAAATCTTTTGATCCAGGTGATGCCATTGACGCAAGGTTTCTTGCCATGCTTCCGGGGTCATCACCGTATCCCCTAAAAGTGCCTCTATGCCCTGAGAATTTACCCCATAAATGGCCACAAATAATTCACCCCGTTGGGCGGGCATTTGCACGGCGATTCCCTTAAGGGATCCGCTTCGCGCGATCGCCCGATCGCTTTTCTCCCCCCCCATGTTTTTCCCCTCTGTCACCGATAACTGAGGCAATTCGGCGGCGCTGGTGGCAATGGGATGCAAGGTGGGATGCACCGCAGACCAAGCCACCGCCGCTAATGTGGAAATCGCAAATAAAGGTATTTCTAATTGCTGGGACAGAGTTCGGGCTGTCACTACACCAATCCGAGTCCCGGTAAAACCTCCCGGCCCTTTGGCGACGGCAAGCCACTGGAAATCTTGCCAGGGTTGCGGCTGGATAAACTCAGCCAGATATTGATGCATTAGGGTGGAGAGTTCCTGTCCTAAGTTCCAAGTTTGACAGCGGAAATCTTCCCGAAAATCGCTGAGACATAAGCCTAGTTCGGCAGTCGTTGTATTGATGGCGAGAGAATATTTCATGGGGAATGCAGTGGCGACCAAAGTTATACCAAAATTATGTGGATTTGCTAAAGTAATGAGGGCTTATTTGAAAGACAATTCTCTCGATCTGTGCGGATGCACTTTAAATAGAGAGAAAAGTTTTAAACCTTCCAATCCAACCTAATTATCTATTATGACTTACGCAAAAGAAAAAGAAGTAGCGATCGCCGCCGCCACCGCAGCGGCCAAACTCTGCGAACAAGTCCGGGCGGATATTCCCCAGGCGATCGAAAAAAAAGATAAAAGCCCCGTGACCGTGGCGGATTTTGGCGCCCAGGCGATTATTTGCAAAGCTTTGGCGGCAGCATTTCCCGACGATCCGGTGGTGGGAGAAGAAGATGCCAAGGAATTACGCAAACCGGAAATGGCGGAAACTTTAACCAAAGTGACCCATTATGTCCAGGCATTGTCACCGGATGCCACCCCAGAAGATGTGACTCGTTGGATCGATCATGGCAATGGTCAAGTTTCATCTCGCTATTGGACTTTGGATCCGATTGATGGCACAAAAGGATTTTTGCGTCAGGATCAATATGCGGTGGCTTTAGCCCTGGTGGAAAATGGCGAGGTGAAAGTGGGGGTTTTGGCTTGTCCGGCAATGCCCTTGGATGGCGGACAAACCGGGGCGCTTTATGTGGCAGTCCGGGGTGAGGGGGCGACAATGGTTCCCCTGTCCGGAGGTGAACCGCAACGGTTGCAGGTGGTGACGGCAGATGATGTGGCTAATTTCCGATTTGTGGAAAGTGTGGAAGCTGCCCACGGCGACCAGTCTAAGCAAAATGCGATCGCGCAAGCAGTGGGGATTACTACGGAGTCATTCCGAGTGGATTCTCAGGCGAAATATGGCATTGTGGCTTCCGGGAAAGCGGCGTTATATTTGCGGTTGCCTTCGCCCAAATATCCCGATTATCGGGAGAATATTTGGGATCATGCCGCCGGGGCGATCGTGGTGGAAGAAGCCGGTGGTCGAGTCTCGGATATGTATGGTCAGCCTTTAAATTTTGCTGAAGGCAGCAAGATGATGAATAATCGGGGAGTTGTGGTGAGTAATGGCACAATTCACGATCGATTAATTGCGGCTTTGGCTGAGAATTAAACCATCCCCTAAGCTAGTTGGGGTTGCATAGTTAGTTTGATGATTTGTTGCCTAATTTGTGGTATTATTTAGGGATAATTAAAGGCGATCGCTCATCCGCGCCGCTTCGCGATGTTGCATCCGCAACGCTACGCGATGTTGCATCCGCAACGCTCCTGCGCGTTCGCAGAGAAAATATCTGTGGTTTGATTAATCCTAAAAATTTCAGAAAAATTAATGTCATACCAAATCCGGTTGTCAAAACTAACTTATAAAAATAGATGTCATTCCCGCGAATGCGGGAATCCACAAGCCTTGTAGGGTATTACTATAGTCAGCCTACGAGAACCGGATTTAATCTCATCCGCTAATATGCAGCCCCAGATATTTTGGCTAAAAAATCAGATTAAGCCTAATCAAAATTTAGGATAAAACAGATAATTTATTTTTAATTATTGGCAAATGATTACATACATCAAAATTAATGGATTTAAATCATTTTATAACTTTGAAATGGAATTTACCCCCCTCACGGTAATCGCTGGAGTCAACGCATCCGGGAAAAGCAACTTGTTTGACGCTTTACAACTGTTATCCCGTTTAGCCGAAACCGACTTAAAAACGGCATTTAGTGAACAAAGAGGAAATCCCACTGAACTTTTCACTCAATATGGAGAAAATGCTTATGCTTCAGAAATGGAATTTACCGTAGAAATGCTCGTTAATCGAAAAGTCAAAGATAATTGGGGGGGTGAAAGCGAACTCAAATATACGAGATTTAAATATAAGATTACCATCAAAAGAATTATCAATTCATCGGGATTGGAAGATTTATCTATCGTAGAGGAACAATTAGAAAACTTAAAACATAATGAAGATATATGGGTAAAAAGATATATTCCTCAAGAAGTTTTAGAATATTGGCGACCTAGATTACCCAAAGGAGGAGGCAGAAGGCAAAGACCTTATATTTTTACAGAAAATCAAAATGATATTCTGTCAATTGTCCTGCCTCAAGATGGGACGGGAGGTAATCGCAAGACTTTTCCCGCTAAAAACGCATCTCAGACGGTTTTAAGTAGTATTAATTCCGTAGATTTTCCTCATGTTTTTGCGGTCAAGGAAGAAATGCGAAGCTGGAAATTTTTTCAGCTAAATCCAGAAGATTTACGCGAACCAACTCGTCAAGACATTGGCTTGAGAGATACCATGACTCCCAGTGGTAAAAATTTAGCGGCGGCTTTATTTAGAATTAAACAAGATGATGAGTATAACCTCACAGAAATATCGCGTAATTTGAATAATTTTTTACCTAGCTTCACAGAAGTTAATGTTTATAACGATCGCGCTAATCGGCAATTTACGATCAAATTAAAAGGAGAAGATGGCAAAGAATTTTCATCCAGAGTTCTCTCCGAAGGTACACTAAGATTGTTAACTTTATGTATTCTTCAACAGGATCGACAACATACCGGGTTGCTTTGTTTTGAAGAACCGGAAAATGGTATTCATCCTTTTAGAATTCAGACAATGGCGAAGTTATTAAAAGAACTGACTGTTGATTTTCGAGAGCCAGATATGTACTTACGTCAAGTCATTGTGAATACGCATTCTCCGGTTTTCGTGAGTGAGTTAATTCAATGGGAATTCGATCGCAGTGTGAGTATTTGGTTTTCCCAAATCACCACATTAGTCACTCAGATTGATGCACAGCCGATGAGAATAAAAATTACTAAACTGATTCCAGTTAATCAGGAAAAGCATCAACAATTATCCTTTGATTTTATTAGCGATCGCGAGCAAAAATTAACTTTAATAGAAGTCAGCAAATATTTAAAAACTGGAGATACAGAAAACGCAATTAAAGCCATCCAATGAGTAAACAACTGATTATTGCCTTAGCCACCGAAGGAACTACTGATATACGTTTTTTGAAAAGTATTATTCAGCGGACTTTTGAAAAACTAGCTTTTGAATGCCAAGACCCCGTGGAAATATTTGAGCCGATTTGTTTGGATTTAGAAGCTTTGGAAGTTTTACCGTCTTACCAAAAGTTTCAAAATGCGGTTAGGAATGTGTTAATCCAATTAAAATATTTGTTAAAATAATGAAAAATATCGCGTTATTTAAGGTTACTTAAGGTATGTTTTAAGGTGGCTGCACTTTGGTTGATTGTTTTTTAAGTAGGTGAACATAATTAATTGCACTTTTCGTTCCTCGCCGATAGGCTTTGGATTCCCGTCGGAGTTTACCCCCGCGAAGCCTGCCCCCGCGAAGGCGGGGGGCCGCCATCGGCGGGAATGACAGTTTTTCTTCTAATGGGGTCTGTGGTTATTTCTGCCCGTCTACTTACTGAGGAAATGTCGCCAGTCTAGGGCAACCAGTGGCGTCCAGGAGGGTGCGATCGCGCTACTCTAATCGCGCTACTCTAATCGCCCTACTCTAATCGCCTCCCAGGGTTAATTAGGCGATCGCCTATAAGCCGATAAATTTTGCTCCGGTCTGAGTAAGGACTATTATCTATGTATAATTGCTGGTAAATTTAGAAATCACTGACAAATGAATGCTGCTAATTTAGATTACTACGATCGCATCAACCCCACCTTACTCAAACTGCTACCCGGCGATGCCCAAGTCATCGTGGAAGTGGGCTGTGGCGCCGGGGCATTGGGTCAGGAATATAAGCGGGTTAATCCTCATGGTCAATATATTGGCATAGAAATTAATCCCCAAGCGGCGGAAATTGCCGCCACCAGAATTGACCGAGTAATTGTCAGCAATGCCGAAAATCTGGAAACAGATATTAACATTCCCCAAGGAACCGTTGATTGTTTGGTTTATGGGGATGTTCTGGAACATACGATCGACCCTTGGACGACCCTGAAACACCATTGTCAATGGTTAAAAGATGACGGTCAAGTCCTCGCTTGTATTCCCAATATTCAACATTGGCGATCGCTGGCCCGTCTTTTAGCGGGACAATGGGAATACCAAGATGAAGGCATCTTAGACCGCACTCACTTGCATTTTTTTACCTTAGATAGTATTAAACAACTATTTATGCAAGCGGGATTACAAATCGATGAAATTCAAACCATTGGACGCAAAGCCGAAGAATATCATCGATTTCAACAAATTATGACGCCAGTAATTCAAGCATTAGGGATTAATCCCGCTATATTTGCCACAGAAACCGGGGCGTTTCAATATATAATTCGCGCTACAAAATCCGCCGAACCACCCCGTCGTTTACTGATTCAAACTAATATGATGGGTTCGTGGCCAGTTTATAGAATTAGAGTAATTGAACCGGATGCTTTAACCCGGACAATTCCCGGAGTTAGAACGGTGGCTACGGTCAAAAGTGCCGATTTAAATATTGCCCTACCTCAAGAAGAAAAAGTCTTTATTTGGCAGCGGTCAATCCTGAGTTATCCCGGTGATATTCTGAAAATTAAAGCATTACTAGAACGAGATTATTTAATTGTAGCAGAAACCGATGACGATCCCTTATGGCGTCCCGAATATGCCCGGGGTCAGTTTTTTAATTTCCGGGGTTGTCACTGTGTCCAAACTTCTACGGAAACCTTGGGGGAATATTTGCGGGAATTTAATCCTAATGTGGCTGTTTTTCCTAATCAGTTGCCCTATTTGCCCGCCCCTCGTACATATAATGTTGAAGATAATTCGGTGACGATATTTTTTGGGGCATTTCGGCGAGAAGAAGATTGGCAATCAATTATGCCAGCAATTAATCGCCTGGTGCAAAAATATCAAGATAAGATGCTTCTAAAGTCTGTCATTCCCGCGAATGCGGGAATCCAGTTTAAGGTGATTTATGATGAGCAATTTTTTGCGGCTTTGCAGACCCCGCAAAAAGAATTTGAACCCATTTGTCCTTATGAGCGATATCAAGAAATTTTAAGAACTTGTGATATTGCTCTGTTGCCTTTAAATCCGACTCGCTTTAATCAGATGAAATCGGATTTGAAGTTTATTGAATGTGCTGGAAATGGGGTGACGGTGTTGGCAAGTCCGACGGTGTATGAAAAAACGATTATTGAAGGGGAAACCGGGTTAATTTATCGATCGCCTGAAGATTTTGCCCTGAAGTTAGAAGAGTTAATTGTTAATGTTGAATTGCGGCGAACTTTGGCCAACAATGCTTATGAGTGGGTGTCTCACAATCGCTTACTTTCCCAACATTATCGTCAACGGCGCGATTGGTATGTCCAAATGCGCGATCGCCTGCCGGAATTAAATCAACAATTGCGCGATCGCTTTCCAGAGTTGTTTTAAAGGCAACGAATTGTTATAAAATCTAACATCTGAGAATTAAATCACTCTAAAAATATGGATCGAACACAAAAAGTCAATCTGGATTTGCTGAAACTGATTCCAGCAGATGCGAATATTATTCTGGAATTTGGCTGTGGTACGGGGGAAACAGGGGCAGAGTATAAACGGATTAATCCGAATTGCTTGTATGTTGGCATTGACCAAAATGCCGACCAAGCCAAAATCGCCGAGTCAAAATTGGATCTGGCGATCGCCACTGATTTAGACAGTCTGGATTTATCTACCACGGAAATCACCGATGGCACCGTTGACTGTATTATTTTCAATGATATTTTTCCGCAAGTGATTAATCCTTGGGACATCCTCAAGCAATCGGTCAATTGGCTGAAACCCGATGGTCAAGTTTTGGCAAATATTCCTAACACCCAACATTGGCATCGGATTGTTAAACTCCTGCGAGGAAAATGGGAACCGGAAGAGAATCAGGCGATCGCCGGGAAATCGCCTTTACCCTTGCGCTTTTTCACCTTAGAAAGTATCAAGCAACTATTCACGCAAGCGGGATTATATCTTTACGAAATTCAGACCAAAGGCCAAAGCACAGCCGAATTTGAGAAGTTTCAACAAATTATGGCACCGGCTTTACAAGGGTTGGGCATTCCACCCGCAACTTTTGCCACTCAAACCAAAGCTACTCAATATATAGTCCGGGCCAGCAAATCTCCAGAAGCACCCAGACGATTGCTGATTCAAACTATTTTAATGGCTCCCACCGCGTGCGATCGCGTCCGGGTCTTAGAACCCGATCGCCTCAGCGCCACAATTCCCGGAGTTCGCACCATTTCCAGCGTCAAATCGGCGGATTTAAATGTCGCATTACCTGGGGAAGAAAAAGTATTTATTTGGCAGCGCACCATTATGAGTTATCCCGACTACCTGCCAAAACTCAGACAACTCTTGCAAAAGGGTTATTTAATCGTGGCGGAAATTGATGATGACCCCCTGCGACGACCGGAATATGCCCAAAATCGGTTTCTCAGTTACCGAGGTTGCCACTGTGTCCAAACTTCCACTGCACCCCTCGCGGACTATTTGCGGCAACATAATCCTCATGTAGCGGTTTTCCAAAATCAGCTTGCCTATTTGCCCGCACCCCGCAAGGACACGGTATGCCGTGTCCCTACATCCAAAGACACTGTAACCATATTTTTTGGGGCATTAAACCGAGAAGCCGATTGGCAACCTGTGATGCCTGCCTTAAATCGGGTGTTGGCCCAGCATTCGCCACGAGTAAAAGTCAAAGTGCTCCACGACCAACAATTTTTTGAGGCTTTGGCAATTCCTCATAAAGAATTTGAGCCATTTTGCTCTTATGAACGATATCAGGAAATTCTTCATACTTGTGATATTGCTTTGTTGCCCCTCAATTTTAACCGGGTTAACAGCATGAAATCTGACCTCAAGTTTATTGAATGTGCCGGTCATGGGGTGGCGGTATTGGCCAGTCCGACGGTCTATGAAAACAGCATTAGTGAAGGAGAAACCGGCTTAATTTATCGATCGCCTGAAGAGTTTGAACTGAAGCTAGAAGCACTGATTAAAAACCATGAAATGCGGCAATATTTAGCCAGCAATGCTTATGAATGGGTGGCAGAAAATCGCTTACTTTATCAACATTATCGCCAACGGTTTGACTGGTATTGTGAAATGCGCGATCGCCTGCCGGAGTTAAACCGAGAATTGCGCGTCAGGGTTCCAGAGTTGTTTATGTAGAAAATGCTTCCGGTGCGGAATTGCGGGGGAGCAGAGGAGCGGGGGAGCAGGGGAGCAGGGGAGAGTTATTGTATGGAGATATCGGCAAGATGAATCAGAAAAAACCGATTAAAAATCATGGAGATTTGGAAGTTTACCAACTAGCATTTGATGCAGCAATGCAGATTTTTGAGTTGAGTAAAAAATTCCCGGTGGAAGAGCGCTATTCCTTGACGGATCAAATCCGTCGTTCATCACGCTCGGTTTGTGCTAATTTAGCGGAAGCTTGGCGTAAGCGTCGTTATGAAGCTGCTTTCGTCGCCAAGCTCAACGACTCGGAAGCCGAAGCTGCTGAAACCCAAACGTGGATTCAATTTGCTGTTAAATCCAACTATTTAGACCTTCATGTAGCCCGAGAACTATATAGAACTTATAATCAAATTTTAGCGATGTTGGTCAAAATGATTAATCATCCATCTCCCTGGCTAATGCGACGTTAAAACTGCCCCTCTGCCCCTCTGCTCCTCTGCCCCCCCGCCCCCCTGCTCCTCTGCCGATGGCGGGCTCCTCTGCTCCCAACACTTATTTATGAAAATTCTATGAAAATTCTCTTTACCATTGCTCATTACTTCAACTCGGAAGGCGGCGGAAAACATGGTTCTCTCTCTAAAGACCCTCGACCTCGGATTACCGCTTTAATCAATTGTTTAACCAATTTACGCGGAGTATTTAGTCAATCTCAATGTCTGATTGATATTGCTCAATGTGTGGCTTTGCCGGTAAATCAACCGCAAGCATCTGATGTTGATATTGTCGTTTGTACCACCCAAAATTGCCATGTTTTAGACCAACTGCCAATCCCCAAAAATTTCTATCATCATTATCCCACTAATGCGGAACCGATGATGTTAGCATTTGAATGTCAAGCCCTGTTGCGCGATCGCCTCGGTTACTATGACTATTATTGTTATTTAGAAGATGATTTAGTCTTGCGTGACCCTTGGTTTTTTGTCAAATTAAATTGGTTTACCAAACAAGCAGGAGAAAAAAATCTGCTCCAACCCAATCGCTATGAAATCGGCGCATTAAACCCCATCACTAAAGCTTATGTAGATGGAGACATCATTTCCCAAGCCACAGAGCAATTTCAAAATGTACAAGAAAAACCAGAACTCAAGGGATTTATTATGGAGCAGCCGGTGCTATTTCGTCGCGCCCTCAACCCCCATTCTGGCTGTTATTTTCTAAATGCCAAACAAATGGCTTATTGGGCACAACAACCCTATTTTCTAGATCGAGATTGTCGATTTATTGGCCCATTAGAAAGTGCCGCCACCTTGGGAATTATGAAAACTTTTAGGATTTATAAACCCGCTGAACCATTGGGTTTCCTGGAAATTCAGCATTTCGGCAATGCGTTTTTATCCTTAATTGGGAATCAAGTTCGGTTGCCATCTTAATATCTGGTAGGGTGGGCAATGCCCACCTTACAGCTATATATCTGGTAGGGTGGGCAATGCCCACCTTATAGTTAACTTGTGATACTTTCAAATGAATATTGTAGAGTCCGTGCTACCGCTGAATAACATTTACCAACGCCTCAACGCGACGCCAGAGAAAATTGTTGCCTTTTGTGAAAAATGGCAGCTTGTTGAATTGGCGATATTTGGCTCGATTTTACGCGATGATTTTCGGGTGAATGGAGAAGACAAGAGTGATATTGATGTCTTGTTTACATACAGCAAACACTCTCGCAAGAATCTAATTTTACAAGTGAGGATGAAATATGAGTTGCAAGATTTATTTCGCCGCGAGGTTGATTTGGTGAGTAAAACGGCTCTCCTGGATGACCCGAATTACATCCGCCGTCAGCATATATTAAGTTCTGCGAGGGTAATTTATGCCGCGAGATAAAGAAGCAATTCTGGATATCATCGAGGCGATATCCAAGATTTTTGCTTATACAGAGAATGTTAGTTTTGACGAGTTTTTGCACAATGAGGAAAAGCAGGATGCTGTGCTCCGGCGGATTCTAATTATTGGCGAAGCAACGAAACGATTATCGGCTGAGTTCAGGCAAAATCATCCAGAGGTTTCTTGGCGAGAAATTGCTGGAATGCGCGATATTATTGTTCACGATTATAATCGGGTAGATGTTGAGACGGTTTGGGATGTAGTACAGCACGATTTGCCGCCATTAATCCAATTACTCAATTCAGTAAAAGAGTCGTAGGGTGGGCAAAATTTTGCCCACCCTACAAGAAGCATTCGACTAAAATTCTGTGCGGGTCAACAGCCGTTGACCCCTACCAACCATGATTAGTCGGTTTTAACCGACGATGGCGGTCTCCACGGGGGCAGGCTTGCGCTATGAGGCCGCCATCATTTTAATGATGGCGGACGGGTGTGGTTTACAAGGGCAGAAAACCGCTGTAATTGACAGCCCACCCTACAAAAAGAACGAGGAAAAAAAATCCCCGGCTTTTGGGAAAAGCCGGGGATTTTTCTGGATTTAGCAGTCCCCTACCAGGGACTTAGCTTTATGTCGTGATGGGTGTTAAAACCATCGCTGTTTTCCACCCATCCCTGCCCATGTTACTGGGTCGGAGAATTAGAAGATTACGATGTCGTTGGCTCTGACAGAACCGCTTCCAATGGTCGCGATGACAGACAGGTTAGTTGAACCATTAGAAGATGGAGCACCACCATCCCAATCCCAGTAGAGAGTACCACCACCGGAACCATTGGAGTCAAAGACAATGGCTGGTGCACTCGTACCACCGGAGAAGGAGCCGTTGATAGTGGTACTGTTGTAGTCTTGGTTGGCAGGAACCGAGAAGAATTCGGTATTACGCAACGTTTGACCCGCACCCCCCGCAAGATCGCCCGCCACAGTGTTACCAAATGCAGTAGATTTCAGGTAAATCTTATCGACGCCCGTCTCAAAGGCAGTGATGGTATCGCCAATTTCGTCGTTGTCAGTGTAGTAGAAACCATCGAAACCAGCACGACCAATCAGAAGATCAGCGCCTTGACCACCATATAGGGTGTCAGAACCGTCACGATTGGCTTCACCACCCAGGGTGTCATCGCCAGTCGAGCCGATTAACCAGTCATCGCCAGCACCACCGATCAGAATATCGGTCGCGGCGCCAGCCACGAGAGTGTCATTTCCTACACCACCTGACAAGGTGTTGTTTCCGCCAGCGCCGACGCCACCACCATTTCCGAGAACACCAGCTTGGATAAGATCGTTTCCGTCCTGACCCTCCAGGATGTTGAAAGCACCACCAACGCCGTAGATAGAGTCATTACCCAGACCACCCTGTAAGGTACTGGCTCCGCCTGCGTCGGCTCCCTCTGCAGTTGTTACCAAGGTGTCATTGCCATCATCTCCAGACAGGTAGGAATTGGTACCAGTCGCTAATAAGCTATCGTCTCCTTGACCACCATAGAGGCTGGCATTTGCTCCAGTACCCTCTAAGGTGTCATTGCCTTTTTGACCAAACATCAAGCTGCGGGCCCCAGCAGTCAAGAAGTCATTACCCGGTGCTCCATCAATATCGCTACTGTCGCCATATAAGGTATCGCCAAAGCCAGGGCTACCGTCAGGGTTATTAGCGGGGGTAGTAGTACCGACCAAGGTGTCATTGCCGGCATCACCGTAGAGCAGGTTGGTGCCACCAGATCCGGCGACGTTAATGGAGTCATTGCCTTCACCACCCAGGAGGGTGCTGCGACCATGTTGATTCCCACCGAAAAGACTATCATCCATCAATAAGATGTCGTTGCCAGCGCCGCCGTCAATATAACTCTGGACGCCATAGTTGCGGATGGTGTCAACGCCTGCACCGCCCAGCAGGGTATTTCTGCCGCGTAAGCCACCGAAGGCAATTAAGCTGTCGTTGCCATTGCCGCCATCGAGGTAGGCATTTTGCGGTACACCATTCAGACTACCACCCTGCAAGGAGATGTTGTTATTAGGAGAATTCGCGATACTACCTAACAGCATCAGGGTGTCAGTATCTTCACCACCAAGGAGGGTGTCGCGATCGCCCAGACCGATTACCAAGTCCTTACCGAGGTCGCCGGAGAGATAGTTTCTACCAGGGTTATTGGGTGCCGCTCCCCCAAGTGTCTCTACAACACCGACACCACCAGTGGAACCCACTGTGTTCGTAGTGTTGAGGGAAGGACTGGGCGTGAAGCTTGCGCCTTGGATACTTTCTGGCACAAACCCGGTGCTAGAACCACCAGTTCCAGAGGCAGAGATTTCCACGACCTGGATGGTGTCGTCGCCTTTACCACCCCAGAGAGTGTCGCTGCCGAATCCAGATCCACTCAGGAAGTCATTCCCAGCGTTGCCATAGCCTAGGTTGCCACCACCGCCAGCATTACCAAAGTCGAAGATATCATCGCCATCGTTGAGGTCTCCGTTACTGGTGCCACCATAGACCGTATCTTTGCCTGTGCCACCGAAGGCTCGAAAGAGATCGTCGCCTAAGTCCCCAAAGAATACGCTACCGCCGGCTAAACTGAGCAAGCGATCGTTTTCTTGACCGCCATAAAGAATATTTCCCGCAGCCTGTGAGGTTAGAGAGTCGCTGTCTCTATTTCCGTAGAGGACGCTGCCGCCGAGGGTCGATGTAGTGAGAGTGTCACTGCCGTCTAAACCTAATACTGTATCTACGCCTGGAATCGTATCGGACCCCAGGGTCAGAGTATCGTTAAATTGACTAAGTATTTGAACCATGAACGTATTTCACTCCTCATCCGTGTTCGTGTTTTCCTGGTTTGTGCTGCCGAGGCAGACCTGGTAGAAAACCTTGAATGTTAATTTAGCATCTCCGCTGGCAATATTGCCTCCTCTTTGGCAAAGATTTGACAATACGCTTTGATTTTATAGGCGATCGGCCAGTTTTGGCTACTACACCCATTAAATCGTTCCTTATTTTAAGAGATGATTTAGAGATGATTTATAGCCGATCTGGGACTGAGTTGGCAAATGCCCACCTTTATTTTTTTCTTTATCCACTGTCTGACATAGTGGATCTGGATAAAGTTCCGATCTTAGGAACCTATGACAATCGATAGAATCTACGATCCTCTGTCCCTAGTAGTTGCGCTGCTTTGTCAATCTTAACTAATTTATTGACTCATAGCTAGAGATTAGCATAAAAAATTTTACATTTAGTTAACTGAGTTGTTCCTCGTTCCCTCGTTCCCATGCGGATCCCTCGTTCCCTCGCTCCGCGTGGGAATGAGGAGTAAGAGAGGGTGTAGGGTGTAGGGTGTAGGGTGTAGGGGGAAGCCGCCGTCGTGTAGGGAATAGTGAATAGGGAAATCAGGAGGCAGAGCCTCAAGAAGAGCATTCCCACGCGGAGCATGGGAACGAGGAGGGGAGCCGCCATCGGGCAGGGGAGCCGCCATCGGGCAGAGGAGCGGAGGAGCGGTGCCTCTCGTACTGATGGGCAACAGATAGTTAGCAACTCTCGTTCCCTCGCTCCGCGTGGGAATGCCCAACCAGAGGCTCTGCCTCTCGTACTGATGGGCAACAGATAGTTAGCATCCCTCGTTCCCTCGCTCCGCGTGGGAATGCCCAACCAGAGGCTCTGCCTCTCGTACTGATGGGCAACAGATAGTTAGCATCCCTCGTTCCCACGCTCCGCGTGGGAATGCCCAACCAGAGGCTCTGCCTCTCGTACTGATGGGCAACAGATAGTTAGCAACTCTCGTTCCCACGCTCCGCGTGGGAATGCCCAACCAGAGGCTCTGCCTCTCGTACTGATGGGCAACAGATAGTTAGCATCCCTCGTTCCCTCGCTCCGCGTGGGAATGCCCAACCAGAGGCTCTGCCTCTCGTACTGATGGGCAACAGATAGTTAGCATCCCTCGTTCCCTCGCTCCGCGTGGGAACGAGGAAATCAGGAGGCAGAGCCTCAAGAAGAGCATTCCCACGCGGAGCATGGGAACGAGGAATAAACAACCAACAAAATCAGGAGGCAGAGCCTCAAGAAGAGCATTCCCACGCGGAGCATGGGAACGAGGAATAAACAACCAACAAAATCAGGAGGCAGAGCCTCAAGAAGAGCATTCCCACGCGGAGCGTGGGAACGAGGAATAAAAATCAGGAGGCAGAGCCTCAAGAAGAGCATTCCCACGCGGAGCGTGGGAACGAGGAAACAACCAACAACCAACAACCAACAACCAACAACAACCAACAACCAACAACCAACAACAACCAACAACCAACAACCAACAACCAACAACCAACAACCAACTATTTTTAAATGCTAAATAACCATAATAATTTACAGCCACAGAAGTTTTTGGCGGCGATCGCTCAGTTGCAGCGCCAGATCCAGTTAAAACCCGATGATGCCCAGGCTTATAAGGATTTGGGCAATGCCCTACAAGCCCTAGGAAAGCTCCATGAGGCGAAACGGGCTTATGTTCTCGCGGTGGAAATTCAGCCAGATTTTGCTGCGGCTCATGCCAATATTGGCAATATCTGTTATTTGCAAGGGGAATTGGGGTCAGCGGTTGAATTTTATGAAAGGGCGATCGCGATCGGGGAGCGGGGGAGCGGGGGAGCAGGGGAGCAGGGGAGCAGGGGAGCAGAGGTGCGGGGGATCCGCCAACGAGCAGGGGAGCCGCCAACGAGCAGAGGAGCAGGGGAGCAGAGGAGCAGAGGAGAACAATTATCAATTATCAATTATCAATTATCAATTATCAATTATTCTCTCTTCCCCTACACCCTACACCCTACACCCTACACCCCCTCTTCCCCCCTGCTGGGGGGAATTTATGCCAATTTGGGGAATGTGCGACAGCAGCAAGGTCTGTTAGAGGAGGCGGTGACTTGCTGGCGGGAGGCTTTAAGTCTCGATCCTAATTTTGGTGCCGGACAACTGGATTGGAAGTTAGGCAATGTGCTGTTGAGTTTGGGGCGGTATGGTTCGGCCATTGATTGTTATGAAAAGCTGATATCTCTGGATGAGAAGCGAAAGCAGCCCGATGAGTTGGCCAAACTCTATTCTAATTTGGGGACAGCGCGATTATACGATGGTCAAGTGGAGGGGGCGATCGCGGCATTTAACCAAGCCTTAGAAATTCAGCCAGACTTGGCGGAGTTACATTGCAACTTGGGACTAGCCACCGGACGACTGGCGGCAACATCGGAGGATCTTTTGTTAGCAAGCGATCGCTTTCAATCCGCCGTAAATTATTTTCTGCGATCGCTGGAATTAAAGCCCAGACTGATAGAAACCCATCGCGGTTTATTTGAATTGATCCGCACCTTTCAACCCAGCAACTGGGATTTATCCTCGGTTCGACAAGCAGCGGATCGATATTATGCATTTTGCCGTGAGTTAGGCCAAAATGAACCCGCCAAAGTTGTGGCGGCTACCGCAGGGGCGATCGCTTATCTCAAGTCAGGAAATGCTGATATTGCTACCAAATTATTACAAGAAATTGAACCACAATTATCGCCAGAACAGTGGCATCCTTGGCTATCAGAAATCATCGATCTGCTCTATTCTTCACTGTTATTTTGTCGAAATCGGTTACGAGATGATTTAGCCGGTAATTCTCAAATTTCTCAATTAATTGGCGAGCGTTTTTCTGAGTATTTATCTAAGCAATATCTAGAATATCATAAAAGTAGGGAAACGGCAATGCCGTGTCCGGTTAACCAGGATAAAATCTCTCATTCAAAATTGCTAAATTTAGGGGTAATTACCGCATCCTCCCTAGATTTAGCAAAAAGTACAAAACTCCTAAGAATTGGCTTCATTTCTGCCCATTTCCGGAGACATTCAGTAGGCTGGTGTAGCGCTGACATTATTACCGAATTATCCCAAATCACTCCCCATATTTACTTATATCAAACTGCCGAAATTAATCAGGATGACATGACTGATAAATTTCAACAAATTTCGGCTAAATTTTATCAACCATCTCAATTAAACACAGAAACCCAATGGAGACAAATAATCAAACAAATAGAGGAAGATGAATTAGACATTTTAATCGATTTAGATTCCCTGACAATTCCCCGTCACGCCGAAATTCTTTATTGTCAACCGGCGCCCGTATGTATATCCTGGTTAGGATTTGATGCCCCCTTTATTTCCGAGAAAAACTACTTTTTGAGCGATCGGCATTGCCACCCTGCTGGAGTCGAACAATATTATCGGGAACAACTGTTAAGAATGCCTGACTCTTTTGTGGCAGTAAGTGGCTTTGTCAGCGAACCATTGGATCGTGAATCAAAAAGGCAAGAAATAGGAATTGATTCAAATCAGGTGGTGTATCTATGCGTGGCACCAGCCACTAAACTTAATCCAGAGTTGGCCTTAAACCAAATCAAGATTATCAAACAAGTTCCTCACAGTATTTTACTGTATAAAGGAATTGGCGATATCCAGGTCATTCAGTCAGTTTATCAAGCTGCTTGTGCCGTCGAAAATGTTAGTTTTAATCGGTTGAAATTTTTGCCCCGAACTCGGACAGAAGAAGCCCATCGGACTGTCTACCAAATTGCGGATATTTGCTTAGATTCTTATCCTTATAATGGGGGAACGCATAACCTAGAGGCTTTGTGGTTTCACTTACCCGTAGTGACACGCTTTGGGGAGCAATTTTTGGCAAGAATGGGGTATTCATGCTTGAAAACTTTGGGCATTTCCGAAGGCTTGGCGGCCAGTTGGCAAGAGTATGTAGCATGGGGGATAAAATTTGGCCTAGATGCCAGTTTAAGAAATGGCATCCGGGAACAGTTGAAAAAAGCGCAAACTCCAGAATATTTATCTCCATTGTGGAATCCCCAAAAGTTTGCCCAGGATATGTATAAGATATTGCAGGAACTACGCGAGAGTGAAATGAAATGAGCCAAGGAAATCAGGATCAATTACATCCATTAGCGGCTAAAGATCGGGCGATCGTGGAGAGTCTGCTTGAGGGAGAACTTACGGAATATAATTTAGCAGAGTTAGCTAGATTAAGAATTCGGTATCGGGGCTTTCCCGGCGCTAAAGATATTCAAGCTGGTTTAGAAAAATTGCTAACTAAATGGAATTTAACCGAAGAAGAACTGTTTGAAACTACTCGGAGAATTCATAGTAGCGGTCATATTTACCGACCGAAAAGCGAGCAGGAAGATTGGATTTAAGGTGTTGTGTGGGGGAGCAATTGATAATTAACAATTAACAATTGATAATTGACAATTAAATACAATTATCAATTATCAATTATCAATTATCAATTATCAATTATCAATTATCAATTATCAATTATCAATTGCTCCTCTGCCCCTACATATTAAACCCAAGCCAGTCAGGAATTCCTTGAGTATTTGGCGGAATTTGAACGGGTCGGTAGAGTTGGGCTGCGAGAAGATAATTAATGGCTTTGGGCGATTTTAGTCCGAGGGTAAGTTCATTGGCTAATTGTTGGACAAAAGTTTGTTCCGTCGGGGTGAGGGGTTCTTTTTGGATCTGACTGCTGACTAATTTTTGATAAGCTTGCCCCAGATTACTTTGATAGAAATGTTGCAGTTGTTCCGGTGCGGTATTTAACCAAAATTCGGCCATTTGTCGGCGAATTTGCCGCAATTCCTCGATAATCAATCGATCTGTCGGGTCAATATAATAAAGATTGGCGCAACCGATCGCCCGATTAATAAATTCTGTGGTGGTGACAGCCCCTACAGATTGGAGTAAAGGATTAGACTCTAAATTCAGAGATTCTACCTGGACAGATTTTTGCTGTTCCTGCCATTCTTGGAAAAGCTGCTGAAATAGGTTGCCCATTTTAGCAGAATAGGTGCGACTATCCAGAAATGGGGGTTGGCTGTGCATTTTTTGCTGAATTTGCTGCCGGTATTGCTGACGCAATTGGGGGCTATTTGCTAAGGTGACAGCTAAGTTAATGTAAGCTGTTTCGCTGTTAGCAATTAGTTGGGGAATTTGCAGTTCGTGTAGCAATGCGGATCCTTGGCGCGATCGCAGCGTATTTCCTTCCCAAACAATGGGAGGTAAACCAATTTCTAAGGGATCGATTAAAGAAGTTGCCCCCGCATAGGGGTAGGAGTCTAGATAAATATCCGCAATTTTCAGACATTCTTTAATATCCGCCGGACTGGGTAAAGTATTAATGAACACCAGACGGTTAGAATCGATGCCATATTTGCTAAATACCGCCCGTATCAGATTAATAAAAGGAATCGCGGGATAATTCGGATTCCATGCTGGACCAAAGGGATATAATACTAAGATAGAATTCGGGACGGCGGCGATAATTTTAGCCCAAGTTTCCCGGAGTTCGGGCACAATTTTGTGGAAATTTGCCCCAGAAATAAATACAATCGATTCACTGGTTGCCCCCCAACTTTGCCGGTCTGGTTTGACGGTGGCTGGGGGATGTTCTGTGGGGAAACGGAAACAAATTCCCGACCCCGGAATATTTACTAAACGTTCGCGATATTGGTCTTGATAAGTGGGCGCAGGTGCGGTTAATTCCCCGGCAATATAATAGTCAATATGCCGCATTCTGGTGGTGATGGGAGAACAGAATGAGGTGATTTGTACGCGGGCTAAACGATGCATTTCTAGTAACCCTCTTTCCCGCAACCGAGTGATGACATTCATGCCAATGAATAAAATATCTAAGTCATCAGACCGGATTTGTTTTACTTGGTCATGGATATTTTCTGGCAGTTTTACTCTAGCATCGCATCGACTCTGGCAATACTGTTCTAGGGGTTGATGATTAAATTGAAAGCCGTAGAGAATAATTTCAAATTGGCTGCGATCGAGATGTTCAAAAACCGGCAAAGTGGCAAAAGTTTCCGTGGATGCTTGGAAATTGCTTTTCAGAATACCGACGCGGATTTTTTGCCGCTGGGGTCGTTCAGGAAAACTGTAATCTAGCTGATATGCTTGACTTAGGGCTAACTCATTAATCTCGCTAGTTTTGATGATGATGTCCTTGATATTTAGGGCATTAAAGTATAATGGAACCAGATTCACATTTTGGGTGAATAGACGAGCGATATTTTGCCAAATTGCTGAGGTTTGATTGCTGAATATGCGCTGATGGAGATAATCCACTAATCCCTGCATATAGTTGGCATAATCAGTGGTTTCACCAATTTCGTTGAACAGTTCGGGATAGTCGATTAAAAAATTGACAAAATCGTTTAACAGCCATTGGGGAATGGGAGCATTTTCATACCACCGTGAGGGCAATTGATGAGCACGAGTGTACAGCATGACTGCCAAGAGTGATTGGATACCTTGGGGTTGCCCTAATCCTTGAGCAATATTGTCAATTAATTGCTTGACAAAGGACTGTTCTGATTCGGCGATCGGCTCATTTTTGATTCGACTGTTCATTATTGTTTGATGTATTTTACCCATAACTCCACTATAAGCAGTTTCCAGTCGATCGTTACTGACCATCCGCCATTGTTGCGCTAGTTTTTGCCGCGTTTCCTGTAAGTTGGTAATATTTTGCGGATCTATCTGAGTGAGTTCTACAGAAGCAGCAGAAATAGACTCTTTTAAGGATTTAATTCGCGGCAAAATTGCTTGGGCTGGGGCAAAATCTGGGACGGCTTGCAGCACAGTTTTCAGAGAACTTTCTGCTAATTGAATATTGTTGACTTTTTCGGCAACTTGGGCAATGTACCAGCTAACTCGCCAATGATTACAGCCTAAATTAATGGCCGCTAATAAGTCAGCAAGTGCTTGCTCATATTGTCCTAGCCGTTGTCGGACTAATCCAGCCCATAACCGCAAGTAACCATCATTGGGATAGAAGGCTTGGTAATCTAATAGTCCGCCTCCACCCAAGGTATAAATTAATTTTGATGATTCAGAAATTTGGCGATCGCTGTCAAAAAGTTCTTGAAGATCATCGGAAGTTATGCTCGTCTTAAATTGGGGAGCAGTTTGCCCCAGAGATTTGATAAATAATTCAGCCCCAGAGGGTTTAAAAGGATCGCCGATTAAGTCGTCAAAAGTCACGGGTTGTTGCAGCAGACTGCCGGTGGAGAAACCCGGTTTTTTCAAAAAACCGGGTTTTTTGGCTTTCGGTAATTTTAGCAGGCGATCGTAAATGGGATTTATTTGCTTGGCGGCATTTTCTGCCCCAAAGATTTGTTGAGCATAAACCCGCGCATTTTGCCCTAATCTTTGCCGTTCTTCGGGATGATGATAAAGATATTCTATGGCTTGTTTATATGCTAATTCACTGTGAACAATTAACCCAGTAAAGTTATCGACAATCAGGCGTTTTACCCCGCCATAAGGAAACACAACCGGGGGAATTCCCGCATACATTACCTCTTGTAAATTTAACTCCGCAGCGGCATAAGTATCTTCACAAAGGGGATAGCCATAAACATCTAAAGTTTCTATGACTGATTTAATATCATCTACATACCCCCGAAAGTCAAACTTTTCTAAAGCCCCAAAGTTTTGGGCTTGTTGTTTGAGATAATCTTCAATTGTTCTGCCACCACAGACGATAAACTTCACATTGGGAATCTCAATTTTGGCACTCATTGGCACATAATTCGGGTGCATTTTGGTAAAATACACGGTGCCAATATAACCGACATTAAATGTGTTGTGAGGTTGGGGTTGGATATTTTCAACTCTGGCAAAGTCTGCGGCATCATAAACCATGCCAATTTTCTCCAGTTTTACCTCTGGGGAGAGATTTTGAAATACGGGAAGTTCAGCAGTGTAAGGATTACAAGGAATGGCAAAATCTGCATATTCCACTAATTCTTGGGTGATGATGTGGGGTGGGTATTCACCGGCAATGTGAAACCAAATTAGCAAGCGACACGGGGGCAGTTCTGACGTAAGCAGGTCATAAAGATCGGGGTTATTCCAAAAATGAATATGGACAATATCAGCACTGGCAATTTCGCGATCGCGTTGAGATTTATCGGAACCGTTGATGACAGTCATTCCCGCTGCTTGGGCTAATTCTAAAGGCAACGGATCGGCACAAGGTTGCAAAGAAATAATGTGATGCTGAAAATTACCAAGATGGGCAGAGTATTTGGCGATCGCGATCGCTGACCGGGTTGCCCCTCCTCGCGATAACTGATGAATGATATGTAGAATTTTCATGGGTTTCATGGGTGTAGTCTGTTGATGGTGAACCTGAGTCAATAAATTAACTGCCAATCATTCTATCTTGTTTTTGACCGCTAATTTCTGCTAATAGATGTCTGGCTTTTGGATGTTCTGGAATAGCCGCGAATAAGATATTTAAGCTTTCTATGGCTGCCTGATTTTGCCCCATTCGCGCTAAGGCGATCGCCTTGCCATAGTGCAGTCCCGGTTCCTTCGGCAAAGCCGCGATCGCCATTTCCATAATTTTTAATGCTTCGGCATTTTTACCCTGATTCAGATATTTGACTGCTGATTTCACCAGCAAATAATTATACTCAGTTTCGGCGGCAAATAGTTGAGAACGCATTTGTTCTGGAGACAGCAAAAATTTTGCTCCTAGATATTCATCGACTATGGCCATTTGTTCTGGGGTTGTCTCAGGATGAACAGTGGTAAACAACTTCTGTAATTGTTCTTCTCGAATCGCCGGAGGAGGTGCGAATTCTCTTAAAAACTTATCATTTCCTTGGAGGTCATAATCCAGCGGTTGATTCAAGTGAAAATAAGCACACCCTGCCTTGACCGCATAAAATAAATGAGAGCCTAAAGCATTGCTAGATGCATATTGATGCAGCGAACACAAGTGGTAAAAGCGAAATAAAAAATCCGGGTCATATATATGACCGGCAGATACAACGCGCATCCCTCTTTTTTCAAAAGGAATGTGCCGACCTAAATGATAATCTTTCCAGTAAATACAGACGGTAATTGGCTGGAACTTAGCTGGTAGTTGTTCTAGGTATTCTGCCTGCGCTTCATCATCCATTTTCACGATGACGTGATGAGTAGAGTGAAAAGGGAAAAAAATGGTTCCCTGGCGCTTGGGTTTTGGCTGATTTTTTAATAATTCTATTAAATATAAAAATGGAGAAGCCGCCGGGATAACTTGTTTCCGAGGATAGTCATTAGGCAGTTGTTTTAGATAACTTTTAACTCGATAAGGTGGGTAAGCCCAGATTGTGGGTAGGAGTGATTGTAACTCCGCTTCCCAAACTTTATCATCACTTAAGTTAACCCCGTGGGGCACGATCGCTTTTAGGGGATAGTTCGGGGATAAATTCGCATATTTTTTAATAATTAAATCAATGCCATAGAAAGCATTACCGGCAAAAAATTCCGAAGTTTTTTGAGGTCTATCTGCACAGAGTTGATTCAGATTTTTTTGCTGTTCCAGGGTTTGTTCTAAGGTGAGCATTTGTTTTTTTACTAAAATTAATAACTACCAGGAGTTTTTGGTGCGTTACATTCCGCTGCGCTGCATTAACGCACCCTACGGCTTTTTTGGTGCGTTACATTCTGCTGCGCTGCATTAACGCACCCTACGGCTTTTTTGGTGCGTTACATTCTGCTGCGCTGCATTAACGCACCCTACGGCTTTTTTGGTGCGTTACATTCTGCTGCGCTACTCAGGTACTATAATAGATTCCAGGTGACAGGCGTGCCGATTTTAACATCTTGTTTAATCGTTTTCCCCAACAGAATATCATAATATTTAGCTGGTAAACCCAATCCGGGGCGAACAATTCTCAGATTCTCTGGGGTGAGAATTTCCCCAGCTTTCATGTCTTGGGAAATGTAAAGCGATCGCCGAAAAATTAAAGATTTTTCTTCTGCCCTGGTCGGCCCATATTGGATTTTTCCCAAACTCTGACAAGCTCTTTGTGATTCTACAACTAATTGCGCCATTTCTTCGGGTTCCATAGAAAAAGCTGCATCCACACCCCCATCAGCACGACGCAAAGTAAAGTGTTTTTCAATCACCGTCGCACCCAGGGCAACACTGGCGATCGCGACCCCAATTCCCATCGTGTGATCGGATAATCCCACTTGGACATTAAATAAATCTCGTAAATGGGGAATCGTCAAAATATTGCTATTTTCTGGGGTGGCCGGATAGGTGCTGGTGCATTTGAGTAAAATGATATCCTGACACCCTGCTTCTCTAGCGGTGCGGATTGTTTCATCTAATTCGGCTACGGTTGCCATGCCGGTAGAAATAATCATCGGTTTGCCGGTACTCGCGACTTTACGAATTAATGGTAAATCGGTATTTTCAAACGAGGCAATTTTATAACAAGGGACATCTAAAGATTCGAGAAAATCCACCGCAGTCTCATCAAACGGAGTGCTAAAGCCAATGATACCAAGTTCTTTACAGCGATCTAAAATTGGTTTGTGCCATTCCCACGGAGTATAAGCTTGTTGATAGAGTTCATAGAGAGAATAACCAGTCCATAAGCTGTTTGGGTCATCAATAAAAAACTCCCCTTTCTTGATATCTAAAGTCATCGTATCGGCGGTGTAAGTTTGCAGTTTAATCGCCTGTACCCCCGCTTTAGCTGCTGCTGCGACAATTTCTAAGGCTCGGTCTAAAGATTGATTGTGGTTGCCGGACATTTCGGCAATGATAAACGGGGGATGACTAACTCCGATATTTTTCTCAGATATAACGATATTTCTCATGATTTATCAGGTAATTATATCAGGCAATTATATCATTTACTTAGAAAAAAATGCAAGATTCGTTGCCCCCCTTTTTAAGGGGGGTTGGGGGTATCGATTATATCAAGTAGTTGTTGCGCGGATGTTTTTGACTAAATGCATGGCTAGTTGGTTATTCGCCGTTGATTTCGGCCAATTGGTTGTACCGATTTCTACAAAACCGGCTTTGAGAAAAGACCGGATGGATGACTGATTATCTGGTTTAATATAAGCATGAATTAGGGGAATTTTTAATTCTTTAAATAAGCGATCGCAGCCTACTTTGATTAACTCACTGCCATAACCTTGGTGGCGATAATTACTGGCAATACTGATGGACATTACGGCGTTATTTTTCTCAAGTTCAAAACGAATTTGCCCTATGGGAATATTGTCTGAATTCATGGCGATGTAAATGAGGCAATTCGGATTATTTAGTTGAGCATTAAACCATTGAACGTGCTGTTCCCAAGGAATAGGATCTGATGAAAAAGAAGCCGCACGCACTTGCGGGTCATTAGCCCATTCCCAGAGTAATTTACCATCATTTTCTTGCACTGTTCTTAAGCGTAACATTTTGGTTTGCATAATTGGTTTGCATCATTGGAATCACGCGATCGCGAAGTGTTGCGTCCACAACGCGAAAGAGAACAAACTTTTCCACACCATAAATCAAGTAATCTCTAGTTGCATCACTCTCAGCCATTGGCAAACCGTCGCTATCAGGATAAGTAACATCAAAAAGTGAGTATCTTAGGGAAGTTGTCATAATTTAGACCCCATAAAACCCGATTCAAAACTAGACTAACATATTGACAACTTTTAAGACAACTCGCCTTGCGCCATTGCCATCAACTAACTTTTTTCCTTTTTTACTCATGGTTTCACCCTTGAGACGTTGGCATAGCAATTCTTGCAGTGCCAAACCAATTTGCTCGATAGTCACATCCTGATGCCAACCCAGATTAATAATTACACCTTGACGATCTAATTCAGCCGCGATCGCCCGCTGATTTTCCGCCAAAACCAACACAATACTCGGCAAACCCATAAACGCTAATTCCCAGCAAGTGCTACCCCCAGCGGAAATTGCTATATCTGCCCAAACCATTAACTCTGGCATATTAGTGACATTTCGTTCTAAGCGAATAGGAAACCGTGAATTTTGCACCGCCATTTTCAGAGACTCATAATGAGGATTACTTCCCCCTATCACCACCACTGCTTCTAGTTCTTCAACTGCCAAAAGCTGCAAAGCCTGAATCACTTTTAAAGTCACATTATCTGGGTCCGATCCTCCCAATGTCACCAAAACTTTTTTAGCCACTGGTGATAGCTTTCTCTGCCATTTCTGCCATTGCCAAAACTCCTGCCGTAATAAGGCGTAACCAGTGCCAAGTAATAGCTGAGTATAAGGTTCGCGATGCTGATACCATTGCTCATTCGCCGATATATTTTGATTCAGGATCAAATCAGCATAATAATGTTCCGCGTGTCCATAATCATCGATAAATAATAAATTTAATTTAGACTGCTTAAGAATTTGCTGATATTTTCCCCCGAAATGATACCCATCAAGCGCAACCCAATTCGCCTCAAACTGATGCGCTAGTGCAGCAGTTTCCTGGGCATCTTCTAAACTCCCTGGTTCTGTGGTCAAGTGGAAAAATTTCATTCCTTCTGTCTGGAGGCGTTCCTCCAAGGCTGGGACATAATTTCCCATGATAAAAATAGGCTGTCCTTGGGTATCTTGCGATGCTTGAGCGAGTGCCAAGCAGCGCATCAGATGACCTGAACCTATTTGAGTAGAAGCATCTACGCGGATTAGTAAATTCATTTTATAAAGTGAAAAGTGAAAAGGGAAAAGTAGTAGGGTGGGCAAAATTTTGCCCACCCTACACCTCCTGATTATTCTGACTTTTTTTCTAGCAAAAACCAAGTGAGGTCGTCTTGAGGAAATTGCCGATCGCGATGATAGACAAATCCATAATCAACTAATTGTAAGTTGTTAAACCGATCTAACATTTCGCCAGCAAAATCTCGCTTAAATAATTTCCCTTGATGCCCTCTATAAGTAACTTCAACGGGAGTGGGATTATAATACTCTACTAAACAAATGTAGCGATCGCTGCTGGCATAGAGGCGATCGTACACTTCAGTTAGGTAATTGGGATTAATATGAATCAACACTCCTTTAATTAACACAAAATCCCAGACTCGCTGAGGGTTAAAATCTAAAATAGATTCATGGTAGATTTCAATTCCGCCAATTTCCCGGAGTTTTTCCACTGCCAGAGGATTAATCTCAATAGCGGAAATTTCTAAATCTGGGAATAGCTGTTTGATTGCTGTTAGATTCAATCCTCGATTTGCCCCAAACTCAATTACTGATTTAAACGGTTTTGTAAGAGCCAAAATTTTACTAAATAAGGCTAAATTAGCAGCAAATAACTGCTTCCCTTGATTCCGATGCGTATATTCATCCCCAAACTCTTGGCTCCAAAATTTTTCTTGTTCGGTCTTCAACTCTAGATTATTGTGGGGATTGATTGATTTACTGCCCATATTTTTTCTGTTCTATATGACTATTAATAAAATACCAAATAATCGGTTATTTGTTGGGGTTGTAAGATAATCCGTAGGGTATTTGTTGGGTTTCGTTCCAATAGTCCAAAAAATAGCGGCGATCGCACTACAATTTTACAATAAAAAGGTGTGTTATGTAGATTAACACACCTGACAAAATTGGTATTGGTGAAGGACTTACTCAAAGGATAGTTTATGCTTGGGCGATCGCTTCAATTCCAATATAGATAGAATGATAGGAACAGGAAGGACTAAAACCGTATAGAAATTGGTTAGGGATCTGAATAGTAAGCGTTGTCCGGGATCGTGGATAAGATCGAGAATAGGATGTCCAAAGGCACTTGATAGTCCAATGACCGTATAGGCTAGTGTTACTAAGAATAACACCACAAGATAGCTAATGGCCATGAATCGGCTATTTTTGAAGGGTAGTGCCTTCATCGCGTAGAAATACAGGGCATTCTCGAAGGCTACCAAAAACAGAAGAAACTGAAAGCCGATATAGGGGAGATAATGATACAAGAAGTTCACTTCTGGACTCCAGACAAACACAATTCTGAACCAGACAGTCAAGAGAATTTCAATGGGCAAGAAAATTCCCGATACGACATAAGCATATCGTGGAGCTTTGTTTTCCTTATAAGCATCTTGAATTCTCAAAAAATTGAAAATTAGATAGAAGAGAAAAGGAACTTCCCACAAGGGTAGAAGCATCGCCGAAACCGTTCTACTGGGTTCATGATCCAACCAATTACAGGAGTGATTAAACCCAAACAATTTATAGATTGCAGTGGTATGAGGATCGACGTCAACCAATGTTTCAGTCAAAATCGCTCCGACAAGCAGTATGATAATCAATGACACATAGGAAATAATTCTAAGAATTTCTGGATTAAACGTCAAACTAAAAGCATAGTTTAGCGCCTCATTCTTAGTTGACTTGTCAACAGTCATATTTGTTTTACCTCAATAAAACGGTGATTTTCATTTTGGATAACTGAGTAATTTAGGTTTCAAAAACCTGACTATTGCTCAATTTAAGACAATTTTGCTGAGAACCTTCTCCAGATTTGTCGGTCGCTAATCTGAAAACGAAACCCAACAGCATCTATACAGCAATCAAACTCATTTTATTTTAATATGCCATATCACAGCAGTGTGGAATGTAGACATAAAACTTTACATTTGAATGAAGAAGAGTCTCTGGCAGAAAATCTTAGCGCCAATGGCTCACAAAAGAGGGCCGACTCAATTATTGCAAATAAGGAAAATTACTTAGTCAGGCATATTCATAAAACAGATGTATTTCCATCAAATGTAAAATCAAATATCGCATTATTGTGGAAATTGATTGATTTACTGCCCATATTTTTTCTGTTCTATATGACTATTAATAAAATACCACTCAGGATACTTTTTTATTATACTCAAGCAATCGGCTAAAGTAAAATTCGGTTTTTCTGGGTAAATTGTTGTCAGGATTTTCTCAATTAAATCAAAATCTTCGGGAGTATCTACAGTCCAACGATGGTGACTACAATCTTCCGAATAAACCACATTACCTAAACGATAGCGGTTGGGTTGTCGATAAATAAAAGGGGTAACGTGCTCGCGGTCTGGTTGTGCTGTGGCTGCTAAAAAAGCCTCTTGCAATACGGAAAAAGAAAACACTTCCGTATCCATCCCTCTGGGATAACTGCGTTCTAAACAGTTAGACACATAATCATAAAAACCGGGTTTTTTCAAAGCATCTGGTTTTTGCAAATAATAAGCGATCGCTGATGAAATCACATCCGGGTCAATTAAAGGACAATCAGAAGTTACCCGAACCACCACATCGGCTTTATGTATTCTGGCAGCTTGATAATATCTAGCTAAAACATCAGTTTCAGACCCCCGAAAATAGGCAACAGAAAGACTATTGCATAACTCAACAATAGGTTCATCGGTTTGATTAGTCGTAGTAGCAATTACAATTTCATCCGCTAGTTTTACCCGTTGCAACCTTTCAATTTGATATGCCAGCAAAGGTTTTCCCAATACTGGCTTAAGAACCTTCCCCGGTAAGCGGGTAGAAGTCATTCTGGCTTGAACAATAATCGCAATTTTCATATCAGAATATTCTTTAGGTTTCTCCATAGCGGGACAATAAAGCATTTAGCACTGGTTGAGAAATCCTAAATTTGCAATATTTTCTCAATAATTGGTTTAATTTTTGAGCGATAACCTTGGTCTTTTGCTTTACTAATCACCCCCAGAGTTCCCGTAAAAACCATGTTTAGTTTTTTAGCAATTTTTCTGGCTTTTAAATCATCCAAAATCATTAATGAATCGGGCTTTTCCGCCGCTAAAGCAATTGCAGATGCTTCACCAACATCTAATTTCGTTTCCAGGAACTCTTGGTATTTTTTATTTTTAACTGTTTCCACCAAAATCAAATCTGGTAAAGATTCACCAAATTCTATTTCTATTTCAGGGGTAATATAAACTTGAGAATAAAGTAGCTGGAGAATTTCTAATTCGCCAATTTTACTTAATATAATCAAGCAACTCGCATCGGAAATGACAACGTTAGGCATTTTTAATATCCGATTCTAAATCTTCCACTAATCCACTAAAAACTGAAACATTATAATTTCCGATCGCTTCAAGAAATTCTCGCTTGCTTAAACCCGCTAATTGCGCCGCTTGTCCTGATGTTAGAGTCCCATTTTCATATAATTTAGCGGCAATGAGCAACCGTAACTCTTCGTCGCTTTGTTCAATTGTATTAGGAAAATTGATTTGTAAAGTTCTCAGATTCATTGCTATATTTTCCTCGGTTATATTCATTCATCAGTATTTTGCCCAGAAAGCCAGTAGAAGTTATTCTAGCTGTAACCATAATCTTTTCACTGAATAATATAGCGGTTTTCAGGCTGGTCAACCACAAATATCCGTCTATTCAACAGAAAACTGCTGTATCCCGCAAAACTGCCACAACTCGGTCTTGATTTTCTTCACTTAAGCCATAATACAAAGGAAGACTAATCGCCTCTTGATAATATTGTTCTGCTGCGGGAAAATCCCCCCAAGCAAACCCTAGTTTTTGATAATAGGGTTGAGTATGAACCGGGATATAGTGCAAATTTACTCCAATCCCAGCCTGTCGTAAATCCTCGAATACTTGGCGATGAGTTTTAGTAATTTTATCCAGTTTCAGCCGAATAATATAAAGATGCCAACTGGACTCAGTATCAGGATTTTGCCAAGGTAAAACTAGGGGAAAATCTGACAACAACTGATTGTAGCGTTCCGCTAAAAATCGCCGACGGGACACAAACTCATCCAAACGTTCCATCTGACTCGCACCCAATGCCGCTTGAATATCAGTCATCCGGTAGTTAAACCCCAACTCTAGCTGCTGGTAATACCACAACCCATGAGACTCACCCTGCATTAACTCAGGATTGCGGGTAATGCCGTGAGTCCGCAACCGCATCAACTTTTCCCACAAATCGGCACGATTTGTCACCACCATGCCCCCTTCTCCAGTGGTAATAATCTTCACCGGATGAAAGCTAAACACTGCCATGTCCGCAAACTGACAATTTCCTACCGGACTGCCCTGATATCGGGCTGCGATCGCATGAGAGGCATCTTCCAGAACCGCAAAACCGTACTTTTCAGACAAAGCTGCAATCCGATCCATCTGGCAAGACTGTCCTGCCAAATGAACGGGTACAACCACCTTGGGCAGTTTACCTTCTCGTTCAGCCTGGGAGAGTTTCTGTTCCAGGGCAGTAACACTCAGATTGTAGGTCTGGGGGTCAATATCCACAAAATCCACATCTGCACCACAATACAAACCACAATTTGCCGAAGCGACAAAAGTATTCGGCGAAGTCCACAATATATCCCCCGCCCCCAGTCCCAGGGCTAAACAAGCAAGGTGCAAAGCTGCGGTAGCACTAGAAACCGCCACCGCATACTTAACCCCACAATACGCCGCGACTGCCTGCTCAAATCGTTCTATGGTCGGCCCTTGGGTAATCCAATTTCCGCGCAAAACAGAAATCACCGCATCGATATCTTGCTGGTTAATATCTTGTCGTCCGTAAGGAATAAAATCACTCATTAAATCACTCATTGAAAATCACTCATTGACTGATTGCTTCGACTGATTGGTTCAAAATATTTAACAGTTGACTGGCACTGAGCCATTGGGTATTTTGATCGGAACTGTATTGAAATCCCTCACCTACCGATGAGCCGATTTCACCCAAAGGATTATGAGTAAAATCTACTGGCTGCGTAAACTGAATCGTGGGCTTAATCACATAATGATCCGCAAATTCTACCGTCAAATGGGAATCATCCCCAGGACATAAAACTTCGTGCAGTTTTTCTCCTGGTCTGATGCCAATAATTTTAGTAGGCATTCCTGGGGCTAAAGCGGCGGCTAAATCGCCAATTTTCATCGACGGAATTTTCGGCACAAAAATTTCTCCCCCCTGCATTCGCTCAAAGCATTTGAGCACAAAATCTACTCCTTGGGGAAGGGTAATCCAAAACCGCGTCATCCGGGGATCGGTAATTGGTAATTCCTTCGCCCCTTCCCGAATCAATTTTTGAAAAAATGGCACCACGGAGCCTCTAGAACCCACCACATTTCCATAACGAACCACAGAAAAACGGGGTTTTGGACGACCGACAATATTATTAGCAGCCACGAACAATTTATCCGCCGCTAATTTAGTGGCACCGTAAAGATTAATCGGATTTGCCGCTTTATCGGTGGATAGGGCAATGACTTTTTCTACTTGGTTTTCAATGGCTGCATCAATAACGTTGTTAGATCCGTGAATATTGGTTTTGATGCATTCCATTGGATTATATTCGGCGATCGGAACGTGCTTGAGGGCAGCAGCATGAATCACATAATCCACTCCATGCATGGCTCGTTGCAGTCGGGGAGCATCTCGCACATCACCAATAAAATATCGCATGACTGGGGAGTTAAATTCTTGAGCCATTTCATATTGTTTAAGTTCGTCCCGCGAGTAAACAATGAGTTTTTTCGGTTGATATGATTGGAGAATATGTCGAATACATTCTTTGCCAAATGATCCAGTACCGCCGGTGATTAAAATTGTTTTTTGATTCATATTAAATATTTGTTTAATATTTTTTTGAAAAATATTTTGATTATAGCGGTTTTTATAGGATGAAGTACAGAGGTTTTATAGATTCCCGTCGGAGTTTACCCCCGCGAAGGCGTGGGGCGGGAATGACAGTTTTTTTGTACTTCATAACTCCGCAAAGTGCTGTATATTTTTATATGTTAATCTAAATCTAATTTTTACAGTTTATATTCCATTTCAAATAATTCAACTTCTGTAATATTGGCAATATCAGATTTCACATTCATTTCCGCTTCGGCTAATTTTTTAGCTTTGGCAAATAATTCATCGGGTAAAGTAGCCAGATAAGATTTTAAGCTAGGTTCATCGGCCAGTAAATCCTGGATTTCCATTCGCGCACTTTCAATGGAGTAAACCCAACTGGGCGTGCGTTTTTCCGGCTGGGTTTTCCATTTAATAATATGCATTATTAAGCGAATTAGTTGACTTTTTAAGGCTCTTTTGTCTGCACGGCTCAAGGCTTCAATTAACTCCTCTATTCCGGATTGGGCAGATTCGATATGATTTGATGCTAGTTCATTTTTAATCGCGATCGCGGTTTGGTAATGAGAAGTCATTGCTAAATCTTTCCATTGACTCATAATTGCTTAATTTTTGTGATAATTTTGTGATAATTTTGCGATCGTTATCAGCGGATGAATCCAGTGTGATTATAGCACAATTATAATTAGACTTTTCTAGAATTTCCGCTGACTGATTTAATTGAGTTTATTAGGGGCAATCGATCGCGGGTGGTTGCCCCGATCTAAATTTAACTAATCTTAACCAAATTGTTCGAGATATTGGTTAATATCTTCGATCAAGCGAGTCAATTCGGCTTCGCTACTTAGGCGAATGCGATCGTCTCGCAGGGTAATCAGCACTTTAGCCGCAAAAGGACTGGGGTAAATATTGGGATTACAGAAAATTTCCAGAAACACATCCCCGGTATATTGATATTCCATCGGTTTTTGGGGACTGGGTTTTCCTGGGGCAGCCCCAGGTGTGGATTTGGCGGCCACCGCTTTTAATTTCTGCATTAATTCAGCAATGTGTTTTTGTAGCTGTTTTGCGGATTCGGGGGTGAAGCGAAAGCTCACTGAGCCCTGTAAGAGATTGAGGGTAAGTTGAGTTTCGGACATGGATGGTCTATCCTAATAGCCTTGCTATTCTATAGTAATGGTGAACGGAAACGCTCTTTACTTTCGCAAGCAAATTTCTTTCCATCCGCGATCGCGACCCCCCATCCTCGATATGGGTGCTTGGACGTAGCGCCCGTCCCCCAGTTAATAAACTGTCATAAAATAACCAGTCTTGTTTTAAGGAAAAATTAAGGAAAAATCTGTGGCTACCGATAATCGGACAGAAGTCCGCAAAGTATTACTCATCACCCTAGGATTGAATGTACTGGTGATGATGATTAAAGTGGTGGTGGGAACTTGGACGGGTTCCCTGAGTTTACTTGCGGATGCGCTACATAGTGTCACCGACAGCGCCAACAATGTTTTAGGATTAATTACCAATCGTCTGGCTTCCCCCGAACCCGATCGCCACCACCCCTATGGACACCAAAAATTTGATGCGGTGGGCGCCCTAGGGATTGCCGCTTTCCTGGGGGTTGCTTGCTTTGAAATTTTGCGCGGGGCGATCGATCGCCTGCTCAATGGGGGCGATCCGGTGGAAATTGCCCCTAACGAACTTTGGCTGCTGCTAATTGTCCTGGGGATAAATATTTTTGTCGCCTTTTATGAAAGGGCAGTGGGCACCCGCATTGGTAGCAGCATTTTGGTAGCAGATGCCAAACATACTATGAGCGATGTTTGGGTGACGATGTTAGTGATTGTGGGATTAATTGGGATTTGGCAAGGGAATATGTGGAACTTGCCCCAGTTGCAATGGCTGGATGTGCTGCTGGCATTTCCCGTCGCCTTGTTAGTGTTTAAAAGTGGTTGGGAAGTGCTAACGGAAAATTTGCCTTGGTTAGTGGATGAAATGGCCGTAGCCCCAGAAGCAATTCAGGCGATCGCCATGCAAGTTCCTGGAGTCCTCAACTGTCACGACATCGCCTCCCGTGGGGTCTTGGGTCGCCAAGTCTTTATTGAAATGCACATGATTGTCGATGCCAAAGACGTGGAAACCGCCCACCGCATCACCGAAGAAGTAGAAGCCCGTTTACAAGCCAAACTAGCCCCCGCCCGCATCTTAATTCACATTGAACCCCCCGGTTATCAATCGGATCGGATCACATTCGATACTTATCTGCATTAGATGTTGGTTGTTGGTTGGTTGTTCTTTGTTGTTCGTTGTTGGTTGTTGTTCGTTGTTGGTGGTTCGGTTGACATACCCACAAACAACAAACAACAAAGAACTAACAACTAACAACTAACAACAAAGAACAACCAACCACCAACAAATATTATCTAATTCTTCTGCCCCAAGCCTTGATAAAAGCAAGTACCGGGAATTCTACCGCCTTGATCCACAACCAGATTACCAAAGTCAGATGGCCGGAAAAAGCGGAAACTGCCCAAAAATCCGGGAACCAAGCCCAGGGACTATCCGGTAACGGGGGAAAAATCCGGGAACTCAGCCAAATCATTGCCGGTGGCAGCAATACCAGCAAGCCTGCCCCCAGCCAAAGTCCCCAGCCAAATTCTACCTCTGCCCCAATGCCTTGCCAGCGTCGGCCATTCCAATACCAGCTAAGGGCTTGTTCTCCGTCTACCATTGTGATGCAGTTTTGCTGAAGATCGGCGGTAAAAATATGCTGGCAAAAATGACAACCAAAGGCATTCATTAAGGTTAAGCCGGATATTTCGCCGTAGCGACAAACCGGACAAGGATATGTTTCATCTAACATATAATTTAGATTAGTAAATTTACAGTTATTTAATATACTTCGACACGAGGCTATTCATGGTCTATAATAGGCGATCGCCTGTTCAGAAACCGGGTTTCTTAGTATAATCTTCGCTTTTCTAGTAAAAATTGTTAGAGAAACCCGGTTTATTGACGGTATTGACCCATATAATATATAGTACACCGAAAAATTATCATCAGTCAGACAAACAACAGACGCGATCGTTATTTTAGAAAAATATAATCGAGGAAAAGTTATGTCACAAGTAGATATTACTGAAGCGAATACTCAACTACAACAGTTACTTGCAATCGCCATAAAAGGTGAAGAAGTAATCATTACCCAAGGCGATCGGGCAATTGCTAAATTGGTGGCAGTTCGAGACACATCGCTACCAGAAAAAAACCGCCGACAATTTGGCAGCATGAAAGATGTTATTTGGGTAGCGGATGACTTTGATGCACCGTTAACAGAAGAATTTAAGGAATACATGGAATGAAACTAATCGTGGATACGCATACCTTTATTTGGTTTTTTCGAGGTGATCCCAAAGTACCACAGCTAGACAGTTAATGATGAGATCGCCGCTCATTTGCTCTGACGACTTATGATGGTCTATGATAGGCGATCGCCGCGCAATTTTGCCACCCAGCATTGAGTGTATGACTTTAAAACCACAGCCACCCCAGATAGAATCATCGATGATTCAGCAACGCCTCAACCTTTCCTTAGAACAAATTAATCAATTTTGTCGAGAAAACCAAATCCAAGAACTCGCCATTTTTGGATCGGTATTGCGGGACGACTTTAACCCAGACAGCGATCTGGATTTTCTAGTAGTTTTTGACCCGAAGAGAAAACTCAGCCTGATGGATTTAGTGGGGATTCAATACCAACTGGAAGACCTCACCGGACGCAACGTAGATTTGATTGAAAAGCGATCGATTCTGAATAGCCATAATTGGATTCGTCGTCAAAATATTTTCAGCACAGCCCAGATTATTTATGAATCAAGACCAATCCTATCTGCTTGATATCGCTAAATTCTGCCAAACGATTATTCGGTTAACTCAAACTATGACCGAAGCAGAATTTTATGCTGACGAACGCACCCAACTCGCGGTACTCTACGAAATCACCATTATTGGAGAAGTGGTTAAAAGACTTTCCCCAGAATTTCGCAACGACCACCCACAAATCCAATGGCGAAAAATAGCGGGAATGCGCGATCGCCTTGTCCATGATTATGATGAAGTCAGCATTGACCTCGTTTGGGCAGTTATCCAGACCAATATTCCCGAAGTCTTGGACTATATTACCCCTCTGCTTCCTACTGACTATACGGATGACCTTCGATCGCCCCCGATCGCTTCTGATGAGTGACGATCGGCGATCGGTCAACATGGCGATCGAACGGGGAAATCTGGCTCAAGGTTAGTGTCGCCCCACCAGAGAATTTTCTTAATAAAAATTTAAGATTAAATGGCTATGTTTGGGTGTATGAAGAATATTAGGATAACTGCCCAAATCATTGTAAATTAGCTGTGGTCTAAAAAAAATAGTAGATAAAATAACCGCTATTATTGCTGGATTTTTAGCGATCGTAGTATCTTGTATTTTAGTTTATAAATTTACAAATTTTATTTTCCCAGAAAGAGCTATCGTTTATACTATTATTGCAGGTGTAATGGTTAGTATGCCAGTAAGCATATACCTGATTTTTATTGGACTAAGGGAATGATGCTGAAATAACTAATTTAGTTGTCGATCCAACAATCAAAAAATGAACTTGTTCTTACGGTCTTCGTGGCAATGCCCAGGAACGAGCAAAAAATCATAATTTTATCCATCAGATAGGAGGGCACGGCGTTGCCGTGTTCTGCGATCTTATCTATACAGCGGTTTCCGCTGTTATGATGTAAACAAACTTATCGATCGGCCATCGTAGGGACACGGCATTGCCGTGTCCCTACAAAACTTTATAAATATGGAATCTGCTGTATATAGATCGCAATATAAATTGATCTAAATTGAATTTACTCAGAATCACAGCGAAGAGAAGATCGCCCTTTTATTCCTATTCATCAGATCGCCCACCCACCTGCCCCTGATATGTTGGCAATAGTGCCGATAGAAAGCGCTCAAAAATCTGTAGGGGTCAATGGCCATTGACCCCTACAATATATAGCCCAAATATAGCCCAAGAATTCTCATCAGTCAGAAAAACCATAACCCCGATCGCATTTAACCGTAAAATAGCGATCGATACATCCGCGAAAAATATTCCATGCGGCGAGACTCAATCTTTTACAAAATATTCCAACAGTCCCCCACCCTGCTATTCGACTTACTGGCAATTCCCCCAGAGAATGCCAGTGCCTACCGCTTTGACTCCGTAGCGGTCAAAGAACCAAAATTTGAAATTGATGGGGTATTTCTGCCTCCCGATAGTGAAGCCCCGGGCATCATCTATTTTTGCGAGGTACAATTTCAGAAAGACGATCGCCTATACGAACGTCTATTCGGTGAAGCGTTTCTCTATTTTTACCGCCAGAGAGAGCGCTATTCGGACTGGCAAGCAGTGATCGTTTATCCATCACGCAGTATTGAACAGAGTGATACTCATCCCTACCGGGCACTGCTAAACTCCGATCAAGTACATCGGGTTTATCTGAACGAATTGGGGGAAATTCGACAATTACCAATCGGCATCGCCTTAATGGTGTTGACCATTTTAAAAGAAAAACAAACACCCGAAGAAGCCCGGTATTTACTCGCTCGCGTACAAAGTGAAGTCCCCGAACAAAAAACAAGTCGCGCCATAATAGATACGATCGCGACTATCTTATTTTACAAATTTACTAATTTGACTCGGCGGGAGGTCGAAGCCATGCTGGGAATGCAATTACAAGAAACCCGAGTTTATCGGGAAGCCAAAGAAGAAGGACGGCAACAGGAAGCAGTGAATTTGCTTCTGCGTCAATTATCCCGTCGCTGCGGTAATTTATCCGACGAACTAACACAGCGCCTAAGCAACCTACCGCTATCGGTATTGGAAGATTTAAGTGAAGCGCTACTAGATTTTAGTAGTCTGGATGATTTATTAGCCTGGTTAGAAGCCCATTAGACCGGGGAAAATTTCCTGCCTTTTTTGCACCATATCTTATAGCGATCGCGCATAAATTTACCCCTAATATTGGGGCAATAGTGGCGATAGAAAGCGATCAAAAATCTGTAGGGGTCAATGGCCATTGACCCCTATAATATTAGGCCGAAAAATTCTCATCAGTCAGACTAACAACGGGCGCCCCTACAAAACAGAAATTGTGTACTATAATATAATTAATCAATTTTATCCAATCTCTAACCTGATTATGATTCAGAAATTACCAGCAATTTATGAAAATGGGTTATTGCGTCCTTTGCACAATCTGAATTTACCAGAAAAAAGCGAAGTCAATCTTGTAATCGAAAGCAATCCCCCCCTAACCCCCCCTTCAAAAAGGGGGGCGATCGGTTCAGCACATCCATTATTGCAATTTGCTGGCATTCTCAGCGATGGAGAAGCTGAAGATATAGAAAATATTATTAATCAAGAATTGAGAACGGTTAATAATGATGAATGGTAAAATCGCATTAGATACATCCGTGGTGATTCGCTATTTAAACGGCAATCCAGAAATTGTCGATCGGGTTTTACAGTTCTCCAGTGTTATTTTACCCGTCACTGTGGTTGGCGAGTTGATATTTGGGGCGGAAAACTCAGGAAAAAAATTGCAAAACTTAACAAATTATTTTCAATTTATCGATGCTTGTGAAGTTTTACCAATGGGAAGAAAAACCGCATAAATCTATGCTAAAACTCGTTTAAAATTGAAGCAAAAAGGAAAACCTATCCCGGAAAATGATATTTGGATTGCCGCTCAATGTATTGAAAATAACTGGACGTTAGCAACTTGTGACAGTGACTTTACTTATATAGATGGTTTATCTATAGAACAATGGTAAAGAAAATAACCACCGATCGCCCACCCACCTGCCCCTGATATGTTGTGGCAATAGTGGCGATAGAAAGCGATCAAAAATCTGTAGGGATCAATGGCCATTGACCCCTACAATATATAGCCTAAATCTAGCCCAAATATAGCCCAATAATCCTCATCAGTCAGAAAAACCATAACCCCGATCGCATTAAACCGTAAAATAGCGATCGCCACCCATTCATCGGGCAGTTTAGTCATCGTTTCTCCACAATTACCATCAACAATGAGGCAATTTGGTGCTTTAAAGCGAGAAAAAATCAAAATAATCTAACTAAAACTATCAAAAATTACTAATTAAATTAAAAATTGCCGGACAATCTGCCTCATTTAACCGAGAAATTCAGCCTGGGGATTATTGGCTATAATTGCAGGGGCAAAATGAATAGTTGATAAATTTATCCCAAGTATCGCAGAATAAGCATTAATAGCGAGTCAGTAAAATCGGTTATGCAGAAATCCAGTCATCATCAAGATCCGTATCAAGATCGGTATCAAGATCGGTCTTTTCTTTTTCTGTTTGTCAGAGTACGCTTATCAAAACCTAGAGGTTCGCAGAACTTTTTGACCCTGCCCAGACAGAGAAACCGCAGGTTAAACAAATGGTTGACGGGTTTTGGGACTTCCGCGATCGCCGTATTTTGTCTGCTGGGCTTTACCGGGGAATTCGGATGGACTCAAACCAGTCAGGACATCGAACTAGAAGTCGGAGTAGTGCAACGGTTTGGTCGCCAACCGACCGATGAGATCATTCTCAAAGCCACCGAAGGCGATCGCCTCACCTTAACCTTTCTCGCGGGCGATCGCACCACTCAAACCCTGGAAACCCCGGAAGTCACCTTAAAAATCTCTCCGCAACCCCTCACAGCATCAACTTTAGAAGAACGGCTAGTTTTAAGTAATCACCGCAGCTTTGAAAACGCGGAAGCCAAAGCCAACAAGTTACGCCAAAAAGGACTGGAAGTAGAAATCGCCCAACCCGGTTCCTGGCAAGTCTGGGCGAAACGAGAGGTTTACCAAACTCCCCTACTGCGGCGCCTCCTCTTGGTCAGTTTACCCGCAGAAATCGCCAAAACCGCATTTCTAGACACGGGACTGCAAAATCAACAACTCACCGTCACTTGGCAGCTAAATGGCTACAGCTACCATCGACGGGAACTGGAAATTACCGCCGGGAAAGGATTAATCCAAGTTTCTCGAAGTAAAAACGACCGAGATCGACGACTTTATCCCGGAAAACTTCGGATCCAGCCCAATGCCCACGGCAACTTTACGTTAGTCAACCAGGTGCCTTTGGAAACTTACTTACGGGGAGTCGTCCCCCATGAAGTCGGGGCTAATGCCCCTAATGCGGCCTTGGCAGCCCAAGCGATCATTGCCCGGACTTATGTATTGCGAAACTTACGGCGATTTGCCGTAGATGATTATCAAATTTGTGCCGATACTCAATGCCAAGTTTACAAAGGCATTGGGGAAACCTGGGAACCCGCCGATCGCGCGATCGCAGCCACCGCAGGAAAAGTGCTCACCTACAACAACGAATTAGTGGATGCCCTCTACTCTTCCACCACTGGGGGCATCACTGCACCCTTTAGTGATATGTGGGATGGATCCGATCGCCCCTACTTGCAAGCGGTAATAGACTCGGTGGCTAATATCTGGGACTTATCTAAGATGAATTTATCCTCGGAGGAAAACTTCCGCAAATTTATTAGTCTGCAAAAAGGATTTAACGAAGAAGACTGGGATGGCTTGTTTCGGTGGCGGGAAACCAGTCTCCTGCCCAAACTAAACCAAGACTTGCGGAAATATCTGGAGCGGCAGAAACATCCTTTCGTCAATTTCAAAGCCATTCAGCTTCTCGAAGTGGTCGAACGCAGTCCTGCGGGTCGGGCGATCGCGCTCAAAGTCACCACTGACATTGGCCCCCTGGTGTTGCGAAAAGATGAAATCTTACAAGCTTTTTATGCCCCTCTGAGTACCTTATTTTATCTAGAGCCTATTTATGGAGCGGATAAAACGTTAAAAGGTTATGTCTTTGTCGGCGGTGGCTTCGGACATGGGGTGGGTCTGAGTCAAACCGGCTCTCACCGCTTGGCTAACCTGGGATGGAGCAGCGATCGCATCCTCAAATTCTATTATCCCGGTAGCGAACTGCAACCGATTAATGATGGAATTATCTTCTGGCAGGATCCGGATCGACCACAATCAAACCCATAATAATCAAACCCATTGCCTGCTTGACCTGTATTTGGGAAAGCGATCGGCCTCAAGATTCAAGGACTAACCAATAAAACAGGGCAATTAGCCACGATCTACCTAACCGATCGCGCTAATTGCCCTGTTGATCTCAAGCTGAGAGGAGAAACTTAGTACAGGTCTTCTTCCTTGTTAGTTTCGATTGTGCAATCAGAAGTGGGGTAGGCAACGCAGGTTAAAACATACCCAGCCGCAATTTGATCGTCATCTAAGAAAGACTGATCTCCCTGATCCACGGTGCCGGAGACAATTTTACCAGCACAAGTAGAGCAAGCACCAGCGCGGCAGGAGTAGGGCAGATCCAAACCTTTTTCTTCAGCGACATCCAAGATGTACTCATCATCGGGCACTTCAATGGTTTGTTCGCCTCCAGGTGTGACTAAAGTGACTTTGTAAGTGGCCATGGGTGTTCTCCTATCTAATAAGTTTTTGCTTTAGTTAACGTTTTTTGCCAGTGGCTTTGCAGCGCTCCTGGATTTCTGGCTTGCCCGACTAGATTTAGTACAGGTCTTCTTCCTTGTGAGTTTCGATCTTGCAATCAGAAGTGGGGTAGGCAACGCAGGTTAAAACATACCCAGCCGAAATTTGATCGTCATCTAAGAAAGACTGATCTCCCTGATCGATGGTGCCGGAGACAATCTTACCAGCACAGGTAGAGCAAGCACCAGCGCGGCAGGAGTAGGGCAGATCCAAACCTTGTTCTTCAGCGACATCCAAGATGTACTCATCTTCAGGTACGTCAATGGTTTGTTCGCCATCAGGAGTAACTAAAGTGACTTTGTAAGTGTTGGCCATGGGTTTTTCTTCCTCTCAAGTAATCGACAAGTTCCGTCATAAGTTTCCCTAATAGGAAACATTGGGCAAAAGCCAGCCCTTGAATTGCCTATATGTTTTGCTTGTCTCTGATAGTAAGAGAAAAATCACCCATTCGATCGTTTTTTTCCCTAATGAATGTCATAAAATTTATTATAAAAATTTCTAATTTCATCCTAATTACTTATACATCGGCATACATCGGCCAAACAACCCGGGCGCCATTTACCCGTCGTAAGACCATCAAAGTAAGATAGGATCGAGATTGTCCAAATTTTCCCTTTGCTGCCGGTGAGTCAGATTTATCCTGCCAACAGAAATCAACCATCCATATTTTTAGATTCGATGACATTACCGATCCGAGTCGGAATGGTCGGAACGGGCTTTACAGCCAAACTGAGAGCTCCGACCCTGCAAGAGGATCCTCGGAGCCAGTTAGTTGCGGTGACGGGTCATACCCCGGAAAAAACCCAGGAGTTTAGCCAGATTTATCAAGCAATTGCTGTCAACTCTTGGCAGGAATTGCTCGATCGCGATGACGTTGACCTGATTTTCATTTGCACCATTAATCGGGATCATGGGCCAGTAGCGCGGGCCGCCCTGGAAGCAGGCAAGCACGTCGTGGTGGAATATCCGCTATCTTTGGATCCCCTGGAAGCGGAAACATTGCTGGCATTGGCCGATCGCCAGGGACTCCTCCTACATATAGAACATATTGAACTGTTGGGCGGAGTACACAATGCCCTGAAAGCATCCTTAGCGGAAGCCGGTGAAGTATTTTATGCCCGTTACGCCACCATTAGTAGCAAAAGACCCGCCCCTCGGAGTTGGACTTATCACCCAGACTTGTTTGGCTTTCCCTTTACCGGGGCGCTTTCTCGCTTACATCGGTTGACGGATGTATGGGGCACCGTTGCCACAGTCAGCGCCCAGAGTCAGTTTTGGCCGTCGCCACAGCCGGAGTATTTTACCGCTTGTTTATGTACGGCGCAGTTGCGGTTTACCTGTGGGGCGATCGCGGAAGTGATTTATGGCAAGGGAGAAAGATTCTGGAAAAATGAGCGCAAGCTGGAAGTGCATGGCGATCGCGGCACCTTGGTATTTGACGGAGACCGGGGTCAACTCTTCCGTGACGCTGACATCACCGAGATCCCCGTGGGTTCTCGCCGAGGCTTATTTGCTCAAGATACCACAATGGTCTTAGACCACCTGATTGATGGCACTCCTTTATATGTAAACGCGATCGATAGTGTATATACCCTAAAAATCGCCGACGCCATTCGAGTGGCTGCGGAAACAGGGCAAGTCGTCTCGATTTCCGCTTCTGGTCAAGTCACAGAGTAATTTTGCGTCTGAGACAAACCAGTCCCGAAAGATGCGCCAATTTTTGTCTATATTTCAGAATAGAAGCTAATTCAGGGTAAGTCACTTGTTATGATCGAGTAAAGAGAAAGAGTGCTTTCTAGGCGGAAAACCTTCACCCAGGAAAATTCTTAGACTCACCTGGGTTTGACAAGACCCAGGAAAATCACAAAGTCAAGGAGTCACCTCATCAAAATTGGTCTCGGCTGATTTTTGATGAAAATACCCCAGCGGATTTGAGTTAAGATTTATGTTTTGATTTAAGAGAAGGACATCTAATATATGGCCGCAAACTTAGAACAGATCGCTAAATATCTTGATAATCGAGGTTGGAATTATGAAGAAGATGAAGAAAACAATCGGATTATCACCGGAGTTCAAGCCGAAAATTTAGAGAGTTTTCTGTTAGTGATTCAGCTAGATGAAGAGGGAGAATTTTTCAAACTCTTTGCGCCCCAAGTTTTATCAGGAATTAGCGCTCATCCTTATAAAGAAGCCATTTTACAAACCATGCTTTGTATTTCTTGGGAAACCAAGATGCTTCAGTGGGAATACGATCCATCTGATGGCGAAATTCGCGCGATCATTGAGTTTCCCTTAGAAGATGCCCCATTAACAGAAAGACAGTTTAATCGCTGTTTAAGTGGACTGATCCAAATTGTCGATGATATTGCCATGCCAAGACTAACCGCCGTGATGAACACTGGTCACGATCCGGGCAATGAAGATATTGGTGAGCGGCTATTGTTGACGCTCCAAGAAGAAGCACCAGGTCTTTTAAACTTATTAGAAAAGGCGATGGAAGCCAGAAAAAACCGGGGAATTTTTCCCTCCGATCGTTCAAATTTTTAAGCATAGATCGGGGGCATAAAACCCTAATGGAAGCGGTAAAATATGGCAATTTTTTCGATAAAATCGCCAGCTTAAATTCAGGAAAAATCCGGGGCGGAAAAACTCCGTCCCCGCATCAGTTTATCGGCTAGTTTATCGACCTAATTTGTTAGGAATTCCCTCACAGCCGCCGGGGATGGTGGCGCGAGTTTTTGACCCGCCCCAAGCACAACAATAGTACCGTTGAGCATCGGATAATCGCTGAACATTAGTCATGTCTGCATTTTCGATCACCGCGCCGGTAAATTCCCCGGTTTTATAGTTGGGCGGGTCGGTGCGATTGCGCGGAGATGCGGTTTCCGCTTTGCCATAAAACAAGCGAGTCCCCATTAAATCGGCACCAGTTAGGTTGGCTTCATACAGAATTGTGCGGGAAAGATTGGCTTTTACCAGGTCGCAGTTTTTCAGATTCGCCCGGACGAGATTGGCTTCGCTTAACTCAGTCCAGCGCAAATCAGTCCCCGCTAGGTCAGCCCCCGCTAACATCACCCCTAAGTAGATGACACGGACGCCATAAGCGCGATCTTCCGCATAGCCCCCATCCCCATCCAGGATCGGACGACCGAGATGGCGATCGCGTTGTAGGGGAGTGAGTAATTTAGACTGGGATAAAAACCGGATAATCTTGGCTTTGCCGTCCGAGTCCACGCTGCTGAGAATTGCCGCCGTTCTGCCCTCGGCGATCGCCCGTTCTTGGGGCCAATCTTCCAACAACCCCTCATCACTCAACGCCAAATCCGACACCCCTTGAAAATAGGTATCAATGGTTTGCTGTTGGGTAATCCGGTTTTGCTGAATCGTCAACTCCTTGGAAATCACATATTGACGCCAAGCCACATAAACCGCAATGATGGCAATTAAAATTTGCCCCAAGGCGCCCACCACTTCCCCGACGGCGCCAATGGCGTCCCAATTAATGTGGATATTGCGAGAACCGGGTTCTTGATTTGCCCCACTCAGCATCAGCAGGCCAACAATACCGGCAACTAAGCCCAAGCAAGACACCACAATGGCTCGCCAAGCTTCTGGGACCAACTGCACCCAAATTTTGCCCCAGTTGGGCAAAATAATCCGCAAGGAAATAGCCAAGGTCAGTAGGGCACCCATAAACCCGATCCAGGCATTATCAATGGCCAACCCCAAAATCATTAAAGTAATTGACCCTAAAATCACAATCCCTGGATTGAGGTTAAATAGGGCAACACTCTTAATATTCGTTTCCAGGGCTGGGAGATGACCGGGCAACAATGTATAGTCGGTTTCATCAGAAACCTTGGCTGGGAAAGGGGCTAGTTTTTTTCCCACCATAGTTTCGCCACTGAAACTGGAAAAATTTTCCCCAGGTTCAGACCCATTGCTCTCAGAAATGTCGGAACTGTGGGAGTTATTTGAGTTGGTGACACCACTCGTAGATTGACTCACTTGCTGGTTTTTGTTTTCCGGCATCCCAGAAGCGTTCAACCTAGACTGAGTGGAATTTGGATCGCTGCTCATAAAATAATTGATCTGAATAGGTCTGCTGGACAAATGTTGTTTTATGGATGGGGAATGCTGTTCGCAGATGGGACTGACTTCATTTGTCTGGCAACAATTACATCACGTTACCTTTTAAAGGATGCACTCCTCAACTCTCGCCGCCAAAAATGGCCAAAAACGTCCCCGTCGTCCCCAACTGGGTAAATGTCCCGTCGGGGCTTCATGGTTAAACTTTAACTCTGAATAGGGCAACCAGGATTTGCCAACACGCCATCCGACGCGATCGCTGAAGGTTTGGTAATTTTGTTTCACCGAGGCCCAAATCTGATTTTGCACGCTAAAGCCAAAACGACCATTGCTTGATTCTAGCCATAGTTGGTTCAGAATGCGTAAATCCCGACAGGGGAAGTTTTTCAGGTGCGTGGCATTCAATTTCCCCTGTTCTTCTTGCCCGGATATCGCCAGCACGATCGCTTCGGTTTCGCGATCGGCTTCTTGCCAGTTGCCTGCTGCGAGTAATGCTTGCAGTTTGCTATAGTCCATGCCCACAGCGGATCCCCAGGGATTTGTCTGCTGGGCTGTTGGTTTCTCGGTAGTTTTGTTTTCCTCGGTGGCAGTCGTGGCAGTTTCAGTTGGCAGATGATAGCCCAAAAGTTTTAACCATTCGGCGACGGACTGGGGACGATTTTCGGGCTGGAATTCTAAACCTTTGAGAATTGCCTCGTTGACGGCATCGCTAATTTGCGGATTATATTTTTTTGGGGGAACTAAAGGATCGGTTTGATGTTTGAATATTTCCCGGTCTCTTGAGGTGGCAGAGGCGGGAATTTTTGCGGTTAATAGCGTATATAAGGTGGCGGCTAATCCATAGACATCGGTATAAGCCCCTCTGAGCGATCGCCAATCATACTGTTCAATCGGTGCAAATCCTCTGGAACCATACTCTGGATGCACTTCCACTTGCTGCTGTTGAAATTCTTGGACAAAGCCAAAATCAATTAGTACCGCATCAGACCTTTCTTTGCGAATTAAAATATTCAGGGGTTTGATATCTCGATGTAAAAATCCTTGCTGGTGAATCTGATGCAATGCTTCACCGATTTGGTAAATATAGAAGACTGCTTGAGATTCGGCCAATTGCCCTTGCTCTTCAACCATCGTGGCCAAGTCCATGCCCTCCACATATTCCATCACCATACACCAGTTCGGGTCTTGCTGGATCAACTCCTTCACTTGGACAATACTGGGATGATGACACTGAGATAAAAATTCCGCCTCTTTGACCAAAAGTTCCCGATACTTGGCTGCTTTTGCGGCTACCAATCCTTTGAGGTTCAACACTTTAATCGCTACGCGATCGCCCCTAGGATCCCTAGCGCGATACGTCACCCCAAATCCCCCTTCTCCGAGGATTTCTTCAATAATATAGTTTTGTAATCGGTCCCCAGGCTTCCATTGCATAATTTTCGGCTCGATTGGTTATATTCACATCACCTTCAATTATAATTCGCTGGTTTCATATCCGGAGCGCGATCGCCGTGCTTATTCTTCGTTCACCAATCAATCCACGCTTAAAGTAATAGTGTACAATAAAATTACTACCCATTCTTTTAAATTTTCATCAAATATGAGGATGCTGAATTGTATGCCGATCTAGCAGCCGAAAAACCAATTGCCGCAGAAAGAGGAGGCGAAAAAATCGTTGTTGAAGTCAAAAGCTTTGTGGGAAAATCCCTAATGTATGACTTTCATGGAGCATTGGGACAATACATTGTATATAGAAACCTGATTCAACTGACTGAACCGGAATATAGTATTTAGCGATCGATAGATAGTCTGGTCTATGACGATTTTTTTCAAAGAAAATCTGTGCAAGCAGCGATTAAAGATAATCGAGTTTTTTTAATTGTAGTAGATACGGCGAAGGAGGAACTGGTAAAATGGCTGACTTAGAAAATTACCGCCAGATCATCAAACGAATCTTGACCGAATATTATGAAATCAAGCTTAATCAAGGCAAGAAAAATCCTGAATATGAAGTAAGCGATCGCCTAGCCTTGGATGAAATGAGAGATGAGTATCTTTGGTTTCGCTTTGGCTGGGAGGATACAAAGCTAGTACAGCATATTATCATCTATCTGAAAATTAAAGATAGCAAAGTTTGGGTGGAACAAGATTTAACCAATTTCTGTATAGTGGATGATTTACTGTTTGCGGGAATTCCTCAAACTGATATTGTTTTAGGGTTCCATCATCCCAGTAAACGACCTTTGACAGAATTTGCCACAGCTTAATTTTTTGGATTAAAATATATGGTATTAAAAGATAAATGACTTTCAGCCAACAGATTGTTGGGAAAAATTATGACAAACATATCCAAGGAACAAACAGGGATTATCCGTACAGAACGAGGGTTAACCATTGCCGGTACACGGATTACGATCTACGACATTATGGACTATGTAACCGCTCAATATCCGCCTAAATTTATCAGGGGATTATTTGACCTGACAGAAGCACAAATTAACGCGGCTTTAGCTTATATTGAGGCCAATCGCCCTACGGTTGAAGCTGAGTATCATCAAGTGCTTCGGGAAGCGGAGGAACTGCGGCTGTATTATGAAGAAAAAAATCGGGATTTAATTGCTAAAATTGCCGCTATGCCACCGAAACCAGGCCAAGAAGAGATTCGGGCAAAACTTCAAGCAGCCAAAGCAAAGTTTCAGTCTCAGCTATGAATTTTTTAGTCGATCGTAATTTAAGAGGACACGCGCTCCTTCTGTCGGGCAGTATTGTGAGTAGTGGCTGGCTAGATTGGGTGTTTATTCGATTTATCACTTTTGAGGAAATCGGCCTGTCAATCAATAGTGACGATCGGGTTGTTTGGCAGTTGGCTCAATCAAATCAGATGATTTTATTGACAGCGAATCGGAGTATGAAAGGCGAAAACTCTCTGGAACAAGTGATGCGTGAGGAAATTACGTCTACATCACTTCCCGTGATTACCATTAGTGATGCTGACCGCTTGTTGAATGACTCAGAATATCGGCAGCGTTGTGCAGTTCGTCTGGTGGAAATTGTGATTGATATTGATGTCTATATGGGCGTAAGTCGCCTTTTCATCCCGTAAGGTGGGGTTGAGATTGTCACCCTCGGTGCGATCGCTATTAGATGCTCGATGGTTCACGGATAAGCCCAGAAAATGTTAAGGAGAGAAAACCACCATATGCGATCGCGCCTCCCACTTCTGTCCTAAAATGCCAGCACCGAAAATGCATATAGATACGGGCGAAGCATAAGCGTCAAGAATCTGTTGATTTTTCCCAGAGATTTATCCGCTTATGCTTCGCTCCTACACCCGGAAATTGTCCAGAAACGCAGAAACCCGGTTTCTTAAAGAAATCGGGTTTCTTGCCTTATAATCGCGTTTGATTCCGAGGCGCGGGAGCACCGCGTAATAATCCTTCGGTACTAAGATCCTCATCAATTTCTTCCCAATGAATCCCATAACCGCCGCCACAAATCACCCATTTTTCTAACTGTTCGGGTGTAGCTTTTAATAGTCGAGGAAACCAAGCTAAAGGAACGGTGAGAGTGCGTCCATCCATTAATTCAACACTAAAAGCATCTTCATATATCAGAACATTTTTTACTCTAATATCAGTTTGAATTGCCAAAGTAGTCATACCATGCCTCCAAAAATTTTTGTTGATTAGCTTCGACCAGTGATTCTATTTTTCTTAGCTCTTTAGCATTAAAGCCGATATTTTTGGCTAAAGATATCGGAGATAACCAGAATTTTGCTGAGAGATTATCTCTATCAATGTGAATATGGGGTGGTTCGTTGGGTTCATGGCTGTAAAAATAAAAACGATAGGCTTCAAATCTTAAGACTGTTGGCATTTTTTTGAAAAATTGCTCCTCATCTATTTAATCATATTTATTCAAGTTTGTCACGGGTGGCTTGACTATGGCAGAAATTACTCACGCTCAAGCTATTTAGGTGATTCAAATCGAGCGTAACAGTTCCAGCTAAAACCAGGAAATTTCCCTAAAATCTGGAACCGGGAAACCTGAAACGAGAGAAACTCCTCTGGGGGCATTACTCCCACTTCTGCCTCAAAATTGTCCAGAAACAAAGAAACCCGGTTTCTTGAAGAAACCGGGTTTCTTGTCTGCTCTGCTTGGGCGATCGCCCCCGCATTGAGAATTGAATAAAGAAGGCGATCGCGATCGGGAAAGTACCTATTCCCAATAGCAGAACTAAGAACTAATAGCAAGAACCTTTGCCAGGGCAATTTGTCGCTCACAATAAGCTGGATTAACTCTATAGTTTCCTTCTTCATCACGGAAAGCTACTGCGGGACACATCTTACATATTGATCTAGCAGAACAATTCGGATTACATCCACTGATAACTAAATTTTCCTGTGCTTGTATATTATTAACTAACTGTTGCCAAGCATCAGCGAAGGAAAGTTCCATCAGATTGAAGCGCTGATTCCGAATGCTTGAACAGGGAGAAAGAGTAGCATCGTAGTTAATGTAAGCACCTACTTTACCAACTCCGCAGCTAAAAACACGAGACGGATCTCTATTTTCTAAATTCGTAGAGTTAATTAGGTTTTTCGCTAAGTGAAGCCTAAGTTTTTCGGCAGCGTAATATTCTTCAAATTTTAGGGAAAAGTCTGATAAATCATCACCGTCAAGACCATCCTTAATACTTGGATCTGCCAAATATTCCAGGTTACGATTTTGACACCAATTATATATCCAATCAATAGAATTATGGGTCAGAGTAGTTATTGGAGTTTTACAAAGAAGATTAAAGCCATAGTCGCGAAGAATCTCTATGTTGTGGAGTACCTGGTTAAAAGCTCGCCGTCCAGTGACTCTTTCGTAACTATCTTCATCGTGACCGTAAATGCTCACCTCAATCACATAAGGTGGATAACGCTTAAATATTTCGATATGCTCGGCGGTTAACTTTTCTAAATTAGTGAAAACAGATACAATAATACCTGCCAAGCGGAGTTTTTCATAAATGGCTGTAAAATTTGGATGGATCAGACACTCTCCGCCAGTTAAAATGACTTGAACAACCCCCGCATCCACAAATTCATCAATCAGTTTAAAAGCCCGTTCCGACGAAAATATCGTAGGTTCGGTATGTCCCACCATATAACAAAAGCGACATTTAAAGTTGCAGACTGAAAGCAACTCCCATTGAAGAGTAGCAGGCATTCTCGCTCTGGCTATAATCCAATCAATAAAAGCTTTAATATTTGAAAATTTTAATCGATCATTTTCATTTGTTTTTAAACAAATCCCAACAGGCTGGGATGGATCGATTGCGAAATCTACATTGCCAATATGCCGATGGACTAACATATATAATTCCTCTCTTAGAAAGTAACGGACGCGACATATGATCGCGTCCTCTATTGGATCTACTGCATAGTAATTTGCTTTTATATGTTTCTCACCTTTTTAGATGATCGTACAATCTTAATCGTTGCTTAAAAAAGCGCACCTTTGGGACAAGCCATAAGATTTGCTCGTTCTGTTCCTACCTCAATCGGATACCATTCACTGTGGTTATCTTGCCGAGCAATGCCCTTAGATTCATCAATTGCAGTGTTGTTTTGCTTTTCTGTGACTCGAGCCGCTGCTATTTTGCTTTGTAACATAGTAGTAAACCTACTTGATGAAAGGTCGAAAGTACGCTCTAGTTTGCTAGAAACTCTTTCGTTGTATGGTTAATCATTTTAGTATAAAACTGGATGATTGTATAGTCATAAAAGTGGGATAAAGTGGCATTTTACAATTATTTACATCACCAATTTTGTGGGAAAAAGTGGGATTTTTGAGAAAAAGTGGGAAAAAGTGTGATAAAGTGGGATTATCGTTGCATACCCCCACTTTGTCCTATGGATATTCAAGAAGTTTTAAACTGGACTGATGAACAGGTATTCGCTAAAACCGGAAAACATCTTGAATCGCTACAAAAATCTATCTTAGAGGGCATTTGGCAACATCAGGATTATTATGAAATTGCTGAAAATAATGAGAGAAGCTACGATCATGTGAAAAAAGAAGCGTGGAAGTTATGGAAACTTCTTTCTGATGTGGTTGGAGAAGATGTTAAAAAGTCGAATGTGTTTTCTGTGTTAGAACAAGCAGAAATATCTGAAAATCATGCTAATTGCTTACAAATAGGTAATATCAATATTTGTAGTGAACAACAGCGATCGCCCTCTTCTCCTAACTCTTCCCCCACCCAAAATTCTTCACCCATTATCGACTTAATCGACGCCCCAGACCTCACGGACTTTTACAACCGCACCACCGAACTAAATACCCTCAAACAGTGGATATTACAAGACCAGATCCGCTTAATTACCATCTATGGATTAAGTGGCATTGGCAAAAGCGTATTAACCAGGCAACTCATCGAACAAATCAAGCCTGAATTTGACTATATTATTTGGAAAAGTCTCACAGAGACTCCCACCCTTTCCTCCCTAAAAAACCAACTGCAACAATTTTTTGCCCAGTCCCAACAGCCCCAATTACCCACAATAATTGATTACTTTCGTAACTCGCGCTGTTTAGTCATCCTGGATGACCTGCAAAATCTGTTTCAAAGCGGTGAATTAGCCGGTCAATACTTAGCCGAACATAAAGACTATGGCCAATTTTGGCAACAAATCGCCAAAAACCATCATCAAAGTTGTGTCATTCTCCTGAGTTGGGAAAAACCCAGAGAACTCGCTACCTTAGCAGCAGAAAAACAATCCACCCGCACCTTAAACCTGAAAGGATTATCAGCGGATGCTGAGGAAATTTTGAAAGAACACGGATTAACGGACTCACAAAAATGGCCAGAATTAATCAACCTCTATCAAGGTCATCCCACCTGGTTAAATATTATCGCCTCAACCATCGTGGAACTATTTGACGGCAGCGTTTCCCTATTTTTAGGGAATCCCCCCCAACCCCCCCTTGGAAAGGGGGGGCTTAAGGAGGAGGAGATATTTATCGGCGACTTATCCCCAATTATAGAATCTCAATTAGACCGTTTATCGGAGTTAGAAAAAAAAGTCATATCCAGATTTTCAGAAGATGAAGCGGTAGAGATTTCACGACAACCTGGATTAAGCGAAATTTCCCAATCGGAATTATGGGACGCTATCCAATCTTTAGTCAGACGAGGATTAGCCGAAAAAGTGATCGCGGGAGGGCGATCGCGCTTTCTGCTAAATCCTGTCTTTAAAAAGTACATTTAGTCCCAGTCAAACTCCAGAAAATGAAAACCGTAACACATCTAGCTAGTAGTTGCGTAGTCTTCGCTACCTCTGTTGTAGCTGATAAATAATCGGTCGATATTTAGGTTGAGGAATTGCTTTACCCGCAGCCGAAGCCGCTGACAACCATGCTTCTTTAGCAATTTGTACCTCGCGCAAAGCTGTTTCGGGGGTTTCACCAAATGCAGAGCAGTATTTTAAGTCAGGAATATCAGCAATATAACCTTCATCTTCCTCACTGTAGAAAATATTGATGTGATAGTCTTTCATAATTCATCCTGCTCCATCATCAGATTGTACTCTTCAATTATCGATAAAAATTGACGCACTTGATAAGGTGTCACCTCGCCTTTGTCCTGTTTGAATGTTAACAATTTCCGTAACTTGGGGATGAGTAAAAATGTGATGACTACCACTGATTCTTTCCAAGCTAAACCCGAAAGCTTCAATCAGCGTCACCATTTCACTAAACTTGATATTTTTTGAACCTGCCAGAACCTTATCCAGAATTTTCCGCTTTTTCGCGACCACTTTTTAGGCTTCCTCTCGGCGATGTTTTAATTCGCTCAAAGATGTTGCTCTAGCCGGAAATATTCGGCAAGGCTTTTGGAACTTTTATCAGCTAGTTTACCGCAGCATAACAAGAAACGCAAAAAAACGCCCCCCTTTTCAGGAGAGCGTTTTTTTATTTATTTAGTTAAATTAGCTAAGAATTAGCCGTTGATTTGAGGTGTACTCAAAGCCACAGGAGCGGACTCACCGGCTGCCAAATCTAAGGGGAAGTTGTGAGCGTTGCGCTCGTGCATTACTTCCATACCCAGGTTAGCGCGGTCGATCGCGTCAGCCCAGGTATTGATAACGCGACCTTGAGAATCAACGATCGACTGGTTAAAGTTGAAACCGTTCAGGTTGAAGGCCATCGTAGAAACACCCAGAGCGTGGACAATGGAACCCGATCGCATCCAAACCTTATCGCCCGCTGCCCCATGCCATTAATGTCCGTTCCCAATATCGCTTGTTATAAGGAATAATTATAATTATATATATATATATAACTTTATTATATATAGTCATCGGGCATTCTTGAAGGCTTCTGTTGCCGGTAAGCTGATCGGTGTTGAGTAACAGTTAACAAATCAGTAAAGGATATCTAAAACATGGCCGAACCTTCCTATAGCGAAATTTATCCGTTCTTCGATGAAGCAGATTATTTGGCCTTCAATCCTGATGTGAAGGAAGCAGTAGATGCAGGACTTTTTGAGTCGGGACTCGATCACTTGATACAATTTGGCCAATTTGAGAATCGCATTCCCACTTTCAGCGGCACGGCTGGCAATGACCTAATTCGTGGGTTTGGCCAAGCTCGATTTTTTTACCCAACTTCTTACGAATTCGTCAGTGCCGACCCTTACGATTACGCGGTAATCGGGACGGGGACGGGCGAAATAGACACCCTTGTCGGTGCCGAAGGTCCAGATAATTATGCGCTGGCAGCTTATACATCAGCGTCAATTCCCACTGCCGTACAGTTTTATGTAGGTCAGGGGAACAGCGACTACGCTCTGATTAAAAATTTTGGATTTGCCGAAGATAGCCTTGAGCTAGCGGGGACGCCAGCGGACTACACCCAAGAGGTAGCAGATGGAAATCTATCCATTTATCAAAAAAGCTCCGGAGACTTGGTGGCAGTGCTGGAAGGGGTGACAGCGCCCCTGACTCAGTTCAAGCGAGCCTTTGTTGATGAGGCGGCAGGGAGCGGTACTTTCTACCTGGGCGCTGTGAATAATTTCGCCGAGACGGATTACCTAGAATCCTATCCAGATGTCAAGGCGGCAGTGGAGCAGGGCAAATTCAAGTATGGCTACGAACACTTTGTCCGTTATGGCCAATATGAAAACCGCACTGCTACATTTGTTGGCACCACGGGGAATGACACGATTACCGGCTTTGGTCAGGCAAGATATTTGTACGGGACTCCCTATGAAGTTGTCAGTTCCGATCCTTACGATACGGCAATCATCGGAACTGGCACAGGAGAAATTGACACTCTCATCGGTGCGACTGGCCCTGACAATTTCTCTACTGCCGCTTACATCACTCCTTCAACGCCTAATGCGGTACAGCTGTATTTGGGTCAAGGAGACAGCGACTACGCTCAGATCCGCAACTTCGAGCAGGGAGTCGATGTCATCGAGGTGGCTGGCAGTATTAATGACTTCACGCAAGAAGTAACCGGCAGCAATTTAGCTATCTACAGAAACGATTCTACCCGGGACTTAGTGGCTGTGGTGGAAGGAATTACAGCGCCCCTGAGTCAGGTTGAGAGCGCCGTCTTCGCTCAACCTGCCAACGACGGTACTATTTTCCTCGGTTAAGTGCGATTGGTATAAACGTAGGGCAGACGTCCCTCCCGCCTGCCCTCAAGGGATAATATCCCCATCTAAGTGCCTAAACAGTACATCCATTTAAAATCCAACTATCCCACCGTAAAATAGATTTTTTAGCAGACACCAGCTTTCATCAGGTTTCCTCAAAAAGATGACGTGGCAATCCTGATTGGCGAATAATGGATTGCCACGTCATCTTTACTTCTGTATGGTTGGGGACAGGCAGGGTGATAGTGGTTGCTTCAATTTTAAGTTGCATGGTGATATGACTACCCCGTTGTCGTACTTCTACAAAGTCATGTGCTGCCAAAATTTTACAGACTTCTCGCCCGGACAAAACTCGAATATTACGCAACAGCAACCTCCAATCTAGTTATAAAAACTTCTGTATGTAAGCGATTCTCTATTTCCGAAGGATCGGCCACTTCAAAAAACAACTCTAATGCTTCAATCAAATTATTTTTTGCGTCTTCAACAGAATCCCCTTGACTGGCAATATCCAATTCTGGACATAATGATACATAACCATCCCCTTCACGCTCAATAATCGCAGTAAATTGCTGAACTCGTTTCATGCTGTTTTCTCCTTTTACTTATGCAGCTTTGATTAACTGGTCTAAATTCTTCATCCCTGGTAAAGGTTTTCCTTCTTCGCGATAACTATCAATCAATAAGTCTATGACTTCTTGATTGATAGTTATCGCCGCTTCATAAGACTCGCCATGAGTGACAGGTTGCATAACATCTTCAAATTCAGGGAGAAATACCACAAAACATTCATCTTCTTGTGACCATTGAATAATCACCGTGTAGTTCATTCTCCTGCCTCCTCTTCTGCAATTTTTTTCAGTTCTGCAAATAAATTTTAGCATCACTGCCATCTTGACCAGCTATAACGATCGCCTGAAATTGTAATAACCACAAAGACACAAAGAACACAAAGATGATTCTTGATTTCCTTTGTGTCCTTCGTGTCTTTGTGGTAAAAATAGCCCTTCACAATATCTAAACAACAAAAAACGCCCCCCTTTTCAGGAGAGCGTTTTTTTTATTCAGTTTTAGCTCTTAATTAGCCGTTGATTTGAGGTGTACTCAAAGCCACAGGAGCAGCTTCGCCAGCCGCCAAATCTAAGGGGAAGTTGTGAGCGTTGCGCTCGTGCATGACTTCCATACCCAAGTTAGCGCGGTTGATCACGTCGGCCCAGGTGTTGATGGTGCGACCTTGAGAGTCAACGATAGATTGGTTGAAGTTGAAACCGTTCAGGTTGAAGGCCATAGTGGACACGCCCAGAGCGGTGAACCAAATCCCAATCACCGGCCATGCACCCAAGAAGAAGTGCAGAGAGCGGCTGTTGTTGAAGGAAGCGTATTGGAAGATCAGACGACCAAAGTAACCGTGAGCGGCAACGATGTTGTAGGTTTCTTCCTCTTGACCAAACTTGTAACCATAGTTTTGGCTTTCCACTTCGGTGGTTTCACGCACCAAAGAAGAAGTCACCAAAGAACCGTGCATGGCGGAGAACAAAGCGCCACCGAACACACCGGCTACACCCAACATGTGGAAGGGGTGCATCAGGATATTGTGCTCAGCTTGGAACACCAACATAAAGTTGAAGGTTCCAGAGATACCCAGAGGCATACCATCGGAGAAAGAACCTTGACCGATGGGGTAGATCAGGAACACGGCACTAGCAGCAGCTACGGGAGCGCTGTAAGCGACGCAGATCCAAGGACGCATACCTAAGCGGTAGGACAATTCCCACTCACGACCCATGTAGCAGAAGATGCCGATCAGGAAGTGGAAAATCACTAACTGATATGGGCCGCCATTGTACAGCCACTCATCGAGAGAAGCCGCTTCCCAAATGGGGTAGAAGTGCAGACCGATCGCATTGCTGGAAGGAACAACCGCACCAGAGATGATGTTGTTGCCTAACAGTAAGGAACCAGCCACAGGTTCGCGGATCCCGTCGATGTCCACTGGAGGAGCAGCGACGAAAGCAATGATGTAGCAGATAGTTGCGGTCAGCAGGGTGGGGATCATCAGGACGCCGAACCAGCCCACATAAATGCGGTTGTCGGTGCTTGTGACCCAGGAGCAGAAGCGCTGCCACAGAGAAGCGCTTTCGCGTTGTTGCAGAGTAGTAGTCATGTGCTTTATGAGTGCTATGTAGTTTTCAATGTTCGGATGATGTTTTTATATTAATCCGATTGTTAAGCTTTGTAAAGGGTTTTAACACGAGCATTTCTGATTACGGAGATAAGCCTGACTTATTCATCTGGGGTTATTTTTGCCAACCCCCTTGTGTGTTGACAATGTAAATACAAAGCGTTATCTTAGTAGAGATACACCTTTGTTAGTCAACAGGTGACAGTATGTCAGCCTCAGAATTTGAAACACAACCCGGTCAGACTCGTGACGTTACCATCAACATCCGAGCGAAACAAAATCAACGAGATTTAATCGATCGCGCCGCTAAAATCCAGGGGAAAAACCGCTCGGAGTTCATGCTTGAATCAGCCTACCAGAAAGCCCAAGAAGTTATTTTATATCAATGTTTTTTTGGGTTAGATGAAGAGAGATTTCAGCAATTTTTAGCTCGGCTGGATACACCAACGGTCAAAAATGATAAATTACAAAAATTGTTAACAACGAAGTCACCGTGGGATTAAATCAAGAACCCAACAAGCTGACCCCCCCAGAAAAGCTCAATTCATTTCATCAAATTGATAACTTTGATTCCGGTGACAGTCAGCTAAATGACTGGCTGAAAAAGCGGGCTTTAAAAAATGAATTAGAGGGAGCTTCGCGCACTTACGTTGTCTGTGCGGGAAATGTAGTCATTGCATATTATTGTCTGGCAAATGGGGCAGTGGCACAAACGATCGCCACGGGTCGAGTGCGCCGAAATATGCCCGATCCAATTCCCGTGATGGTAATTGGTAGACTGGCAGTCGATCGCAATTGGCAAGGACAAGGAATTGGACGGGGTTTACTCCGAGATGCGATTTTGCGGACTTTAAATGCGGCGGAAATTGCCGGAATTAGAGCAATTCTTGTCCACGCGATTTCTGAATCAGCAAAACAATTTTATGAGGATTGTGGATTTACTGCCTCACCCATTGATTCGATGATATTAACGATCGCAATTAAGGATGTCCATGCTTTACTTGGTTTGTGATTTTAATACTTTTAACGTCCAATTTAAATTAAGGTTTGTTTGACTATGAATAAAAAATAATTTTAACCAAATCAAAAAAATTAATGTTGCTGGTGATTTTTTAGCAAAAATAAATGTAACTATCGCCGCTGTATTCAGCATAAAACGGAAAATGCTATAATGTAAATGTACCAATTAAAATGATGATAAAATTATGTCCCTGACATTAAACTTTAATTCCGTTCTCGATATGTTTTGTAAATTACAGCGCGATGCCGATTTATTAGATGAGAAAGTTACCAGCGATCGGCTGTTTAATTTCGTCGTCACAGCTTGGTCTATGATTGATTGGGTCAAAAACGATCGATCGTTGCCTAATAACGTTCAAGATCTCTATAACGACCAATGGCTCAAGATATGCCAAGAAATTGCAACAGGGTACAAGCACTTCAGATTGGATCCTGATCGTCGTCGTCGCCCACCTATCACCTCCTCAGCAAATTCAGCTACAGGTTTTGGTCATGGTAGGTTGGGTAAAGGCCCTTTCGGCAAGGGAGAAGAAAGCATAACAATTCACTTAAATGACAACCGTTCTTTTTATGCTCTTGAGTTAGTCGAAGGGGTTCTGAATACATGGAAAAACTATTTCTTGAATCAGTATATGTTGACTGGAGAACAGCTTGAAGACCGAATAAACCAGGCTAGAGAAGCATAGGTATCAAAAACACACTAGCACAATTGTTTCACTCGCTCGATTCAAACACTACGTTGGCTTGATAGAGCTTTTGTAGGCTTGACCCAAACAAAAAAGCGCCTCCCGGAGGAGACGCTTTTTTTATTTATTTAGTTAAATTAGCTAAGAATTAGCCGTTGATTTGAGGCGCACTCAAAGCCACAGGAGCAGCTTCACCAGCAGCCAAATCCAAGGGGAAGTTGTGAGCATTACGCTCGTGCATTACTTCCATACCCAGGTTAGCGCGGTTGATCACGTCGGCCCAGGTGTTGATGGTGCGACCTTGAGAGTCAACAATAGATTGGTTGAAGTTGAAACCGTTCAGGTTGAAGGCCATAGTGGACACGCCCAGAGCGGTGAACCAGATCCCAATCACCGGCCATGCACCCAAGAAGAAGTGCAGAGAGCGGCTGTTGTTGAAGGAAGCGTATTGGAAGATCAGACGACCAAAGTAACCGTGAGCGGCAACGATGTTGTAGGTTTCTTCCTCTTGACCAAACTTGTAACCATAGTTTTGGCTTTCCACTTCGGTGGTTTCACGCACCAAAGAAGAAGTCACCAAAGAACCGTGCATGGCGGAGAACAAAGCGCCACCGAACACACCGGCTACACCCAACATGTGGAAGGGGTGCATCAGGATATTGTGCTCAGCTTGGAACACCAACATAAAGTTGAAGGTTCCAGAGATACCCAGAGGCATACCATCGGAGAAAGAACCTTGACCGATGGGGTAGATCAGGAACACGGCACTAGCAGCAGCTACGGGAGCGCTGTAAGCGACGCAGATCCAAGGACGCATACCTAAGCGGTAGGACAATTCCCACTCACGACCCATGTAGCAGAAGATGCCGATCAGGAAGTGGAAAATCACTAACTGATATGGGCCGCCATTGTACAGCCACTCATCGAGAGAAGCCGCTTCCCAAATGGGGTAGAAGTGCAGACCGATCGCATTGCTGGAAGGAACAACCGCACCAGAGATGATGTTGTTGCCTAACAGTAAGGAACCAGCCACAGGTTCGCGGATCCCGTCGATGTCCACTGGAGGAGCAGCGACGAAAGCAATGATGTAGCAGATAGTTGCGGTCAGCAGGGTGGGGATCATCAGGACGCCGAACCAGCCCACATAAATGCGGTTGTCGGTGCTTGTGACCCAGGAGCAGAAGCGCTGCCACAGAGAAGCGCTTTCGCGTTGTTGCAGAGTAGTAGTCATGTGCTTTATGAGTGCTATGTAGTTTTCAATGTTCGGATGATGTTTTTATATTAACCGGATTGTTAAGCTTTGTAAAGGGGTTTAATAAATATTTATTTTAATCAGTGTCATAAGCGTGGCTTATCAGTGTGAAGAGAGGCAATTGATTCCCTATTGGTCTGGGTTTGAAATAGCCCTCACTTCTGATATGGTAATCACCGATTTAAACCCGGATGGCAGTTTATGACCATTAGATTAGCAACAGAATCCGATTTACCGACAATTGTGAACATTTATAATGCCAGTATTCCCGAAAGAATGGCCACAGCGGATCTCACTCCCGTATCCGTTGCATCCCGTCGAGATTGGTTTTTGGCGCATAATCCTCAGAAATATCCGATTTTCGTAAAAGTGAAGGACGATCTAGTCATTGGTTGGCTGAGTTTTCAAGCATTTTATGGTAGACCGGCTTTTCACCCAACCGCAGAAGTCAGCATTTATGTGGCTACTGAAGCGCAACATCAAGGCATTGGTCAGGAATTACTCGCTTATGGGATTAGCCAATCTCCTCAACTGGGTTTGAAAACTTTATTAGGGTTTATTTTTGGCCATAATCAAGCTTCTTTGAGGTTGTTTGAGAAATTCGGCTTTGAACGTTGGGGTCATTTACCCCAGGTGGCAGAGTTGGATGGGGTGGAAAGAGATGTAGTAATTCTGGGAAAGCGTTTAGAGGCAGCAGATAGAAGATAGGCAGCGGATAAAGATAACCATAAGTGAGAAAATGCCGGGGAACTTGAGCGCGATTCGGGGCTGAATTGGGATCGTATATGCTGGATGCTGAGGTGATTTGGCGCGGTTAATCTGTCTGCGATCGCGTTGAAGACTTGTTGAGGCAGGAATGCACTAATTAGTTAGTGTGGTGGGTTTCTGGAATATTCCGGGGAGACTCGATCGCCCTGGCAAATGTGAGATTAAGCAGTTTTGAGAAAATTGGCGGCGATGACAAAAGTGAGGTAATGTAATGGGAGAGAAATTATAACTCACATATTATCGGTACAGGTGATATATTGGCGGTCTGCCCATCCCTGCCGAAACATTATTCTTACCAAATACATTAATTAAGTAGAGAACTGCTGTGATTCCCCAAGATTTTCTCAAAGCTGTGGCGGCTGAACATGGTGTCTCGGAGTCAGAGTTAGAGGTGTTGTCTCATGCTTTGGCTGGTGAAACGATTACGGCGATCGCGACTAATTTAGAGATTCGCGCCGAAGCCGTCCGCAAACGCTTGGGCGAAGTATATAAAAAATTTCATATTGCTGGGGCGGGTCCGGGCAAAATGGCTAAGTTGCAACAGATTTTAGTCACCCAGTATCAAGACCACCAAGCCCTGATGGTGATGCAAACTTCCGGGGATGACCTGGCTTTGTTGATGGAAGATACGATGAAACCTCGGCAAGACTGGGGGGAAGCCCCGGATGTGTCAATTTTTTATGGTCGGACTGAGGAATTGGCGACTCTGGAAGATTGGATTTTATCTCAAGAATGTCGGGTGGTGGCGGTGTTTGGCATGGCAGGCATTGGCAAAACCGCCCTATCGGTGAAGTTAGCCCACCAGCTTCAGGATCGTTTTGATTACATGATTTGGCGATCGCTGCGTCATGCCCCTTCATTAAAAGATTTACTAGATAATCTGCTGAAATTTCTCTATCGTCGCCCTTTTAACTATCCCCTTACGGAAATTAACGATAAAATTAGCCAACTGATTGCCTATCTGCGTAAATATCGCTGTCTGTTAGTCCTGGATAGTGCAGAAACCATTTTGCTTTCAGGAGAATTGGCGGGTCAATATGCCCCTGGATATCAGGACTATGGTGAGTTTTTCCGCCGTCTGGGTGAAGAACCCCATAAAAGCTGTCTGCTGATTACCAGTCAGGAAAAACCCAAGGAAATTGCGCTGTTGGAAGGCAAAACTATGCCGGGGCGATCGCTGCCTCTGCAAGACCTGCACACCCCAGACGCCAGGGAAATTTTCCCCGAAAAAAGTTTAGGCAGCCCCGATCGATGGGATGCCCTGATTTCTCTGTATCGCGGCAACCCTCTGGCCCTCAAAATTGTCGCCACGACGATTAGAGATTTATTTGGCGGTCAGGTTGCCGAATTTCTCAAACAAAATACCCTGGTCTTTGGGGATATTAGCGGCTTGGTGGCGTCACAGTGCGATCGCCTCTCTCTATTAGAAAGGGAAATTCTCCAATGGTTAGCCATTGAACGTCAGCCCGTTTCTTTGGCCAAACTGCGGGAAAATATGATCCTGCCGGTGTCCCAACGAGAACTCCTCGAAGCAGTGGCTTCCCTGGGGCAGCGATCGCTCATTGAAAAACATCCCGATCTCGAAGAAGCGGTCTTTTCCCTTCAACCTTTATTAATGGAATATGTCACCAGCCAAATTATTGACCAAGTATCCGCCGAAATTCGGGAAGTGTTCCGCACCAAAAAAACCGAGAAATTAGTTTTGTTGCGGAGTCATGCCCTCGTTCAGCCTCAAGCCCCAGCCGCCATCAAAGCAAACCAAATCACCGAAATTCTCACGCCGATTCAAGATCGACTGCGGCGAACCTTTAGAAGTGAAAGCCGAATTACCGAATATTTGACCCAAATTGAAACCCTGCTGCAAGGAGAACCGGAACTAGAGGTGGGATATGCCGCCCACAACGTGCAACTGTTGTTAAGGGTTAGTTGATGGTTGATGGTTGATTGTTGTTGGTTAACCAATAACCAATAACCAACAACGAATAACGAATAACCAATAACGAATAACAGAGAAATTTATAGATTCTTTAATAAATATTAAAATTTTAAATATAAATTTCCCGCAAAAAAGCGATCGCTTTCCCGGAGAAGTGGTAATATATATTTCAGAGATTGGGGCGTTCGTACCAATCAAAAATTGTTTCAGATCCAAAAAGGAATACAGGCTAATAGGCGCGAGCCTTAACCTTATAGAGATGACAATGATGAAACGCTCAAAAATCTCAACCCATCCTTAAAGCTTAATTAGCTTTGATCGATCCCGTCAAAATTAGCGGACGTGAGGTTGGTTAATCCGGATGTGTCTAGGCACCTAGTGAAAACTAGATGTCAGATGGTTAGTACACCATCAACAAATTTCCTAAATCTACCATTCGGTAGGATAAAAAATAAGCTTCCCGTCTAAAAACCATCTACGAATATGCAAAAAACGAAGGTGGGGAAGCGACTGTTGACATGAAGATTCACAAAATTAAATTGAGGTATTATGATCCAGAAGGTTGCTCACCCGATGGTGAAGTTTCAACGTCAGGTGCGATCGTTAGTAGAATCCAACGTTATCAAACCATCCGATAGCCTGTGGAAAATCGCCTTTCTGTATCGTGACGACTGGTCTCACTGGAAAAAAGAACTCGAAGAATTTGAATTCACGATGAGAGATCCGATTAGCGAATTACTAGCTGTCGAAACCTGGGAAGAGGATGAATAAAGGCTTTCAACGAATCAAAACTGAAATTATTTAATCAAGAATTGTCCAATGATTTCGATTAATTCAATTGCCAAAACTTGCGGATCTGATTCACGCGCCGCTACGGGATATTAATCGGATGCAATTTCACTAAAAAATAGACCCAGAAACGTTATGCAATGTTAACGTTTCTGGGCTGAAAAGATGTCCCACTTATGTTAAATAAAACTGATTTGCGCCGAGGTTTTTTTGGCATTAGATGGGTGATTATTGAGTTAATCAGGACTAACAACCAATAACCAATAACCAATAACCAATAACCAATAACCAATAACCAATAACCAATAACTAATAAAAACCGGCTAAGAAATTGTTGACAAACAATCAGCTAATGCTTGAGAAAGTTCTAGCGCTGTTTGATAGCGATCGCTTGGTTTTGGTTCGGTAGCGCGATCGATTACTGCTCTTAATTCCGGAGGAATTCTCGGATCGCCGTCCAAATTAAACCGATAACCTTGTCCTTTTAATTGCACAAATTTTTGGGGACTTTCCCCTGTAAGCAAAAAAATTAACGTCGCCCCAACTCCATAGAGGTCTGACTGAGTAAGCGGTTCGCCTCGATTTTGTTCGGGGGCGGTATAGTCTGGTGCGCCGATACAAGTGCCTAACGGCGTACCAATTTCTTTGACTGCACCGAAATCAAGCACGACGATCTGACGATCCAAAGTCCGCACCATCAAATTTGCCGGTTTAATATCCCGGTGAACTACTGGTGGATCTTGATTATGCAGATAATCAAGCACTTCACAGGTTTGAATCATCCAGGAAATTGCCTGATGCATCACCACTGGACCTTTGGCAAAGACAATTTTTTCTAAGTCCTGACCGTGGATCATTTCCATGACCAGGCATTTTTTGCCGTCTTCCACAAAAAAGTCAAAAAATTGAGGAATTCCTGAATGATTTAAAGAGGATAAAACCCGGGCTTCTCGCTCAAATAATTCTTGCGCCTTGAGAATTTTGGTCATATCTGCATTCATTTCTTTCAGGACAAGCACCTGGCGACTGGGGGCTAACCCCTCGACTTTTTTCACGGTTAAATAGGTGGTTCCCATGCCCCCAATGCCCAAAGTTCGCAAGATTTGGTAATTGCGAATGGTTCTTTCCACCTGGAGAGGTTCTCCGCAGTGGATACAAAATAAGCTGTTTGGGGGGTTATCCTGGTGGGTGCAAACTTTCAGGGGTAGAGGAGGTGGCAGTTCTTGATTAGCCTTTGCGCCCGCAGCCCCCGAAAAGGCAGCATTAGACCCTGGAGATGTATCTAGGGTAAATCGCAGGAGTGGGCCGTTTTTGGCTAGTTGAATTAGTGACCCATGATTGATGGTGGTGACAGTGGCTAGGGTGCCGTTGACAAAAGTGCCATTGGTGCCGTGACTGATTAGCTGCCAAGTTTCATCAATCCCAGAAGCAATCCCAGAACTCTCGATTTTCTTGAGTTCTAAATGCTGTCGAGAAACAACCGGGTTGTCAATGACTACATCATTATCTGGGGAACGGCCTATTCGCACGCTTTCAGTTCCCTCAAAGTGCCACTCAGCAACCAAGGTCTTGTTTTGCAGGTCTAACAATGCCAGGTTAACCACGTCGGAATGTCCTCAAAGAATTTGAATTGCGCGATTATTAGATAATTGTGGCAAAATACCGGCGTCGATCCCCCCAACCCCCCTTTTTAAGGGGGGCTTTTTAGGTTTAAACCCCGGCTTGGTGTTGCGTTGGTTGAAACAAAAACCAAAGTCGGGGCGCGGAGAATGCCTTAGTTTGACTCTTGTTGGTTTAACTATTGTTGTACCATTGCCCGAATCGCGATCGCGGTAATATTGTCGTGACCATTGTAGTCATTGGCTAAGGTGATTAAATTTTTGACCCCTTGGTTGAGGTCGCTGTCTGAATTTAGTAAGGGTTCTAGATGGGTGGAAATATGATTTTCTAGCAAGTCATTATCGGTGAGACCATCAGAGGCGAGGATAAATAAAGAGTTTTCTTCTATGGGAAAAAACTGGATGTCCGGTTGCACAAAATTTTCGGGCCGGGGGCCAAGGGCTTGAGTGAGTTGGTAGGCGTCAGGGCGACTATAGGCGATTTCTGGGTCAATTCCCCGCTGAATTTCCCGCTGTCCCACTTCATGATCGACGGTGAGTTGTTGCAGACCGTGAGTTTTGGTGAGTCGGTAAAGGCGACTATCTCCGACATGGGCGACGGCAATTTCACTTTGGTTGACTAAAGCCATGACTAAGGTGGTGCCCATGCGACCGCTGCCGCTACGGACTTCTTCTTGGTTGAGGTCGTAGATGGCTTGATTGGCTTGTAGGATGCCTTGGCGGATAGTGGCTTCGTCGGGCAGGGTGAGTGGATCTTGCCAGTGAGTGGCAAAGTATTCTTGTAGGGTTTTGACCGCTTGGGCGCTGGCGACTTCACCGCCGTCATGTCCACCCATGCCATCACAAACAATATAGATGCCCCGGAATTGGAGAGAGCGATCGCGCGAGGTTTGGAATTTGAATATGTCCGTTTTGATGGCAAAGTCATCTTCATTGTGATTCCGTTGTTGACCGACATCAGTGGCGCCGATCGCTTCTAAATTCCTTAAGCCTTGAGTCATTACGATTGTCGAGAGGTCATCTCCGTGGCTGAGTTCATTGTTATCATGCTTGGGATGGGCGATCGCGCCGGAGCGTTGCGGATGCAACATCGCTTGAATCGTGGCTAATAATTTATCCGCAGTGAGAATATTTTCATTCACAACATCATTCACAAGATCATTAATCCGTTGGTTGATTTCTGGATCGTTCGACGCTGAATCGTTGCTATCGATGGGTAGTAGTTGTCGCCAAATTTTGCCTAACTCCGCCAATTTTGGGGCGTCGGTGGCATCTCCATAGAGTCGTTGCAGACGTAACCCCCCACTAATTTGATCCACTAATAAATTCTCGATGTTCAGCAGACTTTGACGGCATTTCAACGGGGTCAAGACTTGCCATAATTGGGTCATTTGTTGAAACCATTGGATGAATGGTTGTAAATCCAATGGTTCTACCTGGGTGAGTTGATGGCATTGGTCAATTAACCGAGGCAAGTTTGAGCGGTCTTCAATTAGTAAAATGGAATGGTCTTGATTTTCCCAAGCATCATGGATTAAGGGAATTATGGGCGCCCATTGGGTGCGAAGCTGCAAGTAGGGCTGTGCGATCGCGGGAATCAAGTCGATCGAGGGTTGCATCACTGTAGTAGAACCAGACCTTGAGGCAGTTGATGAGGCAGAAATTGAAGTTAGCAAAGGGGAAATTTGCAAGGGTTGACAATCTAATACACCGCCTTGCCAGTCACCAGATGAAGTCTTGGCGCTGATTTGAGAAATTAGTTGATAACGGTGTCGATCGTCTAAATAGTCCCCAGAGGCAATAGAAATGTCCGGTTTGCTGGTTTCTGGAGTTTCTAGAACTGAAGTTTCTAGGGCTGGAGTTTCTAGGGCTGAAGTTTCTAGGGCTGGAGTCTGTGGGGTCAATACATCTTCAACCGCAGTTTCCACAACCGTTTCTGCGGATTCTACCACAACAGCCGCAGCCATTGTATCTTCTATATCTTCTGTATTTTCTGCATCTTCTATATCTCCTGTATTTTCTGCATCTTCTATATCTTCTGTATTTTCTATATTGGTCGAGGGTTCTGCCTCAATTGGTTTTGTCTCTTCATCCGGTTGACCGATTTTTGTCACCAACTGAGACCCTGGAGTATTTTCCTCTACTTCAAAAGCACTCAGTACATCGATGTTGTTGGTTTCAGACGAGATATCCGTCTGATTAAGCATCGGTGGGTTAATAGGAAAGAGTTCCTCAGTCTCTACCTCGGTGGATTCATATTCAGATGGCACCACCGCTGATGGTGTAATGGGATTAGTTTTGGGCAGAATAATGCCCCACAAAGTTTTGCCCGTTTTGGCGCCACAATGGTCGCAAGTCAAGGCGCTGAGATTAATCTGAGTGCCACATTCTGGACAGGCTTTTTGGGTCAGGGAAGTGCCACACTTTTGACAAAACTTATGGTTAATGGGATTTTTATATTGACATTTGGGACAGACCAGCATGAGATTCAGTAGTAAGTTAGTATTGGGATTAGTTTATTGTTTTTGAGAGGGAAAAGGTATCTGGGAGGTTATGCAAATTCTAACCTAAGCACCTGCTTTTCGCGGGATTGTTAGCGGGATGATTTTGCTGACTACTCAGGATCGGGGGGCGATCGCGTTGCCTGATGCCCTCTCAAGGAAACGATCGTGCGATCGCGCTCTCTCTCTACTTAAAGGCGATCGTCCCGTAGCGTTCCGCAGTAAATTGCTCGTAAATAGCGTACAAACCTGTTATTTACAGCGCTTTTCTGCTGAGTAAACCACACAACCTGTAAAGGTGATTCCCGAATCACCCCTACAGAGGTGATTCCCGAATCGCCTCTACATACATATTTAGTCGGTAGTCGATCGGAAAGAAAACGGTTGTAAGGTTTGTTGGATATGTTCCTGAAAAGCCAAAAGCCCACCATCATTATCCCAACGCTGTCTAAAAGTAGGCAAGCTTTCTAATTCCATGACATTCCCACCTTGATAAGTGACTGAATAACCAAACATTTGATCCGCTTTTGCCCATCCAGGTGGATGACCAAAATCAATAGTCCAAAGTGACTCAACAATTCGGTAAATGTTGTAATCACTTTGCCCAACTTCTCGTTCAGCTTTGTAGTCTAGAACTCGGACTAAATGCGTGACATATCCCTTTTGTCTGAGTAAAATAAGATCGTCTTTTTCAGGTTTATTGGCATTAGGTTCATTATCTCTCCACGCCAGCTTGAATAAATGATAAGCTTTAAACTCTAAGTAAGCCCAAGCACCATCAGCCCGTCTGATGTTTTTAGTCCACTTTAGATTCGTTAAATGCATCACTTTTTGCCTCTCACTCTAAGGGTTCAACTAGGGACAAACCCAACATTTTCAACCCCAATCTTTCAAACCAAGGCACTGCTAAACCCCAGCGCATTTTTGTTAAGAAAAACTTCTCAAAAGCCACTTTACTCCAACTTACCCAACGACCTTGCAAAGCGACAGCGTTGCGCCGTTTTCCCGTAACCGGATCCGGTAAAACTGGACTGGCAATAAAAGCGATCCCCATATCCCCAAAATCTGCTAAACAAATTGCTTCTAAAGTGGGTTTTACCGGACTTCCGGAAATTTCACCCAACCTTAAAGCAATATTATGGGCTGCCGCCATACCCATTGCTTCAGTCATTTGGCCGGTTTTCGGCACACCAACCGGAATTGGGGTTGTTTCTGGGGGCTGAATTTGCACCGCTACTCCGGCAGCATAAATCGAGTCAAACTGGGGATGCTGACCCGTCGGCAACACCGGCAAAAAGCATTTTTCATCTGCCAAATCGGGAAATTTGCGGGCAAAAATTGGCCCTTTAAACGAGGGCAATATCATGGCATAATTAAAAGGAATTTCTTGGCGATCGCCTAAAGTAATCTGGTGAGGAGAAATCTGGTCAATGGCGGCATTTTCGATTAAATTAATTTCTCGACTGGCCAGCAAATTTTTCACCAATTCGGCGGAATTCGCCATCCCACCAACCCCTAAATGACCGGCATAAGGTTCTGGGGTGATCAAAGTAATCGGTATTTCTTGACGTTTGCCCGCTTTTCTTAACACAAAATCCGCCAATAAAGCAAACTCATACATCGGTCCCAAACAACCCGCCCCAGGCATGGCACCTACTACTAAATGTCCCGGATTTTCCAGAAATTTTACCCAAGCTTGACGGGCAATTTCCGCATGGTGGGGATTACAAACCGACTGGGTATAACCGTTTTCTGGGCCTAAGCCAGGGATAACATCTAGGTCTAGTTCGGCGCCCGTAGCCACGATCGCAAAATCATAGGGAATGATGCTGTCTCCCACCGTGATTTGTTGATTAATTGGATCGAGTTCCGTCACCGACCCGACGATTAATTCAATGCCTCGATTGGCGATCGCGGTTTTCAGATCCACTTGCACGTCCGACAAAGCCGTTAACCCCATTGTCACCCAAGGCAAAGAGGGAATAAACGTAAATTTAGGAGATGCCGAAATTAACGTAACTTGATGAGAAGGAGAAAGTAAATGTCTGAGTTCGTAAGCGGCGGGCAATCCGCCAATTCCTGCACCAATCACGACAATATTCGCCATTTTAAGTAATAACCTCGCTTACGAATCAGCACCACACAAAAGTCGTATTTTACCACAGAATCACTCCCGTGGGCATTGTTATTCCTGTCAAGGTAATACATTTGATGACGAGAAATCGTTCTTCCATGTAGGGGCGCAATGCTTGCGCCCCCAACTTAAAGCAAAACCTCTAGCAAACCCCCTAGCAAAACCCCTAGCAACAGGGCGCTTTTCCGCAGCGCCCCTACAAATCCACCTTGACGCGAGATAGCGTGACCGAAGTCCACCGTTCAAAATATATCTCAAAGTATATAGGTTATAAATTCGCGATCGCGTCCTGGAGGCTAGATGCTACCATTATGTGTTTATTTTTTCCATTGCAGAAACTTAATATAATCTCCCTCAAATTTTGCGCCTTTCAGCATCCGATTCCAGTAAACCCAGGGTAAAACAGTGGTCTTCATTTTCCACATAATCCAACGTTCTTTGATCGGATTGAGGGGAAAGCTAGACATTGGGATAGCCGTATAACCGCTAAATTCTGACATGATGGTTTTATCATAGCCAGTGATTAAAGGGCAACAAGTATAACCATCATATTTAGCCATTAAAGGTTTCGCGGCCATGAAAGCGAGTAAATTTTCGGCAACCACGGGGGCTTGTTTGCGGACGGCAGCGGCAGTTTTAGACGTAGGGGCCGAAGAAGCATCCCCTAAAGCAAATACGTTGGGGTAGCGATTGTGTTGCATTGTATATTGATCCACATCTACCCAACCATAAGGATTGGTGGGAGTGGCTAAAGGACTTTGTTTAATAAAATCCGGGGCGCTTTGCGGTGGGGCAACGTGAATCATTTCATATTGATAGGTGACTTCATCCACCACATTGCCGGAAGTATCAAAAATATCAAAGATAGCTGCTTTACTTTCTCCTTTGATTTCCTTAAGATTGTGGCGGAATTTTACGCCTATTTCCCGTTCTTTGACTACTTGATCTAATAAAGCGGAATATTCCGGCACCGCAAACATTCTCGTTCCCGGAGTTAAAAACATGACTTTACTGCGCTGATGCAGACCCCATTTACTGCGGAATACATCATCGGCCATATACATCACTTTTTGGGGAGCGCCACCACATTTAATCGGCGTATTTGGAAAGGTAAATAGGGCGTTGCCACCAGAGAATTTTTGAATTAGTTCCCAGGTGTAAGAAGCATATTTAGGAGAATAGTTGCTAGTGACGCCGTTTTTCCCGATCGCCTCTGGTAATCCTTTAATTAAATGCCAATCAACTTGAATTCCGGGACAAACAATTAAATATTCATATAAAACTTCAATGCCTTCTTTAGTAATCACCGCATTGCGATCGGGGTCTAATTTCACCACTCGATCTTGAATCCAAGTTGCCCCCGCAGGAATCAAATCCCGTTGGTTTCTCACCGTATCTTGAATTTGAAAAACTCCCCCTCCGGTCAATGTCCAACCGGGTTGATAATAGTGCTTATTTGAAGGCTCAATAATCGCCACATCTAACTGACTATTTCGTTTCAACAGTACAGACGCGGTGGTAATTCCCGCTGCACCACCCCCAACGATCGCAATTTGGTAATGGACGGTTTTGCTGACTGCGGGAACTGCCGGTAATGCGGGAGTTTGAACGGTTTCTGAGGTCGAGGTTGTCATTTTATTTATTTGGGTAATGTTACTGATTGCCAACTGCCAATCTGTTGTTTGAGTATATCTACTTAAGTCGAAGGCCATCTGTCTTGGTCAGTGATTCTATTATATACTTATATAGGAATATTTTGAATCACCAAAATTTTTAGTCGGGAGGGCTTCCGGCACTAACACCCCTGGCAGTAACACCCAGACAGAATTGCCAAATCCTCAACTTAGGGGCATTGCCCACCAAGGACAGGATTTGGGATCTTCTATATATAGTAGAATCCTCTAGCCAATTCCATACATTTCGCGTTATCCCCAGGCTACCGGGAGTGGTGCCAGTTATCTTGGTTAAGTATATATACTTAAGCGAGTTGCCAAATATTTTTTTGTTCAACTATTATATAACTATGCTACTATGTAGATTATGATCGAGTAGCAAAAGCAATAAGCAAGCATCATTTTACGTTAAGGCACGTTTTTCCGTAAATCCTCCTTGATCCCAAAAACTCCCGAAGATTTCCGGAAAGTTAAGCAAAACTACTTATTGACAACGCTAATCAACCATACTACTATATGGTTATATAAAAAGTTATTAACATAACTGAGCAGCGAAAAAAATGGAGTTTACCAATGGGCAAGTTAGTTGACGAACTGAAACAAGACATTCAATATCAACATGGAATGAATGCCTGCCTGAACTGCGGTGTATGTACTGCGGTTTGTCCAGCAGCGGAGGTTTATGATTATTCCCCTCGCGAGGTGATGAACATTTGCCAAACCGAAGACGAAGACTGGCTGATCGACTTACTCAAGTCAGACAAAATTTGGTTTTGCGGGCAATGTTTTTCTTGTAAAACGCGGTGTCCGAGAGGCAACAGTACCGCTTCAGTAATTCTCGCTTTGCGTCGTCTTTCCGTGCGTCACGGTTATTTTGCCGAGTCGGAAAAAGGCAGACAACAGTTATTTGCCAAGCGAGTATTTGGGGAAAATATGCTGAAACGAGGCTATACCTTGTTGGCAGAAAATATTACCCCGGAACATTTCCCCGAAATGGGCGAAAACTGGGAATATTATTACGAACACATGGCGGAAATGCGGGAATGGTGGGATGTCCCAATGGACAAGGAAAATAGCGCAGGTTCCCACCGAGTGATTCCCGAAAAAGATATGGATGAATTGCGGGCAATTTATCAAGCAACCGGGGCGGTCGAGTTAATGGATGCGGTAGAAAAAGGCATGGAAAAGAAACTCGGTAGCAAAGAAGAAGTTGAGAAGTTTTGGGACAACTGGGTAGAGACTGCGGATAGCAGAACCTACGAAATGCCTTAAAGTAAATTAAAGTAAATCAAGGAAAAAATCGTGCAAAACGGCAACAATTTTGGTACTATCAATAATAGTCTGGATGCTTCCGAAACCGAAGGTCTGATCTATATGCGCGAAGAAGAAAAACTAGCGCATGATGTGTATGTCACCCTGTATGAAAAGTGGGGCGTGCCTATTTTCCAAAATATTGCCAAGAGCGAAGACCGGCACGAGACTAAGATTGAAACTCTGCTCGATCGCTATCAGATTTCCGACCCCGTGGGCGATCGTCCGATTGGTGTTTTTGTCAATCCAGATTTGCAAGAATTGTACAACACTCTGGTCGCCCAAGGAAGTCAATCTCTGACTGAAGCTCTGAAGGTGGGAGTTTTAATTGAAGAGACTGATATTGTCGATTTACAAGAACGAATTGCCCAAACAGATAACGCAGATATTCAACAGGTGTATGAACAACTGTTGAGTGGATCGAATAATCATCTGAATGCATTTACCTCAAACTTGAACGGTGAAACTAATGCAGAGGATCCGCTGACTGGGATGCAAACTAATCAGATGTTGGTGAGCGATCGCCAAAGCGATGTTCTGACCGGAAAACAAGGCAATAATTACCGGGTTAACGGAGGCGATCGCTCAGAATATGCCGCAAATTTTTGGTTAAATTCGTTGAACCAAATGAACAACTGTCAAGTTCAGGGATGCGAGCAAATTGCTCTAAATAATCCTAATTTGTCTGACCAAAGCCAGTCGATTGGTTTAGGCAATGTCACCGAAATCGTTGACTTATCTCAGAATCAGTTAGCCCTCGGCTGTTCTGACAATCAAGAACAGACTAATCTTATGGCGAGAATGCAGACAACTGATTGGACGGCGCTCGGATAATTTTCTACCTTCATGCCGAAATTGATAACAACAGCAACATTAATCACCAATAAAATAAGGAGAAGCCATTATGAAAGTAGCAAGAGAAAATATCCTGTGGGATAAACACCAAAAGCACGTGCCAACCGTAGACGATGAAGGGGGTAAATTGTGGGGATGCTTCCGCAGTTGCTTCCTGCAAAGTGCCGCCCCATACACCGAAGGCATTGCGTATAAAATTTTGAAAAATGATTTGGGTATGGATTTGCGGGAAGCACCCGGACATACTTCTTGTGGGGCGATCGGCTATCACGGAGATGTCACAACCATCGAAGCCCAAATGGTGATCGCAGCGCGGAATTTTTCCCTCGCTCATTATGAACAAGGAGTTGATAATCTCTTCTCATTCTGTGTCACTTCTTTTGCCAACTACACCGAAGTAATTAAACTCTGGGAAGAAGAACCAGAATTACGAGAATATACCGCCAAAACCTTAAAAGAAACTACCGGACGTGAGTTCTGGATTCCTCATGTGTCTGGAGGACGGCCTTCTGTGGTTCACGCTTCTGATGTGTTCTATGCTAACCGACATAAATTAGCCGAAAAAGCTAAGTATAGCTTGAAGGGAATTAAGGCGGTCGATCATATTGGCTGTCACTATGGTAAAATCTTTCCAGGTGAAGCAATGGGTGGGGTAGAATTTCCCCAAGTTTTAGTCGGACTTCTGGAAGCTTTTGGGGCAGAAATTGTGGATTATCCAGAACGGCGTCATTGCTGTGGTATGGGTTTCCGTCAGTGCGCTTTCCCAGAAAACCGCGACTATACTGCCAGTAGCGTTTATAAGAAAATGGCTAGTTTGAAAGAAGCCCATCCAGACTGTAATGTAATGCTCACTAATTGTCCCGGTTGTACGGTCTTTTTGGATGCGGAACAAGGCACGATTAAAGAAGTGCTGGAAGAAGAGTTTGATGTCTCCGTGATGGACTACGCACAACTTGCGGGGTTGATGTTAGGTTACGACCCGTTTAAGGATTGCGGATTTAATGCCAAAGTGGTGCAGATCGAGCCTTTGCTGGATAAAATCGGCATTCCCTACGATAAGTCTAAAACTGAGGAAGAGCGGAGAAGACCTTTTTAGATACCCCCTAACCCCCCTTAATTGCCTCGTTCCCAGGCTCCAGCCTGGGAACGCCCCAACGGAGGCTCTGCCTCCAGTGAGATAGACAAACATGAGGCAGAGCCTCTGGATAAGCGTTCCCAGGCTGGAGCCTGGGAACGAGAGAGGTAACTAAAAAGTATAAAAATTAAGAGGTAAAAAAAATGAATAAACAGGTAGTAGTAATTGGTGGCGGCCCGGCGGGATTAGCAGCGGCGGGAAAACTGCAAAATTTTGGCATCAATGTGGTTTTAATTGAGAAGCAAGCAACAATTGGCGGACATTTAAATAAGTGGTATAAAGTATTTCCTGATTTTACCGATGCTTCGGAAATTACCGCGAATCTGACGGCAGGTTTGGGGAATACCAGAATTTTAACTAATACGACGGTGACTGAGATTAACGGTGATGCCCCGAATTTTACCGTGACTACATCCACTGGAGAAAAAATTGAGGCAGCGTCAATTCTAGTGGCCACGGGATATCACCATTTTGATGCTACTTTAAAGGAAGAATACGGCTACGGAGTTTATGATAATTGCATCAATTCCGTGGAACTGGATGCAATGTTGAAGACGCAAAGTTTAAAAACTAAGGCCGGAAAACCGCCGAAAAAAGTGGCGATGATTCATTGTGTTGGTTCTCGCGATGAGAAGGTGAATAATAATTATTGTTCGCGAGTTTGCTGTACCAATGCAATTAAGGTGGGCATTGAGGTTAAAGAACAACTTCCTGATTGTGAAGTTTACTGCCTCTATATGGATATTCGAGTGTTTGGTCGCGGTTATGAGGAACTTTATCGCACTTCTCAGGAACGGTTTGGGGTGCAGTTTCTCCGAGGTCGGCTTTCTGAAGCAGCAGAGCAAAATAATGGCAGTTTGCTATTGCGCTTAGAAGATACTTTGACCGCAAAACCAATGCGGTTGACGGTGGATTTGTTGGTTTTGATGGTGGGAATGGAAGGAAATTCTGATTTAGCAGAAGTGGCTGGTTTAAAAATTGGTTGCGATCGCTTCTATGCTACTGCTCATCAACAATATTCTAATAATGCGTCTCACCGGGAAGGGATTTTTCTCGCGGGGGCAGCCACGGGGCCAAAAGCGATTATGGAATCAATTACCGATGGGCGATCGGCAGCGGCAGAAATGGTCAGTTTTATTGCCAGCAATCCCGCGAATTTTGCCTTAAGCATGAATGGGCAAGCAGTGGCAACAATGGCAGCAGTGAAGTGAGGTAAAAACAATGGCAGTCAACCCGACAAAAGAAACAACAAAAACAACAAAATCTAAAAGAAAATTTGTCTTTGGTCTGAAAAAAGATCGCCAATTAGATGGCGATAAAATGAATTCCGACTTTATGAAGAAAGTCGTAGCGGAAGGTGGCAAAGGGGCAGCGATCGCCGCTTGTATGCAATGTGGTACTTGTAGCGGTGGCTGTACCAATATTGACCGGATGGATATGTCCCCTCGAACCCTAATTTTAATGGTGCAACGCGGGGAATGGGAAAAGGTACTGCAAAGTAACACTTTATGGATGTGTAGTTCTTGCTATATCTGTACCACCCGATGCCCCCGTGGAGTGCGTCCTTCCGACGTAATTGAAGCGGTAAAAGCGATCGCCATTCGCCAAGGAATCGAAAACGACTCGACTCGATTTAATCAAATATTTGTGGACTTAGTTGAAAAACGCGGCATCCTTTTTGAACCAGAATTAATGCAGCGATATGGCGGATTAAAAGCCATGATCGACCAAGCGCCATTAGGGATTCAATTAGCCCTCAAAGGCAAAATGTCACCCTTACCTGACAAAATCAAAGACCCCAAAACATTTAAAGAAGCATTAGAAAAGGCAAAATAATCATGACGGCAACAGTTACCAAAACTACCAAAACCCAGAAATATTCTTACTATCCCGGATGCAGCCTGCATACCACCGCCAAAGAATTTGATATTTCCACCAAAGTGGTCATGGAGGCATTAGGCGTTGAACTCGAAGACCTCAAAGACTGGTCTTGTTGTGGAGGTTCGATCGCCGCCAGTGTTTCTCACGATGTGGGTATGGCAATGGCTGCCCGAAATGTGGCCTTAGCCCAAAAACAAAACCTCGATTTATTGGCATCTTGTTCCGGTTGTTACAACAAATCAGCCCGGGCAATGAAGGCATTAAAAGATCCCACGGAAAAGGAAAAAATCACGGCGATTATGTCAGAAATGGGGATCGATGTTTCTGAATATAATATCCGGGTGAGAAATGTCGTAGATGTGTTAGTCAATGATATCGATATTGCCTCGCAGGTCAAAAGACCATTAACCGGCTTAAAAGTGGCTTGTTATTATGGTTGTCTGTTGACTCGACCCGCCGATATCACCGGATGGGATTCGCCAGTTTTCCCCACATCAATGGATCGATTGTCGGAAATTTGTGGGGCAGAAGTTGTTGACTTCAAGTCCAAAGTTAAGTGCTGCGGTGGCCCGATTTTGGTATCTAAACAAGATGTAGCTTTTGACCTGACTAAGAATATATTAGATGAGGCCAAAGCTTTGGGGGCAGATTGCATTGTTTTGGCTTGTCCTCTGTGTGACACTAATTTAGAACTCCGCCAGCCGGATATCGAGAAACAATACAATGTTTCTTACAATATGCCGATTATTTATATCACCGAAATTATCGGTTTGGCTTTAGGCATTAAGCCGAGTAAGCTGGGCATGAATAAGCATATTGTTTCGGTCAAGCCGGTTTTAGCTAAATTGGGTTTGTAATTCCAGATTAAGCATCATAGGGGCAAGGCATTCGGGCAAGTCAATGATGAGTTAACCCCAACAATTTAATATACCAATGCTTCGCCCTTTATCCATGAAATGATGAAAAACAAATATCAATCAACAAAAACAAATCACCGTAAAGCATTTAATTCGGTCATAGCAGGAATATTAATTGCCACTATGGGGATGATTGGTTCTAGCTTTTTCCCTTTAACCGCTATGGCTCAAACTTCTTTAGATGCTGAGACGCAACAGGCAATGATTGACTCGATTAATGATGAGTATCGCGCTAGAGCATTTTATAACGCTGTCATCGAAAAATTTGGGTCAGTCCGCCCGTTTACCAATATTGTGCGATCGGAAAATAATCATGTGAATCTGTGGGAAAACTTGTTTGCCAAATATGGCATAGCTGTGCCAGCGGATTCTTTTGCAGGCAATGTTTCGGTTCCTGATACTTTAAAAGCAGCCTGTGAAATGGGAGTAGAAGCCGAAGTTGATAATGTGGCTATGTACGATCGCTTCTTAACTTTTGTCACTCAATCAGATTTGCAGGCTGCTTTTACGCAACTGCGCCAAGTTTCTCAAGAAAAACATTTAACCGCTTTTGAACGCTGCGTGCAGCGATCTAACGGTGGTGGTCGCGGTCGTTAACGTCGCCAAAATCGTCACATTCGCGATCGTCGAGTAAAAGATTTATTTCTCAGTCTTCCCCCTTTTTAAGCTTTTTAAGGGGGGTAAGGGGGGGGATCTTTAGTCCTTAACAAATGCGATCGCCCGGTACTGGAAACTCAATACTGGAAACCAGACGAAATAGGCTTTAAGCTTTAAGCGATCGGAGAAAATATTTGTTCATTTATACCAGGAGTTATCATGTCTAACAATGTTGGCAGCTTAGATCGAATGGTGCGGTTTTTATTAGCCGCAGCCCTACTTTATACAGGTTTGAATGTTTATCAAGGTACGCCCTTAGCCATAGGCTTAGATATCGGCGCAGGCTTGCTGGCTTTCAGTGCGACATTTGGCTTTTGTGGCATCTACCGCTTGCTAGGGATTAACACCAGTAAATCCCCAGAATAAATTACAGAAATAAATCCCAAACAGGAATAATTTGCCCTTAAATTATCCCCACTATCACTCTGAAATCAATCAATCATCACAGAACAAAAACACTCCAATGGATAATCATAGTTTACCTCTCGAAAGCCCTTCCATGTCTCGGCGAAAGTTGCTCAACTTTTTGACTGGTGCTGCCGTTGCCTCTACTGCCGGGGCTGCACTTTATCCCGTCGCCAAATATTTTATTCCGCCATCAGAACAGGGCGCCGGGGGAGCAATTATCGCCAAAGATGTTTTAGGCAATCCTATTCCTGCCAGTCAAATTTTAGCGGAACCCGTAGGCACTCGCGCTTTAGTAGCGGGTTTAGCCGGTGAACCGACTTATTTAACCATCCAAAAAGATGGCATTGATACCATGGGAATTGTGGATAATTGCACCCATTTAGGCTGCACATTTCCTTGGAATGGAACTGACCAAGAATTTCAATGTCCCTGTCACGGTTCTCGCTATAGTGCGGACGGTTCTGTATTGCGTGGCCCCGCACCTTTGCCACTGAAATTAGTGAATGTGGCCGTCAAAGATAATGCGATTTTGATTTCTCCTTGGACGGAAATAGACCCCCGTACTGGCGAAACTCCTTGGTGGGTTTAATCAGCGCCAGAAACCGGTTTTTATTCGTAAAAATCCTGGGATCGATCCCCCCTAACCCCCCTTTTTAAGGGGGGAAAGATCGGAAAATAGTTTAAATAAACGTAGGGTGGGCATTGCCCACCAAGAGGAAAGTTTAAATAAACGTAGGGTGGGCATTGCCCACCAAGAGGAAAGTTTAAATAAACGTAGGGTGGGCATTGCCCACCAACCATCAAATTCTGGCAAATCTGATAAATTCAAAGGAAAAAGTTAAATGTTTCAAACCATCACTGAATCTCTCGCGGTTGGCAATCTGATATCCCAGGAAGCTCTCACCGAACTTCACCAAAAAGGCTACCGAACAGTCATCGATTTATGTACTCCTACGGAACCTAACCAACTTAATGCAGAAGAGGTGAAACAAATCGGGTTTGATTATATTAGAGTGCCCGTCGATCGCCAACATATTCCCCTAGATAAACTAGCAGAATTTATTCAGGTTGTTGATGCCACCAATCAGCCAGTTTATACTCGTTGTGCGTCTGGTTTAAGAGCCGGAGTGATGACCCTATTAACTTTAGCCCAGCGTGAAGGATGGACGGAACAAGAATACTTAGCCCAACGGCAAAAGTTAGGGATTGATTACAATCATAATAGCCCAGTAGAAGCATTGGCTCGTGAGTATTTTATTGAATCGCAAAATCAGTTTTTATCTTAACAAAAATTACCCGAAACCGCTATCTGTAGGGTGTCGATCCGAGCAATAACGCACCAATAAAATCTAGAGTCTTTGCGTAAGTCATACTTAAATAAATTGACAAATTATCTCCCAAAAATTCTGGAGATTATCCCCATTTTTTAGAGGTTTTTATTTCAATGGCATCTATCTCTTCAGTCCAACCAAGAGTGGTTAATCTATCGCCTCTGGAGTTCACCAAGCTATCTCAGCCACCTTTGTTAATTGATGTTCGCAGTCAGTTAGAGTATGCCACAGGTCATGCTCCTGGGGCGTTAAATCTGAGTTTACCTAGAATTTTGATGGGGAGATTTTCTGGGCTGCGTAAATTTCTTTTACCCCAATGGTTTAAAGATTTGCCCAAAGATCGACCCATTGCGGTGATTTGTTTGACCTCTCACCGCAGTCCGATCGCCGCTGATTTTCTGATTAAATCAGGATTTCAATCGGTTTTTAATATTACCGGCGGCATGGTAGAATGGCGGCAATTAAAATTAGCCATAGCCACGGGTAAATCTTGATAATTAAATTAAGTAGATTGCCGGTCAGGAATCTTTAACCCGAAATTTAATAACCCGCCACCAACTCATTGTCAAAAAATTGGGTAGTGGGGTAAAATAATCGCGATCGCCCCTTTAACCCATCTCTCAGGCGATCGGTTGTTCATCATACTTAGGGAACTCATTATAGCATTATGTGGGCAAGTTCAATTACAGCTTATTTCCATTACTTAGGTTTCATGTTAGCTTTTGGGGCTTTAACCGTAGAAGTATTTAACTTCAAAAAAGAAATGACCCTAGATGAAGCCAAAAGAGTGGCTTTTGCGGATGCCGCTTATGGGATAGCAGCTACGGCAATTCTGATCACCGGAATCTTAAGAGTGATCTATTTTGGCAAAGGAACCGATTACTATCTCAGCAATCCATTTTTCTACGCTAAAATGGGGGTATTTATCCTAGTCAGTTTGTTGTCTCTGTATCCCACCTTTACTTTTATTACCTGGACTAAAAACCTGCAAAAGGGTCAAACGCCTCAATTAGAAATCGGCAAAGTAAACCTGATTTCTTGGCTAATTAAAGGGGAGTTAATCTGTTTTACGGTATTGCCGCTATTCGCCGCAATGATGGCCAGAATGAGTAGCTGGAGTTAATGGGTAAAAAGTGATGCAAATTTCCAATTTATCGCAAATTCAAAAGCGTCTATTTGCTTGGGGAATGGCCAAAGCGAACGGGGCAGATCATAGCAAAATTACCCTGATAAATTCACCGAATTTTTCCACCCTTGCGGAACTGAAACAAGGGCTTTTAGGAGGATTAAAAGGCAGAGTATTAGAAATAGGACCGGGCGCTGGAGCGAATCTCTCCTATTATCCAAAAGATATTGAGTGGGTCGGAATTGAACCGAATCCGTTTATGCACCAGTATCTCGAACAAGAAGCGGACGATCGCGGAATTAAACATATCGAGTTGTATCGAGGAACTGCGGAACAATTGCCCGTTAAAGATAATAGCATTGACAGCGTAGTTAGCACTCATGTTCTCTGTTCCGTCAACAATCTCGATCGCAGTTTACAAGAAATTCAACGTATTCTCAAACCCGGTGGCAGTTTTATCTTTTTAGAGCACGTTGCAGCCGATTGTTGTACTTGGACTCGCCGAATTCAAGATAGCATTGAACCTGTCTGGAAAGTCATGTTTGATAACTGCCACCCTAACCGGACTACCTGGACGGCTTTAGAAACTGCCGGATTTGATTCAGTCAATTATCAACAATTTAGTCTTTCATTTCCCGTGGTCAGTCCTCACATTGCTGGAGTAGCCAAGAAAAAGCTAACTGTTCGTTAGTTGCCCAACCATCAAAAGGATGAGCGAAAATTATGCAGCTTACCAAAAACAATCTTCAAGAGAAACAACAACAAATCTACGATGCGATCGTGATTGGTGGCGGGGCTGGCGGACTTTCCGCTGGCATTTACTTGCAGAGGTATCTCCTGAATAGCCTGATTATTGATAAAGGCAAAGCCCGGTCTTTTTGGATGCAGGAATTGCACAATTATTTGGGTTTACCTGCGGATACTCCGGGGCGAGTTTTGCTGCAACAAGGAAAGAAACATTACGATAGTTTGAATGGAGACTTTCTCAATGGTTTTGTTGAGGAAGTCATCGATGAAGGCGAAACTTTTGCGGTGCGGGTGAAAGTGGGCAGGCAAAATAGTATTGAGGCAGTTTTCCGCTCTAAATACTTAATTGCAGCCAGCGGCATTATCGATTATTTACCGCCTTTGGATGATATGCGAAATGTTTATGAGTATGCCGGTTATAATTTGCACGTTTGTATGGTCTGCGATGGGTACGAGATGACCAATAAACAATGCGGTTTTTTTGCGGGAAGTGAAGCCGCGATCGCCGAAATGGTGTTTAATTTAAGCTGGTTTACTCCTTATATTACGGTTTTTACTCATGGCGCGTTTACTGTCAGCGACTCCCTGAAAGCGAAACTCAGAGAACATGGTTATCCCCTGATAGAAACGCCGATTAAACAATTTCGCGGTGAACATCACCGGATGACCGGAGTTGAGTTAATAGATGGGTCAATTGTTGAGTTGGAAACAGGCTTGATTTCTATGGGTTCTCGCTATCACAATACCTATCTCAAGGGCATTGGTTTGGAGATGAAAGGGGGAAATTTAGTCACGGATAATATGTGTCGGACTTCTCACCCCAGAATTTTGGCGATCGGGGATTTAAAAGTCGGGTTAAATCAAGTTATCATAGCAGCAGGAGATGGCGCTTTAGCTGCTACGGCCATTTGGCGAGAAATTCGGCGGGCAGTCGGAGCAAAACCTTGGGTAGAAAATCTCCCTGCTGTCACTAATGGATAAGGTTATGGCTGAAGATATTGGCGATCGCCCCCTCAGAGAAATTCCCGCAATTCCCTTGGCGGAAACCTCCGAGAAACTCCAACGAGAAATTCAGCAACGGGAAAAAGCTGAAGCCCAGTTGAAACAACAAGAGCAAAAGTTATCTCTTTTGTTGAATCAAAGTGCTTTAGCGGCCATTGAATGGAATGCCAATTTAGAAATTGTCGCTTGGAATTCTGCTGCCGAAAAGGTTTTTGGTTGGACTGCCCCTGAAGCGATCGCGCTTCATGCCACTGATTTAATCTTATCCCTAAACGTAAAACGGAGAGAAATTCCGCTTACCCAAGATCCGCTGACATCAATTGGCGGTAAGCACCACATCAGCGAAAATGTCACCAAAGATGGCAAGTTGATTATTTGTGAGTGGCACAATACACCGTTGGTCGATGACCAAGGCAAAATTATCACTATTTTTTCCTTGGTCAATGATATTACAGAACGGTGGCAAATTCGAGAAGCGTTGCTGGAAAAAGAGGAGTTTTTACGCAGTATCTATGAAGGGGTAGATTATCCTATTTTCGTGATTGATGTAGATGCTGATGGAACTTATCGCTGTGTGGATTTGAATCCCGTTGCTCAACAAGTTTTTGGCATAAATTTAGATGAAAATTCAGCAGTCTTAGCTCCAGAATTATTTCTTCCTGAACTAGCGAAAGGCTGTCTAAAGTCTTCAGATAAGTGCGTTCATCGCGGCCAGACAATTCAATATGAAAAAGTATTGGACATAGACGGAAAACCGACTTGGTGGCTAACAGTGATTACCCCACTCAAGGATAGCGATGGACGAATTTATCGGTTAGTCGGAACTTGTACTAATATTACCCAACGGAAACAATTTGAGTCCGCTTTGCAAGAGTCAGAAGCGAAATATAGACAACTGGCACAGAGAGAATCTTTAATTAATCGGATTGCCAGTCAAATTCGCGCTTCCCTTGATTTTAATACGGTTGTGGAAACAGCGGTGCAAGAACTTTACCAAGTTTTGCAGTTGGAAAGATGTGCTTTTCGACTATATTTACCCGCCGAAATTCCCCCGGTAGCTGAACTAATTGCAGAAGCAAAAGCACCGGAGTTACCCTCTTTAAAAGGCAATCGAGTTCCCGCTGCTGAAATTGCTCCGTTAATTGCCAAGATGACACGCAAAGAAGTTACCCGCATTGAGGATACTTTAACTTTAGCTGACCCGGTAGAAAGACAATTTTTTCTGGATACTTTAGACTATCGTGCTGTGCTGCTTGTCCCGGTTCATACTCAGTCAGGAAAAATGGGTGCTATTAGTTGCAGTCATAGTCAGAAAAGTCGATATTGGAGCGATAGTGAAGTAGAATTACTAGAAAAGGTTGCCGAGCGATTGGCGATCGCTTTAACTCAAGCAGAATTATACCAACAAAGTAGGGCGATCGCTGCTTCTGAATCCAGGAAAGCCCTGGAATTACAAGAGGCTTTGCAGCAATTGCAACAGACCCAAGCTCAACTGATTCAACAAGAAAAAATGTCCAGTTTGGGTCAACTGGTAGCGGGAGTTGCCCATGAAATTAATAACCCAGTTAGTTTTATTTACGGCAATATTAACCCAGCCAAAACTTATATAGAAGATTTGCTCAGTACGATCGAAACTTATCAAACAGCCTATCCCAATCCTCAGCCAGAAATTGAAGAAAAATTGGCAGAGGTTGATTGGGAGTTTATCCAGACAGATTTTCCCAGTTTGCTAGATTCCATGAAAACTGGAGCCGAGCGGATTCGGCAAATTGTCCAAGCTTTGCGAAACTTTTCTCGACTGGATGAAGCGGAGATCAAAGCTGTTGATTTGCATGAAAGTATTGACTCCATTTTATTAATTCTGGAAAATCGGTTACAAGCAACTCCAGACCGTCCGGCGATCCAAGTAGTTAAAGCTTATGGCAATCTGCCTTTAGTTGAGTGTTATGCTCTGGAAATTAACCAAGTTTTTATGAATCTGCTGCTAAATGCAATTGATGCTTTAGAAGAAGCTCCGGTGAAGCAGCCCAGAATTAGGATTGTGACGCAAGTATTAGACGAAGAGTTAAGGATTAGAATTATTGATAACGGCACTGGAATTAACTCAGAGATTAAGCCGCGAATATTTGAACCATTTTACACCACTAAATCTGTGGGTAAAGGCACAGGTTTAGGTTTGTCTATTGTGTACAAGACGATCGAACAACATGGGGGGACTATAGAATGTATTTCCGAGGGGGAAAAAGGAACAGAATTTGCGATCGCCCTGCCCCGGTTTCTGAAAAAATTACCCTAAACGAGCTCATTAAACTATGAAAAATTCATTGTCTCTGACTGTTTATGTCGCGACTCGATCCGATGACTGACGGAGACCATCTCAGAAAAGTAAAAAGACTTTGCTGTTCTACTCGGTTTCCGTTCCCTGTGACACACAAAGCTTGTCTGTTTCATAAGCCATCAAACCCCTAAAACCAAGACTTTGCCAAATTAATTGCCTATTAGCCTAGGCGATCGCACCTGATTATTTTGGAGAATTTTTAAGAGTTTTTGAGAGTTTTTGAAAGGTTTTAGTAGGTTTTGATGATTTTTTGAGGTGCGATCGCTGTTGAACTAGAATTTAATAGAGTCCGACGTTGTTGTAACCAACATCCACGACTTCACCGCGAAAGTAGCTAAAGTCTCCCGATCGCAACTTCCATAAAACCTCCACGTTAACCGGAATGCGTAACCCATTAAATTCTTGATAGTTAGTCATAGGAATAGCCTCCCATTCATCTAAAGCATATTCCCCTTTGACTTCTCGATATCTTTGGGCAGTTAATTTCACGATTTGCCCATCGGCATTAAAATGTAGTACAGCGGAAACCTCCAACCCATTGCAGGTCAAAATAGCCCGGGCTGAGTGGCGATCGATTTCTTGCCACTGGATATAATCCGATAGCCACGCGGTGGGAAACCACATCATTTCACCCAGATAACGCAACAATGCCCCTCGATCCATTTTGTCACCACTGGCATTGGTTAAGGTGAAAAAAGACTGTAGTTTAACCAGCATACTGCCCTGCCCATCGATAAATTTATCTCTCGCTGAAATGGACAGAAACGGCAAAGCTTTCACAGTGCCGAACCACAAAAAAGCCGGGGGATTAGTTGTATAATATTGCTCCGCAATCATCGGCATCCAGGGTAAGTTTTCCCCCGGTCGAAAAAAGCCCTTTTGTTTGAGGCGAACAGTTTTAATCTTCTCTTTACCAACAACCCCACTATATCTAAGATAACGTTGCACTGGTTCGGGTAGTTTCATAATATTTGTTTCGCTGATTGGTTCTGTTGTTGTTTCCTGACTTTTGCTCAGTAACTCCCGAACTTCACGACGTGCTATTTCCCACATTGGTTTGACCTCATTCTGTACCTGGTGGTATTCAGTTTTATATTATAGATGCCCAATTGTAGATGCTCGATCGCCAACCGACAGAAATCCTCAAAGCGATCGCTACTTAGTCTCCCTACTCAGTCATTATGTTTGAGTAATTTTTTATTTGCTGCGATCGGGCTAAGTTGTGATATAATACAATCAGTCTTATAACAGGCAAAAAATCAGAGGCAAAAAAATGGAACATCTAATTTCCCCAAATCAAATAATAGAAGAAATTAGTTTAATTCCAGATGATAAAATGACTGAATTATATGATTTAATTCATAACTTTAAAATGTTCTCAAATCAATCAGAAAATAATATTAATCAAATCATGCATTTTGCAGGTTGCTGGGAAAATATGTCTGACCAGGATTTTACAGATTTTTGTGGAGATATGGAACAACGTCGTCAAACTCATCACGGAGATTTACCGATGAAACCCTGTTTACTTGATTCAGATAAAAACCGCTGTAAATCAACCCATTAAACTATGAAAAATTCATTGTCTTTGACTGTTTTAGTAGAAAATACCGCCGCCGGTAGAGGATTATTAGGAGAACATGGCCTATCTTATCTGATAGAAACCGATGATTCCCGGATTTTATTCGATACGGGACAGGGATTTGTCCTAAAACATAATGCTCAACATTTGGGCATTTCTTTACAAGATTTAGATGCGGTTGTCCTCAGTCACGGTCATTACGATCATGCGGGGGGATTAATGACGGTTTTAGAGGAATGTAATTCGACTAAATTATTCTTGCATCCAGCGGCTATAAAACCAAAGTTTAGCCAACGGGGTGAAATTGGTTCTCCGATCCAAGATATGGCTATTTTAGAACAAAAATTTAGCCAGTTAATTTGGACGGAACAACCCACAGAAATTATCCCCGGAGTTTCCGTGACTGGGACAATTCCCAGAACGCATCCTTTGGAAGATACCGGGGGTATTTTTTGGCAAGATGCCGAACACGAGCAAGTTGATTTAATCCCTGATGACCAATCTTTATTTATGGATACCCCAGAAGGTTTAGTGGTGGTTTTAGGGTGCGCTCATTCCGGGGTGATTAATACGCTCAATTATATCGCGAAAATTACGGGAAAAGACAAATTTTATGCGGTGATTGGGGGAATGCACTTGTTGAATGCGCGAGAAGATCGCCTCCAAGCTACTGCCGAAATTTTGCGGCAATATCAGGTAGAAATTATCGGTGCCAACCACTGCACGGGTATGAATGCGATCGCCTTTTTCTGGCATGAACTGGCCGGAAAATGTATCAGTTGCCCGGTAGGTACTCGGTTAAAATTTGGTAGTTAATAATTAGGCGTTCTGATTAATTATCGCAGGAAAAAACAATGGTCAAAAAATTGATAGCAGTCGGACTGGCAACTTTATTATTTATTTTCTTAGAAATGGGAATAGGAGCGATCGCACCTTTAGCAGTCATGGCGGAAAGTTCCCTGCCCCAAGCAGAATTATCCGCAGAACTCACCCAGTTTTTAACCTCCCTACCGGGGGATTATTACACCATTGGCAATACCGCCGCCCTCAAAAATATCATCAAGAGCGATCGCGCCCGATTAATTGATGTCAGAACACCGGCAGAATATGCCGCTGGACATATTCCCAATGCCATCAATATTCCCTTACCCAATTTAACGAAAAATCTCGATAAAATTCCCTCAGACCGCCCGGTAATTCTCTATTGCACCACCGGCTATCGCACCGCAATGGGAGTGATGAGTTTGCAAATGTTAGGATACAGCAACGTCCGAGGATTTCCTCCTAGCTTTCAAGGGTGGAAATTAGCCGGAGAACCTCTGGAAAAGTAAATAATTCACACAAGAGGCAGCTATGCGTAGGGTGGGCAAAATTTTGCCCACCCTATCTACTAGAATTAACCGGCAACTAACTCATGCATCAACTCGGCAACGGGCATAATGCGATCGCTGCGTCCGGCATTGCTACCGGAAAACACCAGCCCATTTTCCACATCACCTCGCGCAGCTTTGTCCAAAGCCTGAACAATACAGTAAAATTCTCCAGCTTCTCGAAACCGGCAAACCTGTAAGCAGTTCACCAAACAGCCTTTTTGTACTAGGGCAGAACCAGACATCACCTTTTCCACAAAAGGATTTCGCAGGGCGCGTCCGGGCAGTCCCACTGGACTAGAAACGATCGTCACATCTTCCGGTCGGGCGTGCAGATGAAATTCCTTGTAACGGATATCCGCATCACATTCATCGGTAGTGATAAACCGAGTGCCGATTTGCACCCCACGGGCGCCCAACTCCAACATCTTGACAATATCGGCTCGATCCCAAACCCCGCCCGCAGCAATCACCGGAATGGGCTGACCGAGTTCATTATCTAAATAATTGACCAATTCTGGAATCACCTGTTTTGCTTCCAGGGCCGGATCGTCGAGTTCCTCGTATTTGGCACCCAAATGCCCCCCTGCGCTATTGGGATTTTCCACCACAAAGGCATCGGGCAGGCGCTTGTATTGGCGTTCCCACTTGCGGCAGATAATTTTCGCGGCGCGAGTGGTAGAAACGATCGGCACTAAGGCCACTTCGGGATAATCGGCGGTATATTCCGGTAACTGAAGGGGCAAACCGGCGCCGGAAATAATCAGGTTTACCCCCTGTTCCGCCGAAGTGCGAACTAGAGTTTCATAATCTCTAGCCACCACCATCACGTTGACGCCGATAATTCCATCGGGACTCAGTTGGCGGGCGGTTTGGAGTTCGTCAATCAATGCCAATCGATTGGCCTCAAAAAACTGTTCTCGTCTGATCCGAGGGTTGCTTTCGTTGGGATCAAAGTAGGGCGAATTTAACCCTAATCCCACCCCGGAGACGATTCCGACCCCTCCGGCATTGGCAACGGCAGCGGCCAGATGCGATCCCGAAATGCGGATCCCCATTCCCCCCTGGATGATGGGATAACGGGCGATATGTTGACCAATTTGTAGTGAAGGCAATGTTTCCATAGGTTTTTGTAATAGTTCTTGTTGGGCAATATCCTGCTAATGGCCGATGAAGCCGTGACTTTAGCCGTTCCTACTTCAGTATAAATATTTTTGGAGACTTTTACAACTATATAGTGGAATAGTTATAAATATAAATTTGAGACGAGGCTCCGAAAGAAACCGAGCTTCTAGGGTTTCAGGCGCTTCTGGGGCGATCGCAACATTTCGTCACAATCGTTAACCGAAGCTACATAAAACTTAATTTATATTTATCACCATGTAGGCATATAATGAGTTAGTATAGCAGAGTGGGTAATTCATCCTGCGGACGTTAGGCATTGTTTAAGCATTATTTACTACCACTAGCAAAATGCTTCGATCCTCTCTGCGCGTTAGCGAAGCTATCGCGACGAGGGCGAATCGCCTTCATCACCCAAGCGTTGCTTTGAATTAAGTTGTTTTTATTGTTGGCAATTATATAGGAGGAGCAACACTCATGTTGAAGGCTTGATGGGATTACCCCGCGATTACCTAAGATAGGCTACGCGATCGACCGCACAAAAAAGCGGTTAATTCAGCTTCAACAACGAAATATCTTTTTCTAGCATTTCTTTTTCCTAAAATTAGGAGATTTGTCATTATGAGTACCGTTTTACAACCCAAACGCGAACTCGATATCGGTGACTTGTGGCCGATGTTTGTAGACTGGATCGTTAGCACGGAAAACCGCATTTATATTGGGTGGTTTGGTGTCTTGATGATTCCTACATTCCTGGTCGCAGCGACGACATTTGCGATCGCCTTTATTGCCGCCCCTGCGGTGGATATGGAAGGGATCCGCGAACCAATTTTTGGCTCAATTTTAGGTAATCAAAATATGATTACCGCCGCCGTCGTCCCCACCTCAGCAGCGATCGGTTTACATTTCTATCCCATTTGGTCAGCCAGTTCCATTGAAGAATGGCTTTACAATGGTGGCCCTTATCAACTAATAATTCTGCATTTTGCGATCGCCATTTGGTCTTACATGGGCCGGTTATGGGAATTAAGCTATCGCCTGGGAATGCGCCCGTGGATTGCGGTTGCTTTTTCCGCCCCCGCATCCGCCGCGACTGCCGTACTGCTAATTTATCCCATCGGACAAGGCAGCTTTTCTGAAGGAATGCCCTTGGGAATTTCCGGGACTTTCTATTTTATGATGTCCCTCCAAGCACAACATAATGTGTTAATGCACCCGCTACACATGATCGGAGTTGCTGGAGTTTTTGGCGGGGCTTTGTTAAGTGCCTTACATGGGTCATTAGTCACCAGCAGTTTAATTCGTGAAACCAGCGAGTTAGAATCTACCAATGTGGGCTACAAATTTGGCCAACAAGAAGGAACTTACAATCTTTTAGCGGGACATTCGGGCTTTTTAGGCCGGTTATTAATTCCCGGAGTAGGCATCCGCAACAGCCGTTCTGTCCATTTTCTCATGGGCGCTTTTCCCACCATTGGCATTTGGTTTGCCACCCTGGGAATTGGGGTAATGGCATTTAATTTAAATGGCTTTAACTTCAACCATTCGATTATCGATGCCAGCGGAAAAGTCATTTCCACCGATGCAGATTTGCTCAATCGGGCTACCCTGGGAATTCAGGCAATGCACGCGCCGAATACCCACCATTTCCCGAACTTGATTGCTGGCGGTGAAGGCATTCCCGTTAGCCTCAATCAGGCTCCGTCTATTAGCTAATTCTAGTTCGTTTCCGCTTAAATAATCGATTAAATAAAGCAGCGATTTAATATAACTTAAATCGCTGCTTTATTTATCGGCTGAAATTTGGGCGATATTTGCTGCTAATTTAGCCATCAAAATAGCTAATTTGTCTGTTTAAACATGAGCTTCTAAACAATCATCAAACAATGCTAATTCTCTATATGATTACGGGATTAATTCTGGGTTTTTCCCTATTAGCCAGTCCTGGCAAAACTAAATCTGCGCTGAAAATAGCTCTACGCCGATTCTTAAAGATCGCTCCCGAATTCATCGGGATGCTGATGTTACTTTCGATCGCCCTCTATATGATTCCAGAACAACTCCTGGTACAGGTATTAACGGGTGATAACAAATGGAGCGCCACCATCGGGGCGATTGGCTTAGGTTCCGTGACCATCATGCCCGGATTCGTTGCTTTTCCCCTGTGCGGCATTTTATTGCAAATCGGGGCGCTGTACATGGTTCTTTCGGCATTTTCCACAACGTTAATGATGGTCGGGGTGGCCACTTTTCCTTTGGAAAAAAGATATCTTGGCACCCAATTAACTCTCTGGCGAAATGCCGTTAGTTTTATCATCGCCATCGTAGTAGCGATCGCCACTGGGCTCTTTTTTGGAGAATTGCCATGAAAATCTTCAAAGCATTGCAGCAGCATCCCTGGGTTGCGGGAATTGGGACATTATTCGCCATTGTGGTCATCAGCGGCTTTTTGACCGGATTTGCTCCCGGAAAGGCGATCGGACAAAACTTCCTGTCATTTTTTTGGCAAATGTTGAAAGTGCTCCCCTGCGTGTTTATCCTCACCGGAATATTCGATGTCTGGATTAAAACGAATACCATTGAAAAGCATCTGGGTCGAGGGTCAAGTTTTTTATCATATTTTTGGGCAATTCTACTAGCCGGAACTACCGTTGGTGGTCTTCATGTCGCCCTTCCAGTAGCCCATGCCCTACATTTGAAACGAGCCAAATTGAGTATTGTCCTCACTTTTTTATCCGCAGCGGGAATTTGCCGAGTGCCGATGATGCTTTTCGAGGCTTCATTTCTGGGATGGCGCTTTACTTGCATTCGTTTTGCCGTTTCATTGCCCTTGGTCGTGATTTCCTGTGCGGCGCTCGGTTGGTGGTTTGAACGGCGGGGATATCACCTGCCCGATCTCAATTAAACATGGCATATTTATGGAAACGGCATAAGTTTACCCACAACGTCAAAGTCAATGTCAAAGTTAACGTCAAAGTCAGCATAATAATCATCATAATAATCATGCGATCGCCATGATATTATTGATGGGAAAAATTTGCCCTTGCCTTCCCGATTGTTAGCCGAAATAAAAGCGATCGCCGGGTAAACTGCCATCAAACAGCTTGGGATTCTGTTCTGCCAAACACTGATACCAAAACTCTAATTCAACTTTAGCTTCTGCTGCCGTTTTGAATTCAAAAGGGGTAAATTTTAGCGCCTCTCGAATAATATTTGGTTGCAGTTCTAGATATTTTGCACCTAACTCCGCAGCGGCATCTGGATTTTGCTTAATCCAGTCAACTGATTGACGAAGTTCTGTTTGTACTAATTGAATCACCTGTGGAGAATCATTCACTAAAGACTGCAATGCAGTTGTCCCCGCTTGGGGAATTTTCAGTGTTTTCCCCGTTACATTTGCCCATTCTTCCTGAACATTAAGTACCCGGTAAAGCGGCATACCTTGTTGTTCGCCTTTCTGTTGTGCCGAAGTGCCGATCGGTTCGGAAAGCAAAGCAGCATCGCCACGCTGGGCTAAAAGTAGCTGTACCGTCTGCGGGAAGTCTTGAGTTGATTGGATCGCCACATCTCGATCCGGTGACAAACCCGCCTGAACAGACAAATAGCGAAAAATATTTTCTAATGTACTATTTTTAAACGGAATTAGCACCGTTTTCCCCCGCAAATCTTGCCAATTGCGAATATTTTGCTGCGGTGAAAATACATAAACAACGCCCCAAACCATCACATTTAGAAGTTGTACGGGAATTTCTCGCTGATAAAGACTGGCGGCCAGTTCGGTGGGAGTTCCTGATATTTGCACTTGTTGGGAAGTCATTAACCCCTTCAGTTGATCGTGATTTTTGAACGTGGATAAAGAAATCTCTGTAACCGCCTCTCGTAACTGACTTTTCTCTAGTAAGTAGGCGATTGGTAACATCATCATAATCATCGAACCGCCTAGTCCCAAGGAATTAAGTTTAAGCCTAGAATTGGCAAAGTTATTGTTAAGTGAAATTCCCGATTGTTGGCGACAGCTAGTGAGATAATTGGTTAAAGTTACCCCGGTACTAGCTGCCATGAGAGCCAAAAAATGCCGACGCGATCGCAGATTCATCATTACCATTATTCCTCGGAAAACCTATATTATGGAACTCGGAATTTATCAACTAAAAACAGGCAAATTAAAGCTCACAGCCACTTCGGAAATTTCCTGCAACTGGCAAACAGTTTTGTAAATAAAAGCTTCATCCCGTTGGCTTTTTGAACGCGAAATCTGCCAATTATAGATAATGCGAGCCGGACTGGGAGACAATACCAAAAGGCGATCGCTCATTAATACCGCTTCTGCTAAATCGTGAGACACTAAAATTACCCCCAGATGCTTAGTGGCAATTAAATCCAGCACCAATCTTTGTAATTGTCTGCGTAGCCCCACATCTAAAGCGCTAAACGGTTCATCTAATAGTAATAAATCGGGTTCGATCGCCAAAGCCCTTCCTAGGGCAACTCTTTGCTGCATCCCGCCACTTAATTGATGGGGATAGAGATGTAACGCCTGTTCCAATCCCAATTGTGCCGCCAGTTGTCGTGCTACAAATGACTTTTGTTGAGCGGAAATTCCTCTGGCTTTTAACCCAATTGTGAGATTTTCTAACGTGGTACGCCAAGGAAGTAAACGGTGTTCTTGAAAAACATAAGCTGTTTCATTGCTAAATTTTTCTACTTTTCCCGAAGTGGGAATTATCAAACCGGCGGCAATTTGAAGTAGGGTGGTTTTGCCACAACCTGAAGGACCAACTAAGCAAAGTACCTGTCCTGGTGCCAAATCAAAACTGATGCCATCAATGACACAATTAGCCCCAAATTGTTGATAAATATTGCGTAATTTTAACATTCCCTAAATTCACCCCGATCCTGCACGATCATTTGGCTCCGCCAAGGCATTAAATAATTCCTTAACCGCCGCAACAATAAGTAATCGCCACTGAGAATTAGCACTACTGTTATGACAATCCATGCCATGACTGTAGCTGTGTCTAAATTACCTCTTGCCCGGTTGAGTTCGGCGCCAATTCCCGTAGGAGCAGACAGCACTTCCGACATAATTCCCACTCGCCAAGCTAATCCTAACCCAGAGGCGATCGCCGGAAACAAAATCGAAATTAACTGGGGGAAATAAACCTCTTGCACTAACATCCATCCCTTGATTTTATAAGTTTGTGCCATTTCCAATAATTTTGGATCTGTGGTCTGCAATGCTTCAATAGTGGCAATAAATACTAACGGAAATATGGCTACAGCAACCGTAAAGATCGAGTTAGCATTGCCCATGCCAAACCACAAAACTGAAAGGACAATCCAGGCGATCGGGGGAATTCCCTGCAAAGCAGTGGCGATCGGCATCAACATCCGCTTGACAAACTGCTGCATTTCTGCTAGTAAACCAACGCTAATCCCCGCCACAGCAGCAACAGTAAAACCGCCCAAACTATGCAGCATCGTAGCCCCGATCGCTTCTAGCAAAGAACGATTGAATAGAAGTTGCATCAATGCAATCAGGGTTTCTCCAGGAGAGGGCAAAATCGCTTTGGGATACTGACTTGCACCAAACTGCCAAAGACACAAAATACACAGAATACTGAGAACTTCTGGCAGAAAAGCTCTTTTCGATCGCATGACCTTGGTCAAAGCAAACCTCTTATTTTCTACTGATTTGAGCATCTGATTTGAGCATAAAAAGTAAGCATGATTATTCATCAAGCATTCCCATGATAATTGTGTTCGCTCTCGTTGTCTATGCCTGGTAGGGGCATTGTCGAAAAAAACAAAATACTTTATGATTTTTTCCTAGTTAATCAAAGGATTCGGAGACCGAAAGGCTAACAATTTGTCATCTTCCATACCAAAAAGGTAATTCGTCAATTTTTCTAGACCTTGGCGCGGTGCTAAAACACAGGCTGCCTGAATTTAACGATTCGGTTGGATCCTGTTTAATTCGGTTAATTCAACACTGTAAACATTGAAATAAGGGTTAAATTATGAAGCAAAAATTTGCCCAATTTTTTTGGGGCATTGCATCTACTATTGTGGCAGTTTTACAGTTAAATAACCTTAAGGCTTTAGCTGGGTCTGAAAGTATCTTCGAGGAGCCAAAAACAGTCCAATTAGATTGGGAAGAGTCAATTGTCTATCCTAAAATTGTCGCCGCAGAACTAGCTGAATCCGAGCTAAATCAGTGGCAAAATGAGCCAATGGATCGAGTAACTTCTGTTTCCCAACTTGCTGATGTAACTCCCTCAGATTGGGCATTTCAAGCGCTACAATCTTTAAAAGAGCGTTATGGCTGCATTGCTGGATCCCCGGACATAACTTACCGGGGAAATCGCGCCTTAACTCGCGATGAGTTTGCATCATCTTTAAATGCCTGTCTCGATCGCATTTTAGCATTAGCTAACTCTCACACCACCAATCAGCTTCCCAGAGAAGATTTAGCAACACTGGGGAGATTGCAGGCAGAATTTCCCCATGAACTAGCAGATTTACCAAAGCGAGTTGATTCATTATCAACCAGAATTAGCACCTTAGAAGGGCAGCAGTTTTCTCCAACTGTCAAATTTTCCGGCGACGCAGTGTTGGCGATTTCGGATACTTTTGGCGATCGAGTCGGTGGCGATTCTGACGCAACTGAAACGGTTTTGTCTAACGTTGTGCGGCTCAATTTCAGTACCAGTTTTAGCGGCAAAGACCTGCTAAGAATGCGATTAGGATTATTCAACGGAACGCCATTAAATGTTGGGGTGACAGGAACCAACATGACTCGCTTGGGATTTGATGGCAACAACAACAATCAGTTACAGATCCAACGACTCCACTATCGTTTTCCGATTGGCAAAGCAGCCAACGTAATTGTAGAAGCTGGAGGCTTGGAAGCCCCGGAACATATTCCTAGTTTTAATCCTTTATTACTGCCTAACTTTACGGGTTCAATTTCCCGTTTTGGTCGTTACAGTCCGATCTATCGCCAGGGGGAAGGAGCAAAGGGTATTGTCACCAATATCCGATTAGCAAATCCCTTAACTTTAACTTTGGGCTATTTGGCCAGAAATGCTGAAAATACAGACATAAAAAAGGGATTGTTTAATGGAAATTATGCAGCGATCGCCCAATTTGCCTACCAACCCGATCCCAACTTGGGGGTGGGATTAACCTATACTCATTCTTATTATCCATCCGGACAGATAATGCTATCGGGGGCAACGGGAACCGTACTGGCAAATCAACCTTTTGGCAATCAAGTTGCCACATCTGGCGATCATTTTGGGGTGGAAGCAACCTACCGATTAGTTCCTAAGTTAAACCTCTCTGGTTGGTTCGGCTATACTATTGCTAATGCGGAAACCTCTAATTTAGCGTCGGACATTCCTGCGGGTAGTAATGCTGAGATTATTTATTGGGCATTGAGTTTAGGTTTTCCCGATCTGGGGGGCAAAGGAAACCTCGCATCTTTATTGATTGGCAACCCTCCCAGAGTTATCCGTAGTGATGCCGGAAGTGATTCCTCTACAGATGATATTAGCTGGCATATTGAGGCCATGTATCGGATTCAGTTGACCGATCGTATTTTCTTGACTCCGGGGATGTTTCTGATTTTGCATCCCGAACCTAATGGCGATCGAAATGAAATTATGGTGGGAACAATTCGGACAACATTTACGTTTTAAAGAATGATTAAGTGCGGATTATTTCTGGCTCTTGCGGAATTGCTCCGCCTCATCCCATTTTAATTTAAGTCCGCATCGATAGATCCCCCTTCCCTTGCGGAAAGAGGGGTGGGAAAATCGCCGATCGTTGATGTGCAGCAATTATTTTTCAAAATGGTATAAGTAGGGGTCAACCGCTGCTGACCCCTACATGATAGAAATAGGACGAGTTAAACCGGATGAGGTATATATAACTCAACGCTGTTTTATCTGTCCCTCTGTGGTGCAAAATTACTGATAAATCCTGACCACAAAAAACCTAAAAAAATGCTCCCCAATAGGAGACCGTTTTTTAATTCGGTTTTAGCTAAAAATTAGCCATTGATTTGAGGCGCATTCGCCACAGGAGCAGCATCGAGGGCGGCCAAATCTAAGGAGAAGTTGGTATCGTGCCGTGCATCAGTGCGATCGGTGGGGTCGATCGCTAATTAACTCAGAGGAGCAAAACGGCGGGAATGCCGCTGGGATGCACCCGCCAGCTATTTGCCCCAAGGGATATAATCATCAACAAGAACTACCAACCGTAGGGAGCCGAAAATGTCAGTAGAGCTCACCGCCTATAACCCCGAAACCGTTGTAGAGCCGGACTGGGAACCGCCCATGCCGCCGACGGACTTGATTTTTGATGATGGAGAACCCTTGGAGACTAACCGCCACCGCATTGCCATGAACGTCCTGATCCGGTCATTGCAACAAGCTTGGATCTCGCGCAATGATTTTTACACGGGCGGCAATATGTTTATTTATTACAGCAGCGAACAAGTTAGAAACAAAGACTTTCGCGGCCCTGATTTCTTTGCGGTCTTAGATGTAGACGGGACAAGGGAACGACAGGGCTGGGTGGTCTGGCAGGAAGGCGGTCGCTACCCAGATGTAATTGTCGAGTTCATGTCCCCCAGTACCGCGAGGATAGATAAAGGAGTCAAGAAGGATATTTATCAGCGGGTTTTCCGCACCCCTGATTACTTTGTCTTTGACCCGTTTGAGCCAAATTCCTTGCAGGGATGGCACTTGCACAGTTCCCACGGTTATCAGTCCTTGGGGGCAAATGACCGAGGTTGGCTCTGGTGTGAGAGTTTGGGCTTTTGGCTGGGAACTTGGTCGGGTACTATCGACCGAGAAGCGGCAGTTTGGTTACGGTTTTACGATACCGAAGGCAATTTGGTGTTGTTACCGGAAGAGGCTGAACGCCAAAAAGCCGAACAAGCGGTTGAGCTTGCTGAGGCAGAACGCCAGCGGGCGGAGATTGAACGCCAACGAGCGGAAATTGAACACCAGCGGGCCGAACGTCTCGCGGAACGGTTGCGGGCGATCGGGCTAGATCCCGATAACCTTTAAGTCAAAACCACAAAGCATCTGTAGGGGCGAAGCATTCCGGCAGTAGGGGCGAATGGCCATTCGCCCCTACGGAATGCGCGGGTCCTACCGTGGTTCAGTCTTAATTTCGTCTGAATAGGATTTCGCGATCGAATGCGCTGGAATCTGATGTCAAATAACACCATTCCTGGAAGTGGTGGGGCGAATTGAGCAATTAAAAATTGCTATGATTAGTTGAGGCGATTCAATTTTCATTTGCACGGAGGTCAATCGATGCCTTCACCGTTTCCAGGGTTCGATCCTTATCTGGAAAATCCTGATTTTTGGCCTGAAGTTCATAGCCGGTTAATTGTGGCATTGGCAGATTCTTTAGTGCCGCAAGTTCGTCCCAAGTATGAAATTGCGATCGAAAAGCGTATTTATGAAGTGAATCCGTTTAATGGCGATAATTCCCTGTTAGTGGGAGTTCCAGATTTAGCGGTCAAACGTCAGTCTTCTCCGGTGAATCAAGCCTCGTCTCAAACCGCTGTGGCTGTTGCTTCATCTCCCCTTCAACCGATTGTGGTTAAGGTGCCGATGTCTGAAAAAATTAAGCAGCATTATTTAGAAGTAAGAGATAGAAGCAGCGGTTTAGTTGTTACGGTTGTGGAAATTTTATCTCCGGTTAATAAACGTCCGGGGGAAGGACGAGAAAGTTATCTGCAAAAACGTCAGCGGATTTTAGGCAGTTTAACCAATTTAATCGAAATTGATTTACTTAGAAGCTTTGATTCTCTGCCAATTTTAGCCCCGGATATTCAGTCAGATTATCGAATTTTAATTAGTCGTTATGCCCAAAGACCAGCAGCGGAGTTATATGCTTTTAATTTAAAAGATGCGCTGCCTAGTTTTTCTCTGCCTTTGCGATCGGACGATGTTGAGCCAACGGTAAACTTCCAGCAGTTATTTACCGAAATTTATGATAAAGCTGGCTATGATTATCGGATTGATTATACCTCAGAAATTGTTCCCGCTTTATCAGAAACAAATCGAGTTTGGGTTAAACATTTATTAGCACAAAAGGTAGATTAAGGTACTATTAATACCATTTACAAAAATTCATCTAATAGTAGGGGCGAAGCATTCCGGCAGATCACATCGGATCAAAATATTAACCTATATACCGGAATGCTTCGCCCCCGCGCCCAAAAGGGTTGCATTTTTAATTGGAAACGGTATAGGAATATGTGCGATCGCGCCAAGCCAATCGCGAGAATCCCGTCGCTAATTTCTGTCAGAAAATTGTCCAGAAATGCAGAAACCCGGTTTCTTGAAGAAACCGGGTTTCTATGTTTCTGGGAAATTCAAAATAATGCAATGCCATTATTTTTTTTTATTTTCGTAATATTCAACAACAGCCCAACCAATCGTTTCAGTGACAGAAGCAGCAGTAATCATATTAGCTGCATTTCCTATTCCTGGAGCATATTTGATGATAGCATTACATGTCTCAACTCCGATAAAAGTCGATGCACCTGTAGTGATTATAGACATAGCGGCAGCTTTATCAATATTGTGTCCGAACTCAGCCGCCAATTCAATTGTCATATTGAGTTGAACAGCACCAATCACAAGGCGGTCTCCCGGAATTTGGGCAGTGGCAAACCCAACGGCTGTAGCTTCTGTCGCTGCTGCATGAATAATAGTATGTAAACGTGCTCTGCGACTAGGCATAAAATGTTTCAGATGATTAACGATCACCAAAATCATAAAATTATGATCCTTGAATCTGCTTTTGATCGTTTCCCCAATCTTACTCTGTAACATTTATATACGACAACCATAAGACAGTAAATTTAGTACCCAATTTTTCCCAGTATCCTGAAAAAATTTAGTAGGATTTAGTAGGATTTGGTTCCTTGATATTGACAAAGTAGGATTTGGTAGGATATAGTTCTTTCTTTAAGATAAAGTATCTGTATTTTTACTGATGAAAAATATTGAAGAAGTGTTAGAGTGGGCTGAAAAGCTGATCCTTGAGAAAACCGGCGAACCTCTCAAGCCTATAGAGGAAGCCATACTCAAGGGTGTGTGGTCAGGGAAAAAGTATTCTCAAATTGCTAAAGAATATAATAATTGTCGTGAATCTCACGTTAAAAAAGAAGCCGCTAAGTTATGGGAAAAGTTACGGGAAGAATTAGGAGAAGACCTGAAAAAGTATAATTTTCGTTCCAAGGTAGAGAAAAAATATCGGGTTTCTCAATCTCCCCAATCCGGTCACTGTTTACAAGTTGATGTTGATACTGTTAATCAATTTGATACTGTTAATATTGGTCATCAGTTTGTACAAACTATTAAAGATACTCAACAGCGATCGCCCTCTTCTCCTGACTCTTCCCCTAACTCTTCCCCCGACTCTTCCCCCACCCAAAATTCTTCACCCATTATTGACTTAACCGACGCCCCAGACCTCACGGAATTTTACAACCGCACCACCGAACTAAATACCCTCAAACAGTGGATCTTACAAGACCAGATCCGCTTAATCACCATCTATGGATTAAGTGGCATTGGCAAAAGCTTACTAACCAGGCAACTCATCGAACAAATCAAGCCTGAATTTGACTATATTATTTGGCGAAGTCTCACAGAAACTCCCACCCTTTCCTCCCTAAAAAACCAACTGCAACAATTTTTTGCCCAGTCCCAACCGCCCCCATTACCGACAATAATTGATTACTTTCGTAACTCGCGCTGTTTAGTCATCCTCGATGACCTGCAAAATCTTTTTCAAAGCGGTGAATTAGCCGGTCAATACTTAACCGAACATAAAGAATATGGCCAATTCTGGCAACAAATCGCCAAAAACCATCATCAAAGTTGCGTGATTCTCCTGAGTTGGGAAAAACCCAGAGAAATTGCTACCTTAGCAGCAGAAAAACAATCCACCCGCACCTTAAACCTCAAAGGATTAGAATCCGATGCTGAAGAAATTTTGAAAGAACACGGATTAACCGACTCAGAAAAATGGCCAGAATTAATCAACCTCTATCAAGGTCATCCCACCTGGTTAAATATCATCGCCTCAACGATATTAGAACTATTTGATGGTAGCGTTTCCTTATTTTTAGGAGATCCCCCCCAACCCCCCCTTAAAAAAGGGGGGCAGAGAGAGGAGATATTTATCGGCGACTTAAAACCAATTTTAGCATACCACTTAGAGCGATTATCAAAGTTAGAGCAAAAAGTGATATCCTGGTTAGCCAGCCAGAATGAAGCGGTAGATATTTCTCAAGCATCTGGATTACGGGAATTTTCCAAATCAGAATTAACCGAAGCTATGCAATCTTTAGGCAGACGGGGCTTAGTCGAAAAAATATCAGAGAGGGGGCGAGGATTGTTTCAAATCAACCGGATATTTCAAGAATACATTAAGCTATAATTAATCCCTAGACCACCAGGAAAAATAAAAAATTTGAGTAATTATATTACAGTGTTTTTCAGATTACTAAACCACGATAGGGCGAAGCATTCCGGTAGGGGCGAAGCATTCCGGTAGTCCATCTAATATTATAAGCATCGAGCTTCTGCCGGAATGCTTCGCCCTTACAATATTTTCAGCAATAATTTGTCTGCCGGAATGCTTCGCCCCTACAAATCATTGTGGTAGATTTAATAGAAAACCGCTGTAATGGTCTTTAAAACATCCCAAATCAATCCGATGAAAACATTTACTGCGATCGCTGAAGTTGAAAAAGATCCTGATACTCAGCTTTATGTTGGCTATATCCCCGGATTTCCGGGGGCGCATTCCCAGGCAGAAAGGATGAGTTGCCGGAAAATCTGCGTGAGGTAATTGAGATGTTGCTAGAAGATGAGGCGATCGCATTTGCATCGATCGCAGCCAAAATGGTAAAATAAAATATCCCCCCAGGCGATCGAAAATGCCAAGGGATTTTTTTGAGTCAAATATAATATAAACTATTTGCCAAGAATCAGGCGTAAATTGATGCTAGAATCCTTTCAAATCATTAATTTTAGGTTATTTCAACATCTGACCGTTACCAAACTGAGTCGTGTCAACCTAATTGTTGGCCAGAATAATTCTGGAAAAAGTACATTTCTCGAAGCAGTAGAACTCTATGCTAGTAATGCTTCTTCTACCGTTCTGCTTGACCTTTTAGACTCTAGGCAAGAAACATGGGTGAGTGAGGCGAAATCCCATTATCAAAATTTTATAGCGCATCCAGTGCGGCATCTTTTCTTTGGGCATAAATTGCCCAAAATAGAAGCGGATAAAATTTCTTTGGGAGAACTTGCCTCCCACACAAAGCTTCAGATTGGCATTGCGGCTTATCAAAATATAAATGATCCTGACGGGAATCTTAAAAAAATTATAATTTTGCCAGAAAAAATTGATAATATTATTTCTAATATAGAATGGTATTTATTAGCAGAAAAAGGAGAAGCAAATCGGAGAATTTTTAGACTAGACAGTGAACTTAGAGAGGTGCGCCAGTTCAACAGTATTTATCAAATACAGCCGTCTGAATTAGAATACACTTGGCAGATTGTTTCCACAGAAAATATGCCTAATCGAAAACTAGCGGCTCTTTGGGATTTAACAAGTTTGACCGATTTAGAGTCGGAGGTGATTTTTGCGCTTCGTCTGATTGACGATCGCGTTTCTGGAATAGCTTTTGTCGAGGATATCAGCAGAGGTAGTGCCAGCGATCGCCGTATTCCTTTGGTAAAAATCAAAGGCATTGACGATCCATTACCTCTCAAAAGTATGGGAGACGGCATGACTCGTTTGTTTCATATACTGGTGGCTTTGGTCAATGCCAAAAATGGCATTTTATTAATTGATGAATTTGAAAATGGATTGCATTGGACTTTACAGCCTAAAGTTTGGGATATTGTTTTTCAACTAGCAGATAAACTTAATGTTCAAGTTTTTGCCACAACTCACAGCCGTGATTGTATAAAAGGGTTTGACCATGCCTGGAATAACTATCCTACCCTAGGCGCTTTTTTTCGACTTGATGCCAAGAATCAGGGGATTAAAGCGACAGAATATACATCGGAAACCCTCAGAGATGCGATCGATATGGATGTTGAGGTGCGGTGAGCATTATGAGCAATGTTTGTAAGCAAGATACTAATAAAGTTTTATTGGTTGAAGGAGATAATGATTGCCATGTAGTCATGGCTTTATGTCAAGCCCACCATGTTCCTGAGACTTTCGGAATCTATCAATGTGGCTCAGATGATGGGGTTTTAAAACGATTAAATGCTCTAATTATCCGTCCTAATCCCCCTGAAGTAATCGGCGTTATTCTTGATGCTGATAAGCCCTCTGTTGCCGGAAGATGGCAGAGCATCAGCAATAAATTAAAGAACAATAATCACAACTATTTACTACCGAAAATTCCTGATCCTGATGGGACAGTGGTTGAGCCTATTGCAGATAAACCCAAGCTGGGATTTTGGCTGATGCCAAATAATCAAGATTCTGGAATGTTAGAAGACTTTTGTGCAGAATTGGCAGAACCAAAATCTCTGGAATTTGCGCGAGAATGTGTTGAAAAAGCCGAGGAAAGGAAAGTCATTACATTTAAAGAAGTGCATCGGAGTAAAGCAGTAATTCATACTTATCTTGCGTGGCAGGATGAACCGGGTTATCCTTTGGGAAAAGCAATTACAAGTCAGGCGCTTCGTCCTTGTAGCGAGGTGGCAGTAAAATTTACCAATTGGTTAATCCGTTTATTTGGATAATTTGGATAGATTTATATCAAGTCCGCACCCAAAAACAAAAACGCTCCCCTTTCCAGGAGAGCGTTTTTTTAATTAAGCTTGTTTAAGCTTTAGCTAAAAATTAGCCGTTGATTTGAGGAGCACTCAAAGCCACAGGAGCAGCTTCGCCAGCAGCCAAATCCAAGGGGAAGTTGTGAGCATTACGTTCGTGCATCACTTCCATACCCAGGTTAGCGCGGTTGATCACGTCGGCCCAGGTGTTGATCGTGCGACCTTGAGAGTCAACGATAGATTGGTTAAAGTTGAAACCGTTCAGGTTGAAGGCCATAGTGGACACGCCCAGAGCGGTGAACCAGATCCCAATCACCGGCCATGCACCCAAGAAGAAGTGCAGAGAGCGGCTGTTGTTGAAGGAAGCGTATTGGAAGATCAGACGACCAAAGTAACCGTGAGCGGCAACGATGTTGTAGGTTTCTTCCTCTTGACCAAACTTGTAACCATAGTTTTGGCTTTCCACTTCGGTGGTTTCACGCACCAAAGAAGAAGTCACCAAAGAACCGTGCATGGCGGAGAACAAAGCGCCACCGAACACACCGGCTACACCCAACATGTGGAAGGGGTGCATCAGGATATTGTGCTCAGCTTGGAACACCAACATAAAGTTGAAGGTTCCAGAGATACCCAGAGGCATACCATCGGAGAAAGAACCTTGACCGATGGGGTAGATCAGGAACACGGCACTAGCAGCAGCTACGGGAGCGCTGTAAGCGACGCAGATCCAAGGACGCATACCTAAGCGGTAGGACAATTCCCACTCACGACCCATGTAGCAGAAGATGCCGATCAGGAAGTGGAAAATCACTAACTGATATGGGCCGCCATTGTACAGCCACTCATCGAGAGAAGCCGCTTCCCAAATGGGGTAGAAGTGCAGACCGATCGCATTGCTGGAAGGAACAACCGCACCAGAGATGATGTTGTTGCCTAACAGTAAGGAACCAGCCACAGGTTCGCGGATGCCGTCGATGTCCACTGGAGGAGCAGCGACGAAAGCAATGATGTAGCAGATAGTTGCGGTCAACAAGGTGGGGATCATCAGGACGCCGAACCAGCCCACATAAATGCGGTTGTCGGTGCTCGTGACCCAAGAACAGAAGCGCTGCCACAAAGATGCGCCTTCGCGCTGTTGCAGAGTAGTGGTCATGTGTTTATGAGTGCTATGTATTTTTCGAGGTTCTATTTATTGGGCTTTTTGTTTGCCCATTTTTAATATAACACACAATTCTTAAAATTCTTCATCATTAAACCCAATTAATGATTAGTCTTTCTTATGCCTATGGTAAGCTAAACTGATTTTAGCCCGATCGCCTATTTCCGTCGAACCAGGGGCGCGATCGCTGCTAGGGAATCATGGCGGAGTTTGCCCGTGAATCATCTTTTACGGAAAGCTGGATCGTGGTGAATCACTCTCGGAGTTGCAAAAAAACGGGGAAATCAGCAGAAAAAATAAATCCCCATCCATGATTTCCCCTTGTTTTTGATGAATACATGACACAATCTGAGTCAGTCAAAAATAGAGAAAAACTGTCTCAACCAAAAGCAGAGATTAAACAACATTTTTGTTGTTTTTTTCGCGGAAATCTTAACCAAATCTTAAGGTTTTTAACGGCCAAAACTGAAAATCTCAATAAATCAAGCCGATGTGTGGCTCTCAGATTGCTTCACATAATTTAATCTGTTTAGGGAATGGTTTTGACTATAATTCATAGAATAGGTGACAAAAAATCTAATGTCAGAGGAATTTAACTAATAAATCAGGAAAAAGTCAGCTTGTTCAAATAACCAGCAGTGAGAAAATTTACCGGATAAATTCTAAAAACATTCTGGAATCAGGCAATATATTCCTAAAAAATATGTCAGGATATAGAGTGAGCAGTAAACCAGAAGTTTGAGCATAATGAAAACCCTGTCTCAAATGCCTCAATTAGCTAGGAGGTTAAAACCATAAACGATTATCTGGGGAGATAAATACCGACTCAACATGGGAAGTGAAAATATTTCTCAACGGGTAATTTACGCGGTCAAGCTAATAGAGAAGCATTACCCGATCGCGACCCGCAAAAGCCGAATGACCCAACCCATAGAATCCCTTATTTCGAGCGAAACAAAGGACTAAATTAGCTATGCAATCTAAAGAAGTGAAAAGTGAAGCGGCCAAAGCCAAAAAAAGCCCATCAGACCACCCTAGCGGGGATAAACGCTTTAAAGTGCTAGACATAACGATGAAGCGGAATCAATATCGTCAAGATGCCTTGATTGAGGTATTGCATAAAGCTCAAGAAGCTTTTGGCTACCTAGAAGAAGATGTATTGCTCTATGTAGCAAGAGGTTTGAAACTGCCTCTGAGTCGCGTATATGGCGTGGCCACCTTTTACCATCTCTTCACCCTGAAACCCAGTGGGGCGCATACTTGCGTCGTTTGCTTGGGCACCGCTTGTTATGTCAAAGGTGGCGGTGAAATTGTCAAAGCAATTGAAAAGGAATTCGGCATTCGCCCCGGCGAAACCACCCCTGATGGCCAACTATCGGTGATGGCCGCCCGGTGTATTGGGGCTTGCGGCATTGCCCCAGCGGTGGTTTTTGACGGTACAGTGGCGGGTAAACAAACTCCAGAAATGGTAGTGAACCGACTAAAGCAATACCAGACAGTTCATGCGGGTTCAAAGGACTGAACATGAATCCGAGAAATTTCCTGGCAAATTACCCCCACAAGCACCCTACAAGCAATGAGTGCAAAGAAATTGAAACAGAGGAGTAAGTAATATGGATTTAATTGAACTGCGTGAAATAGCCGCTAAAGAACGGGCAAGACAGAAGAACATTCGGGTACATTGCTGTACATCGACGGGTTGCCAAGCGTCTAATTCAGCGGAACTGAAGAAAAATTTGGAAACCGCCGCCACCGAAGCGGGCTTGGATGCGACAGTGGAAGTGGTCGGGGTTGGTTGTATGGGCTTTTGCGGTCGCGGGCCATTAGTCCAAATTGACCCAGACAATATTTTGTATGAAGAGGTGAAGCCAGAACAAGCCACCCTGATTATTGATGCCCTGAAAAACAATACGGAAGCAGGCTTGCTTAAGGGCGACCCGAATCACCCATTTTTTAGCCGTCAAGTTCAGATTGTCAGAGAAAATAGCGGCAAAATTGACCCAGAACGGATCGAAGAATATATTGCCGTGGGTGGTTATGAGTCCTTATATAAGGTGATCCACGACATGAGTCCTGCGGAAGTGGTGCAGGAAATTACTAAGAGTGGATTGCGCGGACGTGGGGGCGGGGGTTTTCCCACGGGTCTGAAGTGGGCAACGGTGGCGAAGATGCCCGGAGATCAGAAATATGTCATCTGCAATGGAGATGAAGGCGACCCAGGCGCGTTTATGGATCGCAGTGTCCTAGAAAGTGACCCCCATTTGGTGATCGAAGGGATGGCGATCGCGGGTTATGCCTTGGGTGCCAACCACGGGTTTATCTATGTGCGGGCGGAATATCCCCTGGCCATCAAACGCTTAGAAAAAGCCATCCAACAAGGCAAGAAATATGGTGTCCTCGGCAGTCAAATCTTTGGCTCACCGTTTGACTTCAAAATTGATATTCGCATGGGGGCGGGAGCCTTTGTCTGTGGGGAAGAAACCGCGCTGATCGCTTCCGTAGAAGGCGAACGGGGCAATCCTCGTCCTCGTCCTCCCTACCCGGCCCAGTCAGGACTATGGGAATGTCCCACCCTGATTAACAACGTGGAAACCTTTGCCAATATCGCCGGGATTATTAACAAAGGGGCCGAGTGGTTTGCCAGCATTGGCACGGAAAAGAGCAAAGGCACGAAAATTTTCGCCCTCACGGGCAAAATCCGCAACAATGGCCTGATTGAAGTGCCGATGGGGATTACCCTGCGGGAAATTGTGGAAGAAATGGGCGGTGGCGTTCCCAATGGCAGCGTCAAAGCGGTGCAAACCGGCGGCCCTTCCGGTGGTTGTATTCCGGCTCATTTGCTCGATACCCCCGTGGATTACGATTCCCTGACCAAACTGGGTTCGATGATGGGTTCCGGCGGTATGGTGGTGATGGATCAAAACACCAACATGGTAGACGTGGCGCAATTCTATATGGAGTTCTGCCGGGAAGAATCCTGCGGTAAATGTATTCCTTGCCGTGCGGGTACAGTGCAAATGCACGAAGCCCTGACCAAAATCCTCAAGGGACAAGCAACTTTGGCAGATATCGAAAAATTAGAAGCCCTCTGCCTGATGGTCAAAGAAACCAGCTTGTGTGGACTGGGGATGAGCGCACCGAACCCGATCCTCAGTACCCTCCGCTATTTCCGCGACGAGTATTTAGTGCTGCTTCAGGACAGTCCTAATGGAAAAGTGGCAGTGAGTTGTTAGTTATTGGTTGGTGGTTGGTGGTTGGTGGTTATTGGTTATTGGTTGGTGGTTGGTGGTTGGTGGTTGGTGGTTGGTTTATGAACTTGCGAACAAACAACAAACAACTTGCCAACAAACAACAAACAACTTGCCAACAAACAACAAACAACGAATAACCAACAACAATTAACCAATAACAAATAAAAGGAGAAATTAGGTCTTATGTCAGTTATCACTTTAACGATCAATGGTGAGATGGTCAGCGCTCGCGAGGGAGAAACTGTCCTACAAATAGCGCGAGAGGCCGGGATTCATATTCCCACGTTGTGTCACTTGGAAGGTGTGGGTGATGTGGGCGCTTGTCGGGTTTGTTTGGTGGAAGTGGAAGGCATCCCCAAGCTGTTGCCCGCTTGTACCACCCAACCCACGGAAGGGATGACGATCCATACAAATACTCCGAAGCTTCAAGAATATCGGCGGATGATTTTGGAGTTGCTGTTTGCGGAAGGCAACCATGTTTGCGCGGTTTGTGTGGCGAATGGCAATTGTGAGTTGCAAGATTTAGCGATCGAAGTGGGGATGGATCACACCCGCTTTGAGTACCGTTTCCCCAAACGGGACGTGGATATGTCCCATGCTCAGTTTGGCATCGACCACAACCGCTGCATTATGTGTACGCGGTGCGTGCGGGTGTGCGATGAAATTGAAGGGGCGCACGTTTGGGATGTGGCAAATCGTGGCGGCAATTCACGTCTGATTACGGGATTGAATCAACCTTGGGGTGAGGTAGATGCTTGTACTTCCTGCGGTAAGTGCGTGGAAGCTTGCCCCACGGGGTCGATTTTCCGTAAGGGTGCTACCACAGGAGAAATGATCCACGATCGCGACACACTCGAATTTTTGGTCAACGCACGGGAGAATAAGCAATGGACAAGATAAGATTTGCTACGGTTTGGCTGGCTGGCTGTTCCGGCTGTCATATGTCTTTTCTAGACTTGGATGAGTGGCTGTTTGAAGTCGCCAAATATGTAGATGTGGTGTACAGCCCGGTGGGGTCTGATATCAAAGAATATCCCGAAAACGTTGATGTTTGTTTGGTGGAAGGCGCTGTTGCCAATGAAGATAATTTGGAACTACTCAAGTTAGTTCGAGAACGTACTAAGTTCCTGATTTCTTTTGGGGATTGTGCGGTGACGGCAAATGTGCCCGCGATGCGGAATATGTTGGGTTCTGCTGAACCTGTGTTGAAACGGGGTTATCTGGAATTGGGCGATATTACGCCGCAGTTGCCCGATGAACCGGGGATTGTGCCAGAGTTACTTGACCGGGTGAGTCCGGTACATGAGGTGGTGCCGGTAGATTTGTATTTGCCCGGTTGTCCCCCGGATGCGGATCGGATTAAAGCTACGATCGCACCACTCCTGAATGGGGAAAAACCCGTGATGGCAGGACGAGAAATGATTAAGTTTGGTTAAAAATTTGGTTAGGGGTTATTGGTTATTTGTTATTGTTGATGCAAAAGTGCCAATCACAAACCACCAATAACCCCTAACAAATAACCAGTTAAAAATCACAATAATTCAGGCAAGTTATTATGGCGAAAACAGTAGTAATCGATCCGGTGACGCGGATTGAAGGTCACGCAAAAATATCGATTTTTTTAGATGATGCCGGTGAAGTCGATGATGTGCGATTTCATGTGGTCGAATATCGCGGTTTTGAGAAGTTCTGCGAAGGTAGACCTTTTACGGAAATGGCTGGGATTACCGCTCGGATTTGCGGAATTTGCCCAGTAAGTCACTTGTTGGCAGCGGCAAAAACTGGGGATAAAATTCTGGCGGTGAAGGTGCCGGTAGCGGCGGAAAAATTGCGGCGCATGATGAATTTGGCCCAGTTTACCCAGTCTCATGCTTTGTCGTTTTTCCACTTAAGTAGTCCTGACTTTTTGTTAGGATGGGATAGCGATCCGGCCACTCGAAATGTGTTTGGCTTGATGGCGGCAGATCCGGATTTAGCCAGGGCAGGGATTCGTTTGCGGCAGTTTGGCCAAACGATTATTGAGTTGCTGGGGGCGAAAAAAATTCACGCTGCTTGGGCGGTTCCCGGTGGGGTGCGATCGCCTCTGAATGACGAAAAATGCCAGTGGATTCGCGATCGCCTACCAGAATCTTTCGCGACCATTGAAACAGCTTTGAGTTTGTTTAAGCGCCTTTTGGATCAACTGACCACAGAAGTGGCAGAGTTTGGTAATTTCCCCTCCCTATTTATGGGATTAGTGGGCAAAGATGGCGCATGGGAACATTACGGCGGTCATCTGCGCTTTACCGATAGTCAAGGCAATATTGTGGCCGATAATTTGAGTGAAGATAATTATCGGGACTTTATCGGTGAGTCCGTGGAAAAATGGTCTTATCTGAAATTCCCCTATTACAAACCTTTAGGTTATCCTGATGGGATTTATCGGGTTGGGCCTTTGGCGCGGGTGAATATTTGCTCTAATTTTGGTACTCCTCTCGCCGATCGCGAGTTACAAGAATTCCGCGATCGGGCTGGTGGTGTGGCGACTTCTTCTTTCTTCTATCACTATGCCCGGTTACTAGAAATCGTCGCTTCGTTAGAGAAAATTGAACAGCTAGTTAACGATCCCGATGTGGTTTCTAGCCGAGTTCGCGCCACTGGTGGAGTGAATGAATTAAATGCGATCGGGGTCAGCGAAGCCCCACGGGGTACTTTATTCCATCATTACCAAGTAGATGAAAATGGTTTGCTGGAAAAAGTTAACCTAATTGTTGCCACTGGCAATAATAACTTGGCGATGAATAAAACCGTGGCCCAAATTGCCAAGCATTATATTCATGGGAATGACATTCCTGAAGAAATGCTCAACCGGGTAGAAGCGGGGATTCGTTGCTACGATCCTTGTTTGAGTTGTTCCACTCACGCTGCCGGACAAATGCCTCTGCATATAGAATTAGTTGGGGCAAATGGTCAAGTTTTGGATCGAGTTTTGCGCGATTAATTCGCTTAAAAGTTAACAAATAACGGTTGACGGTTGACAGTTTATGGTTGACAGTCAACCGTTTTTTATTGTTAACTATTTTGCGGTTTTTTATGGGGTAAAATATTAATACCATTGACAAAAATTCATCCAACAGCCCCTAACATTCTTCGGGTGGGCAAAAATATTCACCCCACCCTACCATATATGATGGTGGATTTTTGCCCACCCTACAATATAAATACTTATTGTCGTATAAATTTTTGTAAATGGTATAAGAAATTATGCTTAGTATAGCCAATGCAGCAAATTGGAAGAAAATCTGTAATTTATGAACTTTTCCCCATTTTTTGACTTAAGTCAAACCATTAGCAATTTCCCGGCCTTAAAATAGTAAGCAAATAGTAAAAAAAGATACTTTTCCAGAGGATTTAAGATGTTTTGTGAACAATGCGAACAAACAGCCAGCGGACAAGGATGCCACCAATGGGGCGCTTGTGGCAAAAGTCCAGAAGTCAATGCGGTTCAAGACTTATTAATCTATCTCTTGCGTGGGCTTGCTCCCGTGGCAATCCGAGCGAATCAATTGAGTATTTCCACTCAGGAAATCGATCGCTTTACCTGTGAAGCTATCTTTGCCACGATGACCAATGTTAACTTCGATCGACATCGGTTTACGGATTATATTCGACGAGCGATCGCATACCGGGAAAACCTCAAAACCCAAATTGAACACGCCACAGGTTCCGCCGAAAACTGGTCAGCTATTTCCTGTTTTGAACCTGATTTTGAAGAAAGTTTATCCACTCAAGGAGAAGATATCGCCCTGAAATTCATCAGCCAATCAGGTGCAAATGTCGATATTTTCTCCCTCAAATTAACGGTACTTTATGGCATTAAAGGGGTTGCTTCCTATGCGTTTCATGCTCAAGAAATGGGGCAGGAAGACGATCGCATTTATCAATTTTGCTATGAAGCCCTCGCCGCTTTAGAACGCCAAGACCTCAGCCTCGATGATTGGCTGAAACTGACCCTTAAAGTTGGGGAAATTAATCTGCGGACGATGGAATTGCTTGATGCTGGACATACCGGCACTTTTGGTCATCCCGTCCCCACTCCCGTTCCCCTCAATGCCAAAGTGGGCAAAGCAATTCTCGTTTCCGGTCACGATATTCCCCAACTGGAAGCGGTGCTCAAACAAACCATGAACAAGGGAATTACTGTCTACACTCACGGGGAATTATTGCCCGCCCACGGTTATCCCCACCTGAAACAAAACTACCCTCATTTTTATGGGCATTATGGCACCGCATGGCAGAATCAAACTAAGGATTTTGCTAAGTTCCCAGGGGCGATTATTATGACCACCAATTGTTTAATGCCGCCCCACGAAAATTATCAGAATAAATTATTTAGCCTTGGGCCCGTTGGCTATCCGGGATTGAATTCTATTCCTAATAGCCCTGATGGACTGCCGGACTTTTCCCCCGCAATTAATAAAGCTTTAGAGTTACCCGGATTTACGGAAGCAACCGAACCCCGTCAGGTGACAACAGGTTTCGCCCGGAATGCGGTTTTGAGTGTGGCCGATCGCGTGATTGCTGCGGTGAAAGCGGGACAAATTCGTCACTTTTTCTTGATTGGTGGCTGTGATGGGGCAAAACCCGATCGCAACTATTACACCGAACTGGTGGAAAAAGTCCCCAGTGATTGTGTGGTGCTCACCCTCGCTTGTGGAAAATTCCGTTTCTTCGACCAAAATTTAGGCGATATTGGTGGCATTCCCCGCTTATTGGATGTGGGACAATGTAATGATGCATATTCAGCGATTCAAATTGCGATCGCCCTAGCCAATGCGTTTAATGTGGGGGTGAATGAATTGCCCTTATCCATGATTTTGTCCTGGTATGAACAGAAAGCGATCGCGGTCTTGCTGACCTTACTTTATCTAGGAATTCAAGATATTCGCTTAGGCCCAACTTTGCCCGCATTTTTATCACCCAATGTGTTGAAATTGCTATCAGATACATATCATATTAAACCCATTACTACACCGGATGAAGATTTAGCCGCTTGTTTGGCTAAGGTTTAACAAATACCCGGAGGGGCAAAGCATTTCGGCAGATAATTTATTGATGAAAACCAGTAACCTATATACCGAAATGCTTCGCCCTCCCAATAACACCGTAGGGGCGAAGCATTTCGGCTGATAAATTATTGCTGAAAACCAATAACCTATATACCGAAATGCTTCGCCCTATCCCCCAAATAATCATACCGTAGGGGCAAAGCATTTCGGCTGATAAATTATTGATAAAAACGAATAACCTATATACCGAAATGCTTCGCCCTAGCCTGTAAGATAGAAATTACAGCGTTTTTCAGATTACTGAACCGCGATCGGGCGAAGCATTCCGGTATTTAATTTAATATTTTCAGTAATAAGCTATCTGCCGGAATGCTTCGCCCCTACAAATCATTGTGGTTTATTTAATAGAAAACCGCTGTAATATCAAGCGCGATCGCATCTATCCGCGATCGCCTGGGATATCAGAAACCGGGTTTCTTTGATCGAGCTTCTGTCACCCTACTCAAAGGCTGGTAGAAACCCGGTTTCTTTGCCGGTTGGGAAAGGTTTTGAAAGGGCGATATATCGCCCCTAAAATTCTTGGTTGGTAAACCAGCGGTAAACCAAGCGACTGACTAACCAACCGGATAAAACGCTTAAAATAATCGTCAGAATTGCCCCGACCCATAAGCTACTCACAGAGATTTGCTGCGGTTGGTCTTTGTCGATATAATTTTGGGAAACTGTAGCAGTGATAGCAGGGTTAAGGATTTGTCCGATCGCGATCGCGGCACAAGATCCGGTGAGTAATTGACCTAGTTTTTGTTGCTGCACACTTTGTTGGGTTTGCAGTTTTTCATCATCAATACTCACTTGAGTTTGCACGCTTAACATCAGTTTATCATACAATTGCAAACCAGGGGATAAAAAGCCGATGGTGGTTTCTATCTGTTGCATATAATATTCTGCTTCTGACTGAAAATCTCGAAAAAATTGAGGCATTGGCTGTTGACTATATTGCTCAATTTGTTTTAGGCATTCTCGATAGTTATGTAAATTCACCGCTATGGTTTTCTGTTGGTCAGAAAACCAGGATAATCCTTTATAATATTCTAGAGACTCTTGAGGTAGGGCTTTCAGAGATTCTTTATTCCATGTTTTCTGAGCGTAGTCCTTCGCTGAATTCTCGATTTTTTCATATTGTTGGCTGAGGATTTCTTTAAGGACGAGGCTTTGAGAGCGGAAAAAGTTTATTTTATGATAGCTGAGGAGCATATCTTGCAGAATATTATAAAAGGTGTTGGCTTTCTTCTCGGTTTCTGGATCTTTGTAAAGAAAAACGGCAGCTAAATGAATTGATGTCAGCGAAACTTGAGCGAAATTTTTCACCGTTACGGGTTGCCAGTAAACACAGAAAGGACTGCCTAAAAACTCGTTTTCGATCACTTGTTCTGGTTTAATTTCTAGGCCAAAATAATTGGTCAAACATTCCGCCGCAATTTTGGTAATATCTGCTTTTTGATAGTCAATTTCTGGGATAATTCCTGCTAAAATAGCCGTTTGTCCCAGTTCGATGGGTAAGTTGCTAATATGTTCGCTGAGTTCGGCAAAAGTTTTTAGCGATCGCTGACCTTCTGCTGATGGGATATAGCTGGTAAAGCGTAGCAAGTAAGTATCATTTAAACGGCGTACCGCAAGGCGACTATGACGAGTCCCAGTTTCTAAATATAAGCGATCGCTATTTGATTTTTTGCATTCGTCTGGCACTTGGGTCAAGTCCAGTAAACTGCCCGATAGTAATAAATCTTTTTCCAGAGGAGTTAAACGCACAAAATCCGCTGCTTTTTTACCACTTTTGCTAGTAAGGTGAGATGCAATTTCATGCAGATTTTTACTAAAAAAATCGCGACGTTCTTCTAGCTTTTCCGCAGGTTCATTCAGACCATTGCGGAGTACATAATGGTAAAAATGCAGGGTTGGTGAAGTAATTTTAATCTGGTTTTGAATCTGGCTAAGATTTTGGTTGTTGCTCATTTTCTTTTTCTGGGGGTTTCTGGTTCTTGTTAGCCCATTTTTGCAGAAAGTCACAAATATCTCGACCTTCGTTATATAACATTCGTTCCGCCTGGGGAGGGCCATCGGCTGTTTCGTCAGGGTCGCCGGTTTTTTTCACCAGTTTATCAATCCCATCTTCATCGAGGCGATCGTAAATTTCTCCCAACCATTCGTATAGCCGCTCATTGCCCGGTTGCTGGCAAAATTCAGTAATATGATTGGCCATAACTGCGGGTTCCAGTTGTTCTTCTGGGGGAATTTGGGCTAAATAATTGGCAATAGAAACAGCCGTTGCCCGATCTAGTTTGCCTTCGGTTTCTGGATCGGAATCAAGCAGCATTTGTCGAAATGCTGCACAGATAAAAAAATCGCTATTGTTCATCTCTATATCTTTGCTACTCATATTTTCGTTCTCATTCTTTTACTAAAGCCTGGGTTTAGATCCCCCCTGCCCCCCTTAAAAAGGGGGGTTCAGACTCGCCCCCCCTTTTTAAAGGGGGGGGTTGGGGGGGGATCTAAACTGCTGCATCACAACCATTAATCTTAAAATCCTGTCAAAATAAACGCCGCCCAATAATAAGGATTTTCAAAGGGACAACCCTGCAACCGCTTCAGCGCCCTGTCTAAGCGAAATTGCTCTTTAGATTCTATTCTACTTAAATCCCACTCATTTGCCCGCTGTCTCAACTTATCCGCTGTGCAATTCCGCAACCAATTTTGGGCGTTTTGCAAAGCCACAGCTTTATCCTGGGTCTGTTCTAGCTGCCGATAAAATTCATCTAAGAGAAAAGCAGTGGCGATCGAGTTGACTTTCCAGAGACTACTGACCACCGCTTTTGCCCCTGCCAGGAGAAACCCGGTAGCAATACCCAAACATTCATCGGTGGGTTGAAAGGCATCCACCACCCCGGTACAGCAAGCGGAAAGGGTTGCTAAGTCCGCGTTGGGCAGGTGTAAGTCAGTAAAAATGGTACTTAGGGTGAGATTTTCTGAGTGGGTTTTTGACAACTCTAAATAAGACTCCAGGGGATTAGTGAAATTATACTCCCCATGACCGGAAAAGTGGAAGCAGTGGAAATTTTTGGCGTCTTGCAGAATATCCTGTTTTTTGGCTTTGTCATGGGGTAAAACTTTAGTTTTCTTAAAGTTTCCCGTCTGGCAAATACTGCCAATTTCCGCTTTGGCAAAAATGAGGTCTTTATCTGCGGTAGGGTTTTCGATGCCTAGGAAAGAGTCGCGAGTCCTTTGGCGGTTCTGACAGATTTTCCAGATGTGCAGGTTAGGGAAATAGCGGACAGAAAAACGGTCAATGAGGCGCTGTTTATTTTTTTTAGATTCATTCCAGGGTAAAGCGTGAATCGGGAACAGATGTAAATAGTTATTGGGAAGAATGATTAACTGCTTAATCTGGCGCGGGATATATTGGTTTAAATGGGTAAAATTGAGCAGTTTGCCCAGATGGTCAATCCACTGGGGTAATTGTTGGATAGTTGTGTCACTTGTATTGGTTTCAGATTTATTTTTGTCCGCCAAATCTGCTTTCCAGTCTTGGGCTAAAGTTTTCAGATGATTGGGTTTGAGTTTAATTCTAAGAGTTTCGGGAATTAGTGGAGATTGAGTTCCGGGAAGAATTAGCAGGGTAATCAGTTCGGTTTCGGTGAAGAAAAACTCGATAATGGCGGTATCGGCGGGTAGGAGTTGCTGAACTTCCTCGAAATGAATGGGATAAACTTTGGTTTTGGCGATAAATTCCGGTTCGATTTCCGCCACTTGGCAATACAGATTTTCTAAGGTTTGTTTGGCATTTTCCCAGGCTTGACTGAGGGTTTCTAATTCGGTTTCAAGGAGAGGGTTATTGATGGCGTCAGTATAGGTTTGTAAGGTTTGGCGTTCTGTTTGTTTGGCGGTTTGGACTTGTTGGGCAAGTGCCGGGGAAATGGTCTGGGGTAACGGGGCATCTTGTTGGGCGATGCGTTCTACCAGATAGCGATTTCGGAACAGTTCGATGTAAATAAAGGTGTTTTTGTATTCTTTAAATTGCAGAGAAAAGGCAACAATTTGCTGATACAGTTCTAAATAGGATTGCATTAAAGACCGGCGAGCGAGAATATCCCGTCCTTGCTGCATTCGGTCAAGGCAGGCGAGAATTCGTTGATAGCAAAATTTTCTCTTTTGGTATGAGTTGACCGAAAAATAGCGATCGGCTGTTTCTTTGATGCGGGTGGTGGTGAGAAACAGCAGCAGATTATCTTCATCTTGTTCGAGTTCCTGTTTCTGGCGATCGTCGAGTTTTTGAATCAGTTTTTTGACTAGCCGACGGGTTAAAACCGATTTAGGATCAATGTCGGGTAGCAGTTTTCTCAATCCTTCAAGAGCAATTGAATTGCCTGGAGAAGCGATTTTTTCTAAGGTTTTAGCAATGGGGCGGATGGTGGAACTGGTAGAAAGCAATTTAATCAGGGCTTTGATGGCTGTTGTATTGTCTCTGGCAATTTGACCTAAGCAGGTTAATGCTTTGTCTCGAATATCCTTATTTTTAGTGCTTTCCAGAATTCTGACTAATTCTGAAATCGCCCTTTTATCGCTTGTGGCAATTTGACCCAAGCTGTATGCCGCTTGTCTGCGGGTATCCTCATTGGTAGTGGTTTCCAAAATTCTGACTAACTCTGAAATCGCCCTTTTATCGCTTGTGGCAATTTTACCCAAGCTTTCTGCCGCTTGTCTGCGGGTTCCCTCATTGGTAGTGGTTTCCAAAATTCTGACTAACTCTGAAATCGCCCTTTTATCGCTTGTGGCAATTTCACCCAAGCTTTCTGCCGCTTGTCTGCGGGTATCCTCATTGGTAGTGGTTTCCAGAAGTTTGACTAATGCGGAAATCGCCTTTTCATTCCCCTCGGCAATTTTACCTAAGCTGTATGCCGCTTTCCTGCGGGTGTGCTTATCGGTAGTGGTTTCCAGAACTCTGACTAATGCCAAAATCGCCCTTTCATCGCCCGTGGCAATTTCACCCAAGCTGGCTGCTACTTCCTTGCGGGTGTCCTGATTGGTAGAGGTTTCCAGAATTCTAACTAACTCTGAAATCGCCCTTTCATTCCCCTTGGCAATTTCACCCAAGCTGTATGCCCCTGCGTTGTGGGTTCCCTCATCGGTAGAGGTTTCCAGAATTCTAACTAACTCTGAAATCGCCCTTTCATTCCCCTTGGCAATTTCACCCAAGCTGTATGCCCCTGCGTTGTGGGTTCCCTCATCGGTAGAGGTTTCTAGAATTCTAACTAACTCTGAAATCGCCCTTTCATTCCCCTTGGCAATTTCACCCAAGCTGTATGCCGCTTGCCATCGGGTGTACTCACTGGTAGTGGTTTCCAGAAGTTTGACTAATGCGGAAATCGCCCTTTCATCCCCCTTGGCAATTTGACCCAAGCTTTCTGCCGCTTGCCTGCGGGTGTACCCATCGGTAGTAGTTTCCAGAAGTTTGATTAACGCCGAAATTGCCCTGTCATCCCCTGTGGCAATTTTACCTAAGATGTCTGCCGCTCGCCTGCGGGTGTTCTTATTGGTAGTGGTTTCCAGAATTTCAATCAACTCATCAATACTCTTATCTTCCATCATGTTTCAAATCGCTTTAGAGTGGTTTTCAGATTAATCTCATAAAAGGCGAACCATGACCGGATAAAGTCTCTGCTTTCAGAAACCGGGTTTCTTGTAGGGGCAAATGGCCATTCGCCCGTACTCGGTATTAAGCATAGATCGCCCCTCTGTACTTGGGATAAGCTGATTATAATCTGGGAAAAGGTTATCAGCGCGGGGATTATCCCAATTGACACGGGAGGCAGAGCCTCTAGATTAGGATTCCCAGGCAGAGCCTGGAAGAACAACTAGAAATCTGGGAAAAGGTTATCAGCGCGGGGATTATCCCCGTGCAGAGGGGACGGGAATGACCGTTGGGGGCGCCGGAATCACCGTGAAGAGTCATGGCGGGAAAACCTGCTGCCCAAGTTTGTGTTATATTTATTAGTAAAATTTGCGGATAAAGTGGATTCAGAGAGAAAATATGCCAGCAGAACAATATCCCTTTGCTCAAGAATTGATTACAGATGTTTCCGGTCAAATTCGTAAAGTAATCTTGGATTTCAGTGATTATAAGCGACTGCTAGAAGTTATTGAAGAAGCGGGACTTTATCGAGCCATGATGGAAGTAAAAAATGAAACTTCCTTGGACTTGGAAGCCGCCCTAGCTGAACTTGAGAAAGAATGAAAACTGAGTATAAGCCGAGCTTTTTAAAAGACTTGAAGGCTCTGAAAAGTACCCCCAGCTTTGAAACAATAAAAGCGTTAGCATTTACAGAAATCCCTAATTTGCTAAAATTTGAAGAAATTGGTAATTTAAAAAAGCTAAAAGGGGATGAAAATGCTTATCGAATTCGCATCGGCGATTACCGTATAGGAATTTTCTTTGATGGCGAAACAGTTATCTTCGCTCGCGTGCTACATCGTAAAGATATCTATCGCTATTTTCCCTAGCTATTCTCGCGAGAGACAAAGGCTGTATCGATAAATAAACCGACTTGATATAGTAATTTCAAAAAAAAGTGATACATCTATTGGAGAACAATGTGACTAAACCCGGTTTATTGCCTTTAATGTAATGATTGTAATGTTGGGTTTCGTTCCTCAACCCAACCTACAAAATAATGTATCATTGTTATCTGAAAATACTGAGAAATGATGGACACGCGAGGCAGAGCCTCTGGACTAGGATTCCCAGGCAGAGCCTGGGAACCAGAAAGGCAGAGCCTGGGAACCAGAACAAACAACTAGAACCAGAAAAATAAACGGACTTGATATTAACTGAATCGTGAAGCAACTATGAAAGAATTAAAAGAATTACCGGACTATGAAAGCTGGTTTTATGAAGGGATGAAATTTCAGGATATCGGACAATATTCTCAAGCTGTGGATTGTTTCCAAAAAGCCATTGATTGTCAGCCTAATTTTATTCCTGCTTGGGTTTACAAAGGCATTGCCCTAGAGCAATTGGGAGAGGATGAAGCGGCCATAAGCTGTTATGAAACAGCGATTAAAACTCATCCAGACGTGGCAGATTTATGGTATAATAAAGGCGCGACGTTGTGTAATTTACGTCGGTATGAAGAGGCGCTAATTTGTTTTGATAAGGTGCTGGAAATAGACCCTTATCATGCTATTTGCCAGACGACTCGCGCCCTGACTTTGGCGACTATTCCCAATCCGATTAAACTGCCCAAGGGTAACTATTCGGAGTCAGAAAGAAAGCCCCTGGAAGCTGAGGAAGCGATCGCAATCAGTTTAAGTAAGCAAAAGCAATGTGCCGGGGAAATATGCCAGGAAGAACGGCAGCCAGAATAAAAATGCAGAGGGGCAGAGGAGCGGAGGGGCTGGGGGGCAGATCCTCTGGATTAGGATTCCCAGGCAGAGCCTGGGAATCAGAAAAGCTGGTTTTATGAAGGCATGAAATTTCAGGATATAGAAGAATAATCGCTATCAGGTTTGCGCCTCTATTTAATGTCGATCTAATATAAAGAAAACTCAAATAAACCACTGTTATGACTATTCGTGAAATCGCGATCGCCAAATTGCAACAACTGCCAGAATCAGTTTTACCAGAAGTCAGCGACTTAATCGATTTTGTCATGTACAAACATCAATCTAAAATAACTGATGCTCATCTCCCAGACAATCTGGCCAAAGCTTGGGCAAAATCGTTCATGGAGTATGTGGAAATGGCATTTGAGGCATATAATTTGGGACAGATTAGTTTGGGTAAATTAGCAGAATTACTAGATGTGCCCATTGAGGAAGCTAAAGCACAGTTAAAAAAACGTAATGCACCAATCGATCTGGGTGTGATTAGTGAGGATGAATTGTTAAGTGATATCGAAAACGCCTGATTTTCAATCTTTGCCCATCATTTTTGATAATACGGTATTGAGTAACTTTGCTCTGACACAGTGTTTTGATGTATTACAAAGGCTCTATGAAGGTAGAGCCTTTATTGGTAGAGCGGTGTTGCGAGAAATCCAAACCGGAATAGAAAGTGGTTGGAAATATCCTAAACTTCTTAGTAGAACCAGACTACAGGTAGTTAATCAAGCCATTGAAGCAGGCTGGCTACAAGTTGCTAACAATGATCTAAATTCTAGGGATGAAATGTTAGAAATAAAGTTGGCTTTGGAATATGGTGAGCAATTTGGAACCGGAGAAGCAGAAGCAATGGCGATCGCTCGTATTCGTGGCTGGATATTAGCAACAGATGACGGCAAGGCCCGAAGGTTTTGCCAAAAAAACGATATTCGCCTAACCGGAAGTTTGGGAATTTTGATTAAAGCGACTCAGCAAGAAACTGTCAGCTTAACCGAGGCTGATGCCCTTCATGCTCGCATGATTGATGAGGGTTATCGCTCTCCTTTGGGTTATAATCGTGGCCTTTCTAAGTATTTAAATCGAGAGTGAAAATCGAGAGTAAAATCAGACTTTAATCTTGTCTTTTTTTGGGTATAAAAATATGACTTGATTTTGGCATTATGTAACTTCTGATTATGCCCCACTGATAACCCTTCTGTATTAGCGATCAATTAATGATAAACTGGAAAAAAATAGTCAGCAGCGCCCCCGGATGGGGATTAGCCGACCTGACCACAACCACAACAGCGATCGCTATTATAATTAAATTAAGATACTTACAGCGGTTTTCTTTCTTACTGAACCACGGTAGGGCGAAGCATGACCGGATTCAGATTAATATTTTCAGCAATAATTTGTCTGCGGTCATGCTTCGCCCCTACAGATATTTCTGGTTTACTTAATAGAAAATTGCTGTAAATAAAATATCTGTCCTTTTACCAGTGGATAGACATGACTCAAAGCCTAGACCGGACAATAGTACCGCCCGCTTTTCCCGATCACACTCAATTACCTGAATCCGACGGCACTTTTGTGAAGAACTTTCAAGAACATCCCCAGAGTATTTTATTGACCGATTCTCTGGAAAGTACATTGCAAACCCTCCACCCCGACGGACAATATGCGATCGGGCAAGATTGTGGCATTTATTGGCGGGAAACTGACCCGCCGGAACGGGGTGCCGAAGCCCCGGATTGGTTCTATGTTCCCAATGTTCCACCGCGATTAGATGGTCAATATCGCCGTTCTTATGTATTGTGGCGCGAGTATATTGTGCCTTTTATTGCGATCGAATTTGCCAGTGGTGATGGTTCTGAAGAACGAGATAAAACTCCCCTATCTCGTTTGCCAGAAGGAGGCAATCAAAAACCCGGAAAATTTTGGGTTTATGAGCAGATTATTCGCATTCCTTATTATGCGATTTATCTGATTAAAACCAACGAATTAGAAGTTTATAACTGGCTAAATGGTCGCTATCACCTTTTGCAACCAAACGATCGCGGACATTACGCGATCGCCACTATGGGAGTCGAGTTAGGGGTCTGGGAAGGTAGCTACCAAAATCAGACCCAGCAATGGTTACGTTGGTGGGACAACCAGGGTAATTTATTGCTCACTGGTAGCGAACTCGCTAAACTCGAACGCCAACGGGCTGAAGCGGAACGCCAACGGGCCGATCGCGCCGAACAAACCCAACAGGAAGCCATTCCTAAACTACTGGCAATGGGCTTAAGTATAGAGCAAGTGGCTCAGGCTTTATCTTTGTCGGTGGAAGATGTGCAGCGATTAGGATAATATTGTTAATTGTTATTGGTTGGTTGTTTTTTTGTCCACGAACAAATAACCAATAACTAATAACCAACAAGTATCAGCCGGATGTAGGGTGGGCAAAGTTTTGCCCACCCTACTTATATTTCAAGTAGCAACTCATGTTTACAATTAATCAGCAGCTTTTTCGGCAAAAAAAACCCAAAATTGGCCGACAAGAATTACTCGCCGCTATTCGTCAAGAAATTACGGAGCGATCGCAACAATCTTTACACCTTGCGGTGTTCAATACCTTAATGTTTGACAAACCCCTAGATGAAGAAATTCCCCGTCTCTGGAATGTCGATATTAAAATTGGTCAAACACCAACTCGCACCCTTAAACCCACAGAAAAAATCATCGATGGATTTCCCAATCAAAACAATTTGGGTCGAGTGGTTTTGTTAGGAATTCCAGGGTCAGGAAAAACCACCACATTATTAGAATTAGCCGCTGATTGTTGCGATCGCGCCTTAAATAATCCCCAAGCCCCCATCCCGGTTTTATTAGACTTACCCACTTGGCAATCTAGTCAACCATTAACTACCTGGATTTTTGCTCAAATTCAGACTAAATATGGTGTCAGTATTGACCTGACGGAAGCTTGGTTCCAATCCGGTGAACTACTTTTACTCCTCGATGGATTGGATGAACTCAGCCCCTGGGAACAAGAAGATTGTGTGCTTGCCCTGAATCAATTAAAACTATTCAATGGGCGATCGCTTTCTTTCGTGGTGGCTACTCGCTTAACTGACTACAAACAAACCCAAAACCGGCTAAAATTATCCGCTGCGATCGGCTTAAAACCTCTCAATGTTGAACAAATAAAAACCTACTTATTCGCATCGAGAAGTAGAGAAATATGGGAAAATATTCAGGATAATCCTAATTTATTAGCCATAGCTAAACAGCCTTTATTTTTAAACTTAATGGCATTGGCTAGTGAAGAAATTTTAATTAACTCTTGGAAACGGATTAAGACCAAACAAGAACGGATTGACTATTTATTAAATGCCTATATTCGCAGACAACTAGGCAGGCAAAATCCTAGCCAATGGTATCCACGGGGGAAAGAACCGACTCCTGAACAAAGCAAAACTTGGTTAAAACAGTTGCTAATCGATCGCACTCTGCCAAAAAACACAGAGTTTTGCTTAGATAGTCTGCCCCCATCTTTATTTTTATCGCCAATTAACTTAAGTTGTGTAGGAGTTGTTTTGATTCTGGGGATTATTTATTTAATCCTATTTTTATGGTTTTATCTTATCAATATTGGTTTATTTTATGCTATAGTATTTATGTCCGTATCCGGGGGCTTAATCGCATTAACTGCTTTAAAGAATCGGCGAATTAAGGTGAATAAATTATCCGTAAATATTCTCAGGATTTCCGCCGTAAATACCGTGATTCTATTTGCCTTGGGACTGTTAAGTTTTCAGTTAAATAGTTTGCTGATTGCTCAAGGGGAAGGTCAAGGCGGTGGGTTATTATATGGATTATCTTTGCTAATTTTTATCGTGGCGATCGCCCCTATTTCCGGCTTAATTGCCAGTATTTATGCCACCTTACCTTGGCTGAAACCCTTATATATCCGCTTAAATCGATCGCGCAAGGGCAATATTCCCTGGAATTATGCTCGATTTCTGGAATTTTTAACCGAACGCTTATTGCTGCAAAAAATTCGCGATCGTTATCGCTTGATTCACCCTCTCCTTAGTCAGCATTTGCAGAATCTTGATTAGTTGTTGGTTGTTGGTTGTTGGTTGTTGGTTGTTGGTTGTTGGTTGTTGGTTGTTTGTTGTTTGTTGTTGGTTGTTGGTTGTTGGTTGTTGGTTTTCTGCCTATTCCCCGTTCTCTTAACTAATAACAAATAACAAATAACCAATAACTAACAACAACCAACAAACAACCAATAACAAATAACTAACAACAAATAACCAACAACAAACAACATTAATCCGACAGAGATGTTAAGATTTATTGCGTCATGGGTAACTGCGATTCGCTTTGGCGATCGCGTTGCGGAATCGCGATTAACGCCGAAAACACGCAAAAAAATGTAGTTTAATTGCCAATTAACCAAGGATAGAGAAAATGGAAGCCGAAAAATTACAAGAGAAAATGACCGAAATTGAGGGTAAACGCGAATATTTGCTCAAGTTACTGGAAAGACCCAACCTGGGAACCTTAAGAATTGACGTAAATCAGGCGATCGAAGAGTTAGACGATCTGATTATGGAGTTCAAGCGCACCTTTCCAGACAATAATTGACGATGATTAGTTGTTGGTTGTTAGTTGTTGGTTGTTAGTTGTTAGTGGGTGTTTGCTTCAAACAACCAACAACCAACCAACAACAACCAACCAACAACAACCAACCAACAACCAACAACAACCAACCAACAACAACCAACAACAACCAACAACCAACCAACAACCAACAACCAACAACTAACAACCAACAACCAACAACTAATTTATTGAGCGGCCATTTCCATTAAAATCTTCTGGCTGCTAGATTCACCAGAAGCATCTTTCAGGGGCGATCGCTGCACATAAGTGCCATCGCCTTGTAAATCCCAAGCTTGGCGATTATCTGACAGCATAATCCCCAAAATTTCTTGCAAATCTTTCATTAAATCTGGATCTTCTACGGGCGTAATTGCCTCGACCCGGCGGTTCAAATTGCGGGGCATCCAATCCGCCGATCCAATAAATAATTCTTCCTCACCGCGATTGTGGAAATAAAAAATGCGAGAATGTTCTAAATAACGACCCACAATACTCACCGCTCGAATATTTTCACTCAGTCCGGGAACTCCTGGACGCAAACAGCAAATCCCTCGGATTAGCAAATCAATTTGCACTCCCGCTTGAGAAGCTTGATAAAGTTTGAGGATAATTTTCGGATCTACCAACGCATTCATCTTGACCACAATTCGGCTATGATAACCATTTTTCGCGTGTTCCGTTTCTCGGTCAATTAAAGCTTCCATGCGATCGCGCATATTCACCGGGGCTATCAGTAATTTCCGATAAGACCGTTGTCGAGAATATCCCGTTAAAAAATTAAACAAATCGGTCAAATCGGCACCAAGTTCATCCCGACAAGATAGCAAACCCAAATCTGTATAAAGTCGGGCGGTCTTAGGATTATAATTCCCCGTCCCAATATGAACATAACGCCGAATGCGATCCTGTTCTCGTCGGACGACCATCGCAATTTTCGTATGAGTTTTTAACCCGACCAAACCATAAACCACATGAACTCCGGCTTTTTCTAACTTTCGTGCCCATTGAATATTATTTTCTTCATCAAATCGGGCTTTCAGTTCCACCAATGCCGCCACCTGCTTGCCATTTTCTGCCGCCGTAATTAAAGCATTAATAATCGGCGAATCTCCCGAAGTCCGATATAGTGTCATCTTAATCGCCAAAACTCCAGGGTCATGGGCCGCTTGAGTAATAAAACGTTGCACCGAGGCGCTAAATGAATAATAAGGATGGTGTAGCAATATATCTTTTTGGCGAATTAAAGCAAATAAATCTTCCCCTTCCTCTATATCCAGTTCTACTTGGTCTACGGGTAAATCATGGAGACGACGCAAACGCGGGGGAACGACCGGGTTCCAGGGTCGATCTTTGAGTTCTGGTTTGGGCAATCCCATGAAACTCATTAAGTCCCCTAAATTCAGTAATCCTTCTACTTCATAAACATCCGACTCTTCCACGTCCAGTTCGTGCATGAGCATTTCCCGAATGCTGGGCGGCAAGTCCACGGGTATTTCCAGGCGGACCACGGAACCCCCAAACCGTCGTTTTCGCAGTTCTTTTTCAATGGCTAATAACAAGTCATCGGCTTCCAGTTCTTGTAGTTCTAAATCCGCATCCCGCGTAATTCGGAATAAATGATATTCCTGTATATTCATTCCGGGAAATAAGAACTCTAAGTTATGAGCGATGACTTGTTCCAAGGGAACAAATTGGTAGATGGTTGGCGGTGTTGCTGCGGTGACGGGGGTCTGAGAAGGTTTAATCGGGTCTGAAGGCAAGGAAATAAATCTGGGTAAGACTTTGGGGACTTTGACGCGAGCAAAAAATTCCTCCTCGGTTTCGGGATCTTTAACCAGTACCGCTAAGTTTAAGCTGAGATTGGAAATATAGGGGAACGGATGACCCGGATCGACGGCTAAAGGAGTGAGGACGGGAAAGATTTGCTCTTCAAAGTAGCTCTGCATATAGAGCCGTTGCTCTTGGTTGAGATCGATGTAGTCGAGGATATGAATGTGGTTGGCGACTAATAAGGGTCGGATTTGCTGTTGAAAGTGACGATGCTGTTCGACTACCATTGGGTGCAGGCGATCGCTAATGCCATCCAGTTGTTCTTCCGGTGTCCGACCGTCAGGAGTTAACTTGGCAACCTTGGCTTCTACCTGTTGTTTTAACGCGGCGATTCGGACCATAAAGAATTCATCCAGGTTCGTGCTGAAGATCGATAAAAACTTCAGTCGTTCCAGTAAAAGTGTCCGGGAATCGAAGGCTTCATGTAACACTCGGTAGTTAAATTCTAACCAGCTTAATTCGCGATTAATATAATACTGCGGATCTTTGAGGTTAATCTCGCTGGCCGTGGGATCTACTGTTTTGGTTTTGGCCATAATATTTTTTGATGGGTGTCTTGCTCCGTTAATATGCTTACCTTACCAAATTTGTCGATCCTACAAATCCAAATTATTTGTGAATTTTTGTGACTTTTTAAACTGTTCGGGAAAATAGCGTCTTCTAACTGGCTGGGACGGTCAGATACCGATAATTTATCGGCAGTCGGATCTGATGCTTCGCCGTAATGCGATCGCACGATGATTTACTTTGCTAATCTGAATGTCAAGAGCGCAACATTGGATCGGTTTTCTCTGTCAAGAAACCCCCATCTCACGGATCTGTTTTTTCGTCCCAGGGTTTCCCTGAAGGGCAGCGGATTACTCAGGGAAAATCTCCCCAAATTAAAAATTATGGGGGAATTGTCCAGAGACATTTTCCCCCATGTTCTCGCGATTCAGATTTAAGCCCGAATCATCCCATACTGGCAGCGATCGCGATTTGAACACTGGTCATGGATGTTTTTTCTACGGGTTTAATGGCAAAGAAATTTTCAAAGATATTGTCGCCAATTTCGTTGATTTTTTCTTGTAAATCATTGAGAAATTCATGCAGACCAATATGCATAATTTCATCAATGGTAATATACCCTAATTCAGACCGCAACCGGCCTAAAGTTCTTTCCACGGGATTTTGCCAGGTGCCATGAGGGGTGCCGGTAATTTGATGCAGCGATCGCTCTGCTTGCAACAGACAAAACTGAATTGACCGGGGAAATTCGCGATCTAAAACTAAAAATTCCGCCACTCCATCCGGGGTAATCCGATGTTGACTCCGTTTCCGATACATTTCATAAGCACTTGCCGATCGCAACAAAGAAATCCACTGTAATTGATCCAAAATTGTCCCGACGTGCTTCACCGAAGGCAACAAAATATAATACTTCACATCTAAAATTCGACTGGTTTTATCAGCCCGTTCTAATAACCGGCCAATTTGACCAAAATGCCAGCCTTCATTATGACTCATGGTGGCATCCATCACCCCCGCAAATAGATGAGAAGCGAGTTTTACTTCCGTGAAAAAATCTTGCAACCCAGAAAGAGACTGGTCTGGGGCCGCAGTCTTCACCATCCAATAAAAAGCATTAATTTGTTCCCACATTTCTGATGAAATAATTTCCCGCACTGAACGAGCATTTTCTCGCGCTATTTGCAAACAAGATAATATAGAATTGGGATAATTACGATCGAAAGTGAGAAACTGAATCACATTTTGGGCATTTCCTTCCCCGTATGCTTGCTCAAAAAGTTGTTGATCTCCCGTGGTATAAACTAAAGGTTTCCACTGTTGTTCAATTCCACTGGGAGAATCCAACATTAAGTTTAAATTAGTTCCCACGAACCGGGCAATATTTTCCGCCCGTTCTACATATCTGTTTAGCCAGTAGATTGAATCGGCAACGCGACTCAGCATAAGCACTATTCCTAATTTCTTAATTTACTATTCAGTTATTCAGGTTAACTTTCAGAGGGAATAATTGATAATTGATAATTAAAAATTAAAAATTATCAATTGTTAATTATCAATTATCAATTATCAATTGTTAATTATCAATTATTCCCTCTCTTTTCTCTTTTCTGACTATGATTCACTCCGACTATTCAAACAAAACCCAGGTATCTTTTGAACCACCTCCTTGAGATGAATTGACCACTAAAGACCCTTTTTTCAAAGCTACACGGGTTAAGCCACCCGGATGCACATAGATTTCTTTTCCATAGAGAATATAGGGACGTAAATCTACATGGCATCCGGCAAATTCGTCCTTGATTATGGTAGGAACTCTGGATAAACAGAGGGTGGGTTGGGCAATATAATTGCGGGGATTTTCTTGAATGCGTCCCGCAAAGTCTTCCCGTTGTTCATGGGTGGCATGAGGACCGACTAGCATCCCATATCCTCCCGCTTCATTCACCGCTTTGACTACCAATTTATCTAAGTTGGCTAACACATGATTCCGTTCTTTTTCTTCCCAACACCGATAGGTGGGCACGTTGGGGATTATTTGGTCTTCATTAAGATAATAGCGAATAATATCCGGGATATAAGTATAAATCCCTTTGTCATCAGCGACTCCAGTTCCTAACGCATTGGCGATCGCGACTCGGCGATTGCGGTAAACTTCCATCAGTCCCGGAACTCCGAGTAAACTATCGGGTCGAAATGCCAAAGGATCGATAAAGTTATCATCAATTCGCCGATAAATTACATCGACTCTTTGCAGTCCTTTGGTGGTTCGCATTTTTAAATAGCCATCCACCACCACTAAATCCCGACCTTCGACCAGTTCTACCCCCATTTGTTGGGCTAAAAATGAATGCTCAAAATAGGCCGAGTTATAAATTCCTGGGGTGAGAACCGCTACTCTAGGACTGGTTAAATGGGGTGGGGCTAAGTTTAGCAGAGTTTCTAGGAGATGACTGGGGTAATCATCCACGGGTTTAATGCCCATTTTGCCAAATAATTCGGGAAAGCAGGATTTCATTACCCGGCGATTTTCGATCACATAAGAAACCCCCGACGGGCAGCGAAGATTATCTTCTAAAACATACCAATTACCCTCTTTATCTCGGACTAAATCTGTCCCCGTGATGTGACACCAAACATCTGCCGGTGGTTTTAATCCGATACAAGGTTTAAGAAATCCAGTGGCAGAGGCGATCGCATATTCGGGAATTACTCCGTCAGCAATGATTTTCTGTTCCCCATAAATATCACCAATAAATAAGTTTAATGCCGCAATTCGTTGTTTGAGTCCTTTTTCCAGCCATTGCCACTCTGGGGCTGAGACAATGCGGGGAATAATATCAAACGGAAATATCCGTTCGGTTCCTTGGTTGTCGCTGTAGACATTAAAGGTTGCCCCTAGCTTCATCAGGGCATTTTGGGCTGCTTGTTGTCGCTGTTCCAGTTCTCCATTGGGCAAGGAGTTGATTTTGGTAATCAATAACTGGGCTTCTGGGCGGGGTTTACCCGTTTCGATGAACAGTTCATCGTAAAAATCCCCTGGATCGTAAGTATTAAATTGCACGGTTTAGCTATCCGATTTTTTCACGACTATTGGCTACTGTGTGGCTAATGGGGTGGCTGCTTCACTGAAATCACAGATTTCTGGGAATTGGCATCCTCTCAGGCTTCTCGGTCAGTAGCCGACTCTAGACTCTGAATTGGGTATAGAGTTTTTTGCGTTGCTTTAACTGTAGCGGTGAATACAGCCAATCGGAAAATTTATAATAATTTTTTTAACAATAGACAATTCTGGCTTCGATCGCCGATCGATTCCCCCAACCGCCCTTTTTTATGGTCCGATCGCCGATCGCTGAGGATTTTCGGTTATACCGGGGGTGTAGCGGTCAACCTCTGGACGATCGCCCGAAAATCAGCGGCGATCGCTTCGATATTTTCTGGGTGCAATAAGGGCACATGGACAAAAATACAAGGAATGGGCGATTTTGCTTGGGTTTGCAGATAGTTTAAAACTGCATAGTAAAGGGCTTCACAAACAAATTTACCCGCATCATCGCTGATTTCTGTGTTAGGTAAACCGGCGATTAATTGGGGCAAATTTACCGAAGTTTTACGGCAATTTTCCCCAGAAAAAGCTTGAGATTCAACGGTTAATTTTTGCCGACTTTCCGCCATACCCGCGCAAATCACTGCATGGGGTTGGACTTGGTTGATTTTGGCGATCGCCTGTTTTGGGGCCGCTTCGGGGTCTACGGGTAATTTTCTTAACAGAATCAATGAATCCCCGAAAAAATCCCCTTGAGAAATTTTTCCTAATAAGTCATCGGAGGCATTAGATTTTTGATGGGGCATCCAGGTATCAAAGGAAGTGAGTAAGATTTTGCTAGTGATATGATTGATAATTTTGCTATTCATATGCCAGTCATAGAAAATTTGGGCGATTAAGAATTACAATAGCGATCGCGGTATCGTAAGGAAAACAGGGCAATGGTTGTGATTGCCATCGTAGACTATGATATGGGGAATTTGCACTCGGTGTGCAAAGGTTTGGAAAATGCGGGGGCAACCCCAAAAATTACCGATTCACCCGCAGAAATTTTGGCTGCTGATGCGGTGTTGCTGCCCGGAGTGGGTTCTTTTGACCCGGCAATGCAACATTTGCGATCGCGGGATTTGGAGTTGCCGGTGAAAGATGCGATCGCTTCTGGGAAACCATTTCTCGGCATTTGTTTGGGGCTGCAAATTCTTTTTGATGGCAGTGAGGAGGGGAAAGAACCGGGTTTAGGGGTAATTCCGGGGATGGTACGTCGGTTTAAAAGCGAACCGGGATTAACTATTCCGCACATGGGATGGAATCAGTTAGAATTGGCTCAACCGGATCTGCCATTGTGGGGTAATTTGCCCGCTAATCCTTGGGTTTATTTTGTTCACTCTTATTATGTCGATCCCATAGATGCATCGGTGAAAGCTGCTACAGTGACTCATGGGAGTCAAAATGTCACTGCGGCGATCGGGCAAAATAACCTCATGGCGGTACAATTTCACCCGGAAAAATCTTCTACTGCTGGGTTAAAAATGTTAGATAACTTTGTGGAATTTCTGCACCGCCAAAGTTAGAGGGAATCTAATAGTAGGGTGGGCAAAAAATTTTACCTATTATACCATATAAGATGGTGTATGCCCACCCTACAATATAAATACTTAACATTCGGATGGTGGGCAAAAAATTTATCCACTATACCATATACGATGGTGAACTTTTGCCCAGCCTACAATATAAATACTTAACATTCGGATGGTGGGCAAAAAATTTTATCCACTTGTAGGGACACGGCAATGCCGTGTCCCTACCACATATAGAATCTGCTTTAATAGGGATTTATTCCCATTTGACAGAGAAGAGATTTATTGCCAAGCAATAGCCGTAAGGCTATAAACATTTCCCCTTACAGACAGAAAATAGTCCCCCTTTTTGTCTATAATTTGCCTATAATTATCAAAACTTGTAAATCTTGGTTAGAGGCACGATCATGCTATGGCTTAAGGCTTTTCTCAAGTCCTTTTTATTGTTGGGAATTGTGGCTCTGAGTTTTTACGCAGGCATCACATTAACTATTTTTGTGGCTATATTACCGTTTATGGCATCAATGGCAATTATTTTGCCGTTTTTGCCAATTTTGTTAACGGCTTTTATTTACCGATTGGCGGAACATATTCTAGATATTTTTACGGAGAAAAAAAGTTTAAATCATGCTTTTTGGCCTAAACTTGCACATTGGCAACAGGGTATCAGAGCGATGATTGTCCTAGTAATTGCCACCGCATTTTCTGTAGCCTCTACCTGTGCGCTGTTTCTGTTGTATGGTGGCAGTTTGGTGGCGGTTAGCTATTTAGCTTTATGGACTCCGAATCAGGCTTATACTGCGGGGCATGAATTAGGTCGATTTCTGTCAGAAAACCAGATTTTACTCAAGCATTTTGTGGTGGTCTGGCTGACTGCTTCAACTTGTCTTTATAAGTATGATGATTGGGCAATCAAACAAAAACAACGTCGCCAAAAGTTTAAGCAAGGGCAACAAGTGGCAAAGGTTAAATATACGTCCACTCCTGTTGATGGAATTAGTGTTGAGTTGAATCAAATGAAGGGGAGTATGGGAATTACGAAAATGGGCTCAGTTCGGCAGAAGTCTGAGGATAGTTTCAATCCCTGATAGGGATTTAATGTCGTTGCAACGTGGGCACATTTATATAGTAGTACACGGATGCGCTAGTGTCGTTTCAATCCCTGATAGGGATTCAATGTCGTTGCAACGGAATATTACCGGGATAGCTGCGATCGCAAATGGTGGGTTTCAATCCCTGATAGGGATTCAATGTCGTTGCAACCAGCCGAGATGCAATGTGTTCGCAACGATGGAACTGGGTTTCAATCCCTGATAGGGATTTAATGTCGTTGCAACATATCGTTGGTGTTATTCGTCGGGCGGGTGCAGCGCAGTTTCAATCCCTGATAGGGATTTAATGTCGTTGCAACGGGAAGCGCTGCGTCAGGGAATGATAATGCAAGGTTTCAATCCCTGATAGGGATTCAATGTCGTTGCAACTTACTTGAGAATTATCCTGGAAAATTTCGGCAATAGTGGTTTCAATCCCTGATAGGGATTCAATGTCGTTGCAACTTTAAAGACCCTGAAGGTAGCGCCGCAGTGCATCTGGTTTCAATCCCTGATAGGGATTCAATGTCGTTGCAACGAGAAATTACCCATCCGATAGCACGAGTTTAGTTTTTAGTTTCAATCCCTGATAGGGATTCAATGTCGTTGCAACTTCGCCGGTCTTCAGCCAGGTTGGGTTCAATATGCTTCGTTTCAATCCCTGATAGGGATTCAATGTCGTTGCAACCCGATACAAGGATAATGTTGCTTGGCTCCAATTTAAGTTTCAATCCCTGATAGGGATTCAATGTCGTTGCAACCGAACGATAATTTAGGCTGAAAATCCCAATCCTTGGTTTCAATCCCTGATAGGGATTCAATGTCGTTGCAACCGCCAGGCATAAGAATTAAAGGGAGTCCAGAAAGTGTAAGTTTCAATCCCTGATAGGGATTCAATGTCGTTGCAACATCGGGGCTTTGGAAGAAGGCTTCAGGCTTCACGTTTCAATCCCTGATAGGGATTCAATGTCGTTGCAACATTGTTCCAAACTTGGATAATTTCATTATCCGTTGGGTTTCAATCCCTGATAGGGATTCAATGTCGTTGCAACATGTTAATCACAAAATAAAATCGATTTCGGGAATGTTTCAATCCCTGATAGGGATTCAATGTCGTTGCAACAATCTCTTTTTGTTCTTTTTCCTCCTCTTTTGCGGTGTTTCAATCCCTGATAGGGATTCAATGTCGTTGCAACTCAGCAGCTTTCTTTACTAAAAAATTACCATCACTCGTTTCAATCCCTGATAGGGATTCAATGTCGTTGCAACAAAGACACGATCCACCAAGACTCGATTTCCAGATGCCCGTTTCAATCCCTGATAGGGATTCAATGTCGTTGCAACTGGGTCTATAGACAATACTGGGGAAATTGCCCAGTTTCAATCCCTGATAGGGATTCAATGTCGTTGCAACAGTATTTATGTGGGGAGATTGCTTTGGCTCACTCTGTTTCAATCCCTGATAGGGATTCAATGTCGTTGCAACAGCTACAAACTGAGGAACCTTCCGGCACACATAAACGTTTCAATCCCTGATAGGGATTCAATGTCGTTGCAACAATTAATGATGAACTTAAAGCAAAAGCGTTATGGATGCTTGTTTCAATCCCTGATAGGGATTCAATGTCGTTGCAACATCCTGAGTGGGTAGCTCAGTGGGGATTGAATGTTTCAATCCCTGATAGGGATTCAATGTCGTTGCAACTGATTCTACCATGATTTCACAACGTTGGATCGATCTTGTTTCAATCCCTGATAGGGATTCAATGTCGTTGCAACTCACTAGAAGAATTTGAAGCCAGGTGTGACTTTGGTTTCAATCCCTGATAGGGATTCAATGTCGTTGCAACGATTTGCTCATTGTCATGCAAATTGTCGGAATAGTTTCAATCCCTGATAGGGATTCAATGTCGTTGCAACAATTTTGGCTTTGGCGGAAAACTGCGATGGAGCCATCGGTTTCAATCCCTGATAGGGATTCAATGTCGTTGCAACCTTTGGTGGAAAAATTGATATTGACCCCTGTACGTTTCAATCCCTGATAGGGATTCAATGTCGTTGCAACTTCAGGTTTATCTTGAAAAAGTTCCGGCTTGTAGGTTTCAATCCCTGATAGGGATTCAATGTCGTTGCAACAGGTCGCATCCGTTCGGGTTCCACTATCATAATGGTTTCAATCCCTGATAGGGATTCAATGTCGTTGCAACAACCTTAGATGCCAACTCGCGCTTACAGCCCGCACGTTTCAATCCCTGATAGGGATTCAATGTCGTTGCAACCGATGGCTGCGGCGGAAAGCCCTCGACCATCGGTTTGTTTCAATCCCTGATAGGGATTCAATGTCGTTGCAACTCTTAGCAAGGCAGATAGGCCATTCCCCTTTTTTCTTGTTTCAATCATGATGTCGTGAGCCGGTATTCTGAGATTTTGGCGAGGCAGATAGGCCATTCCCCTTTTTTCTTGTTTCAATCCCTGATAGGGATTCAATGTCGTTGCAACATCGCCGAATTGGGTCCATCCTGAATAAAATGCAGGGTTTCAATCCCTGATAGGGATTCAATGTCGTTGCAACAAATTTAAAGTTGGCCTCTCCGGGAACTCAACCACGTTTCAATCCCTGATAGGGATTCAATGTCGTTGCAACTGTTGGGCGGTATCTGCTTTCATCGGAATTAAATGTTTCAATCCCTGATAGGGATTCAATGTCGTTGCAACTAAGGTTGCGTTAGCGATCGAGCGATCGACTACCTTGTTTCAATCCCTGATAGGGATTCAATGTCGTTGCAACTTGCCATGCCTGACCGATGGGGCGCTTTGTCCCCGGTTCGTTTCAATCCCTGATAGGGATTCAATGTCGTTGCAACGTGGTTTTTTGGGGATGATATCATATCCTATTGTCGTTTCAATCCCTGATAGGGATTTAATGTCGTTGCAACTTCTTGATAATCAGGAATATGTTATCAGTTCTTTAAAGTTTCAATCCCTGATAGGGATTTAATGTCGTTGCAACGGCAAGGCTTTTGTACAAATCAAAGGAAAAGGAAAGTTTCAATCCCTGATAGGGATTTAATGTCGTTGCAACGCTTCCGGCCTGGGTAGTGTTCCTCTAAAGTCAGGTAGTTTCAATCCCTGATAGGGATTTAATGTCGTTGCAACGCCGAAGTCGAAAAGCAACTAAAAATTTCCCAAAAGTTTCAATCCCTGATAGGGATTTAATGTCGTTGCAACATTCGACGGTAGCTGTAGCGTTTCCGCAGCCGGAGTTTCAATCCCTGATAGGGATTTAATGTCGTTGCAACGAATCAACTTGAATCCATTCCTTAGCAGAAATGTCGTTTCAATCCCTGATAGGGATTTAATGTCGTTGCAACACGCGATCGCCTCGCTGCTATTTTGCGGGTCAATCCCGATGTTTCAATCCCTGATAGGGATTTAATGTCGTTGCAACTGGCACAGCATCCCGATTTGGATGGCCTGACAAGATTTCCGTTTCAATCCCTGATAGGGATTTAATGTCGTTGCAACAATTTGGCACCAGAACAAACGAGGCTTCATTTAAATCGTTTCAATCCCTGATAGGGATTTAATGTCGTTGCAACAATCTGAAAATCGTCGGGAATCTCTACAAGTTTTTGGTTTCAATCCCTGATAGGGATTTAATGTCGTTGCAACATAAGAGTTTGGATGTTCTGCGAGGTTATATTGAGTTTCAATCCCTGATAGGGATTTAATGTCGTTGCAACAAGTTTCAGCGTAGGTGATGTGCTTGTTCCTGTCGCTCGGCGTTTCAATCCCTGATAGGGATTTAATGTCGTTGCAACAAATGCGCCAAATACTTCTAGACATTCAGAGTGCCGTTTCAATCCCTGATAGGGATTTAATGTCGTTGCAACGGTCTTCACCATTGCTAATAGAGGCCAAAAGTCTAGAGTTTCAATCCCTGATAGGGATTTAATGTCGTTGCAACATCTGCACCTTATCTATTGGCTGCAAGTCCGTTGAGTTTCAATCCCTGATAGGGATTTAATGTCGTTGCAACGGTTTCGCCTTCGTCGTCTTTAAGGCCAATTGCTTCGTTTCAATCCCTGATAGGGATTTAATGTCGTTGCAACCAATCTCATGCGCTAACCCACGCAACTGGTGGCACTGTTTCAATCCCTGATAGGGATTTAATGTCGTTGCAACTTGAAGACGACGAAAACAAAACCCTCGATTTGCTTCGTTTCAATCCCTGATAGGGATTTAATGTCGTTGCAACCTTCAGAAATAAGTCCTTGGTAATGATTTTCCAGTTTCAATCCCTGATAGGGATTTAATGTCGTTGCAACTTCGGAAGTTAATCAACCCTACCCCCTACTTTGGCCATGTTTCAATCCCTGATAGGGATTTAATGTCGTTGCAACAAAAGATTTCGATTGTCGCGTCTTGCAGCCAATGCGGAGTTTCAATCCCTGATAGGGATTTAATGTCGTTGCAACAAATGCGCCAAATACTTCTAGACATTCAGAGTGCCGTTTCAATCCCTGATAGGGATTTAATGTCGTTGCAACGGTCTTCACCATTGCTAATAGAGGCCAAAAGTCTAGAGTTTCAATCCCTGATAGGGATTTAATGTCGTTGCAACATCTGCACCTTATCTATTGGCTGCAAGTCCGTTGAGTTTCAATCCCTGATAGGGATTTAATGTCGTTGCAACGGTTTCGCCTTCGTCGTCTTTAAGGCCAATTGCTTCGTTTCAATCCCTGATAGGGATTTAATGTCGTTGCAACCAATCTCATGCGCTAACCCACGCAACTGGTGGCACTGTTTCAATCCCTGATAGGGATTTAATGTCGTTGCAACTTGAAGACGACGAAAACAAAACCCTCGATTTGCTTCGTTTCAATCCCTGATAGGGATTTAATGTCGTTGCAACCTTCAGAAATAAGTCCTTGGTAATGATTTTCCAGTTTCAATCCCTGATAGGGATTTAATGTCGTTGCAACTTCGGAAGTTAATCAACCCTACCCCCTACTTTGGCCATGTTTCAATCCCTGATAGGGATTTAATGTCGTTGCAACAAAAGATTTCGATTGTCGCGTCTTGCAGCCAATGCGGAGTTTCAATCCCTGATAGGGATTTAATGTCGTTGCAACTAATGTTGCTTGGCTCCAATTTAAAACCGGCAGAGCAAAGTTTCAATCCCTGATAGGGATTTAATGTCGTTGCAACTTTTACTTGAGAAAAGGCAGGTATTACGGGGTATTAAGTTTCAATCCCTGATAGGGATTTAATGTCGTTGCAACTTTTCATCGGCTATAATCTCCCAAGTCTCTGGATATGTTTCAATCCCTGATAGGGATTTAATGTCGTTGCAACGACGCTAAAAGCTTAACTGTAGACAAATCAATAGTGTTTCAATCCCTGATAGGGATTTAATGTCGTTGCAACTTTTGACTTAATTTCCACTTGTGCTGATAGCCTTTCCGTTTCAATCCCTGATAGGGATTTAATGTCGTTGCAACGTAACCCCTTTCTTGCCAACATTCTTAGGTCATCGTTGGTTTCAATCCCTGATAGGGATTTAATGTCGTTGCAACCGGCAATCAGCTTGTCAACCTCAGCCACGCTGTCTTTTGTTTCAATCCCTGATAGGGATTTAATGTCGTTGCAACAATGGCTTCAGGATGCCTTCGGTGAGGTACAATTCTTGTTTCAATCCCTGATAGGGATTTAATGTCGTTGCAACTGCCCATCCGGGCCAATGATCGAGCGCGATTCCTTGTTTCAATCCCTGATAGGGATTTAATGTCGTTGCAACAATTTTGAGATTGGTTTTCCTAGCTTTTTCTGAGTTGTTTCAATCCCTGATAGGGATTTAATGTCGTTGCAACCGTAGGTATGGGTAGCGCCCATATTCCCTTACAAGTGTTTCAATCCCTGATAGGGATTTAATGTCGTTGCAACATTAGGTAGTTGATATTCGTTGATTGTCAGGTAGTTGTTTCAATCCCTGATAGGGATTTAATGTCGTTGCAACGAGACGCGATCGCCGCCGCTGAATCGATCGCAGACGTTTCAATCCCTGATAGGGATTTAATGTCGTTGCAACTCTTACTCCCCACCGGGCTTGAGCCTGCTCCGGAGATGTTTCAATCCCTGATAGGGATTTAATGTCGTTGCAACACTTGGTTTGCACTGCCATAAAATAATATAAAACCCGTTTCAATCCCTGATAGGGATTTAATGTCGTTGCAACCAGGTAATTTAGATACAAAACTGACGTTAGAAGTGTTTCAATCCCTGATAGGGATTTAATGTCGTTGCAACAAAAAAAATAAGCAGATAAATTGATTGAATCAATGTTTCAATCCCTGATAGGGATTTAATGTCGTTGCAACGATCTAGGGCAGGCTCAGGGCGAGTCCTGGGGTCGTTTCAATCCCTGATAGGGATTTAATGTCGTTGCAACCGTTGGTTTATCTGCAAGTGGCAACCAGCTAGTTGAGCGCCTGTTTCAATCCCTGATAGGGATTTAATGTCGTTGCAACTCGCCGCCCATGCACTTTGGGGTCCTACACCCTGCTGTTTCAATCCCTGATAGGGATTTAATGTCGTTGCAACGTCCCGGCAGGGGTCCTTTATATCCCTGCTCCCAATGTTTCAATCCCTGATAGGGATTTAATGTCGTTGCAACCCGATATTAGAATGATTGCCCTGCAATCCATGAGTGTTTCAATCCCTGATAGGGATTTAATGTCGTTGCAACCAAATTTTGAAAGCTTGCCATGTAAAATCTGGCTGGGTTTCAATCCCTGATAGGGATTTAATGTCGTTGCAACGCGAGCGCCACGAGGCCAACGCGGGCAAGGAAGCGTTTCAATCCCTGATAGGGATTTAATGTCGTTGCAACAATACAGCCCGCAACATAGCAGCGGGAATCATTCAAAGTTTCAATCCCTGATAGGGATTTAATGTCGTTGCAACATTTACCCTTCTCTATTAGTGCTATTGCTCAAGAAGGTTTCAATCCCTGATAGGGATTTAATGTCGTTGCAACAAAATTAAGGTATTGAATGAGGAAATAGAGCAAATTGTTTCAATCCCTGATAGGGATTTAATGTCGTTGCAACGCTTCGACACCAAATCGCCACCATCTCCACTGCCACTCGTTTCAATCCCTGATAGGGATTTAATGTCGTTGCAACTATTACCAAGACCGCCAGGACAATTTGCTGCTACCGGGTTTCAATCCCTGATAGGGATTTAATGTCGTTGCAACAGTTCTCACTCTAGAGCAGGTTTTCTCGGAGTTTCGTTTCAATCCCTGATAGGGATTTAATGTCGTTGCAACTTCAATTGGCAAATTGATGCTGCCAAACCCGTAGGTTTCAATCCCTGATAGGGATTTAATGTCGTTGCAACGTCTACAATCAGCCCTACAACCAATCCATACCCATAAGGTTTCAATCCCTGATAGGGATTTAATGTCGTTGCAACAATCGAGGGTGTTTTTCTCGACCTGCTGCTATTTGCGTTTCAATCCCTGATAGGGATTTAATGTCGTTGCAACCATAAGAGATCCTCCGAAACAGGATTTTTTACCTGTTTCAATCCCTGATAGGGATTTAATGTCGTTGCAACTTGATGGCTTTAAAAACAGACATCGCAACAGCGAGTTTCAATCCCTGATAGGGATTTAATGTCGTTGCAACGGGGGAGCCGTCTCCCCCCGCATTAAGATTCTGGCTTTGTTTCAATCCCTGATAGGGATTTAATGTCGTTGCAACCCGCCGCGTAATCTGCTACCCATAAATCAGGTGAATCGTTTCAATCCCTGATAGGGATTTAATGTCGTTGCAACTATTCACCTCAAAGTAACGATAATTGGATAGATTGTGTTTCAATCCCTGATAGGGATTTAATGTCGTTGCAACCCATCAAATCGAAAGGACAACAGAGAGGTATATGAGTTTCAATCCCTGATAGGGATTTAATGTCGTTGCAACAGTCAAAGAAATCAGTGAAGCGGCTGGTGACAGTTTTGTTTCAATCCCTGATAGGGATTTAATGTCGTTGCAACTCTCCAGATACGAGCAAATGTATTTCTTTGTTGCAGTTTCAATCCCTGATAGGGATTTAATGTCGTTGCAACCTTGAGATTCAGAGTCTTCAGAGTCTGTCGGTTTGTTTCAATCCCTGATAGGGATTTAATGTCGTTGCAACAGACAAAATAATTAATTTATCTATTTTTGTGCAGCGAGCGTTTCAATCCCTGATAGGGATTTAATGTCGTTGCAACAATATTTATCCAATGTAGCTTTTGTGTATAATTTTGATTGGGTTTCAATCCCTGATAGGGATTTAATGTCGTTGCAACGGGAATTTTAGAACCTACCGCAACATTAGCGGGCGTTTCAATCCCTGATAGGGATTTAATGTCGTTGCAACCTGCTAATTGTCTGATATTCTAGATTGTTACGATGTTTCAATCCCTGATAGGGATTTAATGTCGTTGCAACGATTTTACCCGCACCTTGAATGCCTAATAAAACCGCTGTTTCAATCCCTGATAGGGATTTAATGTCGTTGCAACCTGAGCCTAGATGCACCCATAAGGCACCGCCAAAAAGTTTCAATCCCTGATAGGGATTTAATGTCGTTGCAACCTACTACCGGCACCTTATAAATCGGTGGAATTCTGTTTCAATCCCTGATAGGGATTTAATGTCGTTGCAACGGCTCGCTTGATGCCCATTCGGTTGATTGCGCCCCGTTTCAATCCCTGATAGGGATTTAATGTCGTTGCAACAACCATTGTTCTATTAAGTCCCCGCATTCTTTGGCGTGTTTCAATCCCTGATAGGGATTTAATGTCGTTGCAACTTTTCGTTGTAGCGCATCATATAACCCCTTAAGGGTTCGTTTCAATCCCTGATAGGGATTTAATGTCGTTGCAACATGGGGGCACTTTCATTTATCAGTGAGGCAACGATGAGTTTCAATCCCTGATAGGGATTTAATGTCGTTGCAACATTCAGAGCGAAGGCCGAGGGCGAACCAGCAGCCGTTTCAATCCCTGATAGGGATTTAATGTCGTTGCAACAACCAGAAAAGCTGAAGCGGTTATGTTGACAATTTGTTTCAATCCCTGATAGGGATTTAATGTCGTTGCAACTAATCAGGGGTTTAATTTTATTTTATGGTAGTGAGGTTTCAATCCCTGATAGGGATTTAATGTCGTTGCAACTCAAGGATGTTCCTTATAAGGCAGCGCAGTATCAGTTTCAATCCCTGATAGGGATTTAATGTCGTTGCAACTTGTACCTAAAACTGGAACTGAAACCTAAAACTATGGTTTCAATCCCTGATAGGGATTTAATGTCGTTGCAACCACTTAGGAAAAGCCTATATTGAATCTATGGGCTTGTTTCAATCCCTGATAGGGATTTAATGTCGTTGCAACCAAGGGTAAATTGTCCGATTTGACAATTATTCCGGATGTTTCAATCCCTGATAGGGATTTAATGTCGTTGCAACAAATCTCACCAGCCAAAATGTCGGAATAGCGGTTAACGTTTCAATCCCTGATAGGGATTTAATGTCGTTGCAACCACGGCACTGGCCTGGGATTCTGAAATCTCTTCTCCAGTTTCAATCCCTGATAGGGATTTAATGTCGTTGCAACTCGGCCCCTTTTTTTGTGTCTATACTCTCTCCGAATCGAGTTTCAATCCCTGATAGGGATTTAATGTCGTTGCAACGATGGAGACGGAGAAGTTTGAGCAACTGGCTGAGAGTTTCAATCCCTGATAGGGATTTAATGTCGTTGCAACGAGAAAAAAGCAGCGGCGGGGAGAGAGGAAAAAACACAGTTTCAATCCCTGATAGGGATTTAATGTCGTTGCAACCCGGATGAATCTCCGCTTGATGCTCCGTAATTTTCGGTTTCAATCCCTGATAGGGATTTAATGTCGTTGCAACGCGGACATTGGATTCTAGAGCAACAGAAAGGCAGTGTTTCAATCCCTGATAGGGATTTAATGTCGTTGCAACCAGATGGAGAAGCACAATTAATCGCAAGTTGTTGCGTTTCAATCCCTGATAGGGATTTAATGTCGTTGCAACGGCTCCCGAAAATGCGGATATAATCTTTACTGGAGGGGTTTCAATCCCTGATAGGGATTTAATGTCGTTGCAACCGCCGGGGCTCAGAACCCTTGATTTATTTAATTTTCCAGGTTCATTTGCGCGAATCGACTTCATCATACCATGCAACCCCCCAAATTTGTCAACATACCTCAAACCTGAATCAAGCAAAACCCTGACTCACAAAGGATTTCAGGATTTGCGCGGATCGGTTCGAGACTCAAAAACTCTCAAACCTCGACCCCATAAACAGTTCAGGGGAAAAAATGCCCTGCCCTGTTTTTACACCCACCCCTCCGCGCAAATATCCCCTGACGCAGATTGCGGGTCAACCTCTATTATACCCCGCCCATAACCAACCACAAAACCGATCGGCACCCATCCCCATAACCTAGCAGATTCAGACCGTGGATGGGGTAAAACCGTTTTTCAGATGAATCAACCACGGTAGGGCGAAGCATTCCGTAGGGGCGAAGCATTCCGGCAGTCCATTTAATATTCTAAGTAGGTGAACATAATTAATTGCACTTTTCGTTCCTCGCCGATAGGCTGTGGATTCCCGCATTCGCGGGAATGACAGTTTTTTTTCCGCAAAGCTCTAGAGATTAATTTAGGGTTTTCAAGTGGATTCCCGCATTCGCGGGAATGACAGTTTTTTTTCTAATGGGATCTGTGCTGCATTTATTTCTGCCCATCTACGGAATGCTTCGCCCCTACAGGTGTTTGTGGTTTATTTAATAGAAAATTGCTGTAAACCGGCCATCTCTGGGGGTGGAACTTGGGCCAAAGCCGCCAGAATCACCTCAACTCCCGCCCCAGGAACATGAGCATTTTCACTCAGATATCGTTTCCAAACACGACTCCCCGGTTGTCCATTAAACAATAACAACAAGTGTCGGCTAATCTTATTTAAACTCAACCCTTGACTCAGCCAATACTCAATATAAGGCAGCATCGCTTCAACCACCTGATGCCGCGTCAGGGGCGTAGTATTTTCCCCATAAATCTCCCGATCGCATTCCGCAAACAAATAAGGGCGATCGTAAGCGGCCCGACCAATCATCACCCCATCCACCAACTGCAAATGTGCTTTAACCTCCGCCAAAGTAGTCACACCGCCGTTAATTTCCACAAACTTATGGGGAAAATCTTGCTTTAAACGATACACATCACCGTAACGCAACGGGGGAACATCGCGATTTTCCTTGGGACTTAACCCTTGTAACCAGGCTTTGCGGGCATGAACGGTAAACCGCTGACACCCAGCCCCAGAAACAACCCGGACAAAATTCGCCATATCCTCATAGCGATCGCGATCGTCAATCCCAATCCGATGTTTTACCGTAATCGGCAAATGGGTCGCTTGCTGCATAGCCTCCACAGCCCGGGCAACTCGGTCTGGTTGGGCCATCAAACAAGCCCCAAAATTGCCATTTTGCACCCGACTGCTGGGACAACCGACATTTAAATTAATCTCGTCATAGCCAAAATCCGTCCCAATGCGAACGCATTCCGCCAACTCCTGCGGGTCGTCCCCCCCCAGTTGCAGGGATACGGGCTTTTCCTCTGGCGAAAACCCCAACAGTCGGGCGCGATCGCCGTGAATAATCGCTGCGGTCGTCACCATCTCCGTATATAACAGCGTCCGACGGGTAATCTGCCGCATAAAATAGCGAAAATGGCGATCGGTATAATCCATCATCGGCGCCACACTTAACGGGTTGCCCTGGGGTGTTGATGGATTTTGTTGATGGTTCATGGTTGTTTGTTGGTTGTTGATGGTTGGTTGTTGATGGTTGATGGTTGATGGTTATTGGTTGTTTGTTGATGGTTATTGGTTGATAGTTGATGGTTGATGGTTATTGGTTGATGGTTATTGGTTGATGGTTATTGGTTGATGGTTGATGGTTACAACAAACAACAAACAACAAACAACAAACAACAACCAACAACCAACAAACAACAAACAACAAACAACAAACAACAACCAACAAACAACAAACAACAAACAACAAACAACAAACAACAAACAACAAACAACAAACAACCACCAACAACCAACAAACAACAAACAACCACCAACCACCAACCAATAACAAACAACAAAAAAGAGAATCACTTGTTGATTGTGACTCTCTTTTGAGGTGCTTTTCCTTTGGGAATACCCCCAGGGGAATTCGAATCCCCGTCGCCTCCGTGAAAGGGAGGTGTCCTAGGCCTCTAGACGATGGGGGCTAGGTTTTTGTTTGGGCTTGAGACTTGCTTTGCCTTAGCGTTGTTTGCGCTTCGTTTTTGCTTGTCCCTCACACCTTTAATACCGTAACCTATCTTTTTCGATATGTCAACCCCTAAACCAAAAAAAATTTTTTAAATTTTTTTGGGGCAAAATCGCCCCTGGGTTTGCGGGGGATTTCAATAGCTACAACCCTTGCCCTGCCTAGGTTTTATCGTTTATGCCCCTGACAGAACCCCGGAACCATCCGGCACAACCGCTCCCGTAAGCGCGATCGCTGACTCTCATCTAACGCCGAATTGGGCACCTCGGTTTCTAGGTTGGGATTAAGGCTGGCGCCAGTGCGTCCGGTAAAAATCCAGACAATCGAACGAAAGCAGTCTCTCACAATGCGCCATCTTGATTCGCGGGGAAAATTTCCCGAAGGCACAGAAATGGGAGTCACAATGATGCCCTGACTCCCCAGGACAAAAGTGGCGATCGCGCGTGAACGGTCGATATGATAATCCGACGTAATCAAATAGAGATGCCGCCGCTCTGCCTGGACAAAATCATCTACAGTGCAAGTAAAATTAGTCACCGTATCCGTAGCACAAGGATCGTAGTGAATTTGCTCTGGGGGAATACCTGCGGCGGCAAAAATCCCGCTATATAAGCGCTTTTCCCTCTCGTAACCCGCAGAAACCCAAATATCAAAACTCTGGTGAGACTGCCACAACTCAGCCGCAAATCTAATCCGGTTAGGATTGCCATTCAGGACTAAAATTGCCTGGGGTTCCGGGACCTGGAAGGAGGCGATCGCAATTCGCAGGGGAATAAAACTGACGCCAAAAATTAGCACAACCGCAAAGAAGACCAAGCAAAATCGGCTAAATCTTCTGGCGATCGATCTACTGCGGGACATAGTTTTTGGCTTGAGTTTCATATTCACAAGGGAAAATCGCAACAGTAGGGTGGGCAATATTTTGCCCACCCTACTATGCTACTATGCCGAATTTATCGAAAATGGGATAGGACTTACGCAACGACTCTATATATGAGCTATTGGTGCGTTACCACTCGGAACAACACCCTACGAATAGCGTTTATGCGTAAGTCCTGTGGGATTAAGCCGCTGCGGACTCAATTTTCGTTTCAGCCGCTTCGGTTTCAGCCATTGCCCGATCCGTAGCCGCTTTTGCTGCCAAATATTCGGCTAACTGGCTTTCGATTTGCTGACGCACCAGGTCACGATAATCATAAAAATGTTCAAAGTGAGCGCAAACCGTCAAATAATGATCCCAAACCCGAGGATTCTGCTTAAAAATGTTATACAGATAAATCCAAAACTTGCTGCGAGTTTCCCGCACCACTCCTTGACGCCAAAACAGAATCAATAAAGCGCGAATCGTCGTCCAACTAACTAACTTCCGCCGTTGCACCCGATTTCTCGGTGCGCCTAACATGAGAAAATGACGATAAGTGCGGTCTAAAAATTGCATTGGCTCGTAAATTTTCCAAAAGGCGTCAATATATTCGCGAGCAATATCTTCAATCGGTCGAGTAGGGACAAAGTTCATCAAAGTTGTCTGGTTGCCAGCCGCTTGTTCGTTGAGCATACGTCCTTCCTTCGTCAGACGATGCCACAAAGCCGTATCGGGTAGCGCTTGCAACATACTAAACATAGCAATAGGGATGGAAGTTTGCTGGACAAACCGGGCTACGCGATCGCCTGCCCCTGCTTTTTCCCCATCAAAACCAATAATAAACCCAGCCATCACTCGCAACCCAGCGCGAATAATCTTCTCCACCGAATCGTTCAGAGAATCGCGAGTATTTTGGAACTTCTTAGTCAAATTCAAACTAGCTTCATCGGGAGTTTCAATCCCCAAAAATACCGCAATAAAATTGCACTCAACCATCATTTCCATCAACTCAGGATCGTTGGCCAAATCCACCGAAGCCTCTGTATGGAACTTGAAATGATAATCATGGGCTTCTTGCCATTTCTTTAACTCTTTCAGCAATAACTTAACATTGCGTTTATTGCCAATAAAATTGTCATCTACCAAGAAAATACTTTGGTCAAAGCCCAACTCATAAAGGCGGTCTAATTCTGCCAACAACTGCTCTGGATTTTTCGTGCGGGGTTTGCGCCCATAAAGCACAATAATATCGCAGAATTCGCACTGAAATGGGCAGCCGCGAGAAAACTGAACCGCCATTGAATCATAAGCATCTTTATCCAACAATTCAAAACGAGGAACAGGGGTAGAGGTGACATCGGGTTTTTCCCCATTAGAGCGGAAAACCCCGCTAGTTTCGCCGCGTTCTAGGGCTGCCATAAACATGGGCAGGGTAATTTCCCCTTCATCCAAAATTAAATAATCCACCCCAGCTTCTTCCGGTTCGTGAGGTAATGCCGTGGCATAAGGACCGCCCACAGCCACAGGTTTGCCTCGGCGTTTGGCTTCCCGAATTAGGTCCAATAAATCCTCTTTTTGGACAATCATTCCAGACAGAATCACCAGTTCTGCCCAATCCCAATCGGCTGCGGTGGTTTCCTGAATATTGCGATCGACTAATTTATATTCCCATTCATCAGGAAGAATGGCGGCGACCGTAATCAAACCCAGAGGAGGTAGCAGGGCTTTACGACCAACTAGCTCCAGAGTTTTTTCAAATGACCAGAAACTTTTCGGAAATCGAGGATAAATCAGTAAAACTCGCATATATGTTCTCTGTGAAACAACATTTGTCATCAATTACTAAACTAGGATAAGTTTACGGGCAGAAATAAATGCACCACAGACCCCATTAGAAGAAAAACTGTCATTCCCGCCCCACGCATTCGCGGGGGTAAACTCCGACGGGAATCCAAAGCCTATCGGCGAGGAACGAAAAGTGCAATTAATTATGTTCACCTACTTACATTGTCCAGGCTTTATCGGTTGATTCTGCGGGCAGTGTAGTTTCCGGGCGAAGCATTCGCGCATAAACTTTTCCGCTTAGGTTTAGAGATAAATCCGCGAATGCTTCGCCCCTACAGGCTGATTTACACAATCGGGACGATCCTACTAAGGCAAAATCATTTCCAAGGACAAAGCCATTGTCAACTTCCTAGTTTATTTTTCCTCAAAATCGCGGTAAGTCATCATTGGTTGCACCATTCTCTCTAAAACAAACGTAGTAGTCCCATCATATCTCAAAGAATATTTTTAGCAGAAACCTCCAGGAATTTTTGAGCATTATAACTTTTGACGATAATATATCAAAAAAGTCAATTCCTGTGGATCGTCCCAGTCTGATGGTTTCTCAAAGTGCAGCACAATTGGCCGTTTTATGGGGTGGACTGAGTAGGCTGAGTCGGCTGAGTCGGCTGAGTCGGCTGAGTCGGCTGAGTCGGCTGAGTCGGCTGAGTAGCGGACAAGGCTAGGGCATCCGCAGCCGATCGCCCTTCTCCAGAAATGCCGAAATGCCAGAGCACTGCTGCCGCTTCAGCGCGAGTCACGGTCTTTTGGGGCTGAAACAAGGTGGTATAACCAAAAGCGCGGCGAATATTGGCCAAATCCCCATTTTGGTGATCCGCCAAAACTGCCCGCAGCGCCCTCGGATCGATTTTACTGGTGTCTTGAAAGCCCCAAGTTTCTTTAACGGCATCTACGGAAGCAGTGGGAAGCGATCGCCGAGTATCCAGAGGAACTTTCCACAGGATCAAATCTTGCCTAGTCAGGGGTTGGTCGGGGCTAAAAGTCACCGTGGTGGTTTCCCCAGCCAAAGAACTGGGAATAATTCCCGCTTCCGCTAACCCTTGAATCACCGGAAAATCCGGGTCACTGGTGGGGACATCTTGAAAAGCCGGTTGAGCATTAGTAGTGGCTAAACGAATTTGTTTACTCGGTTGGTTGGCATAAATTTTATTATTCGCCAACATCAGCCATTGGGCGTATTGACGACGAGTAATCACTTTATTCGGTTCTAAGACCTTAGCATTCTGTCGATTGATTTCTTTACTGACGGGGATTTGCAACACCCCTAGTTTACTCAAGTCTTGGATATATGAGCGTAACGGTTCGGGGGCTTGGTCAAGATCGGGAGAAATCGCGGTTTCTGTAGTTTCTGCGGTTTGTGGTGCAGTGGCTGCGATCGTCTCAGGGGTGGTTTCTGGGGTAGTTGCCACTCCATCCGAGTCAAGACGATGGTAAGAAATCAGATATTGTGTCGGTAAAGGAGTGGGACTTTGGGGATTAGATGCTGCGGTATCGGGCTTTTGAACTATGGAAAAAGTGACTTCTAGATTCTCTTGACGAGCGATGATTTTATCTCCCTGAATATCCGGTTGACTATCGGTGGGTGCCCCAACCAACTGCCAATTATTTTTTTGCAACTCCGATTGCCAAAAAGTCCTCACCTGTTCGTGACTATCATCAGTCTGCCAACGGGTAGAGACGATCTGCCCGGTTTTTGGCGGTGTGGGAACCGACGGGGTTTCCGTAGCTGCTTGGGTTTGCGGTTCTGGTTCCACTGCCAGCAGTTTTGCCCCTGGATATAAAGGAATCTGAAAGGGGAAATCCTGGGGTAATGCCACGGTTGGGGCCGGAGTGGGAGTGGTTGGTTGGACGAGATCGGGCTGATTCTCTTTCAGTTGCGGATCCGCTTCTAATGAACGTTGTAGTGATTCGCCTACCGGACTATTCGCACAAGAGGTCAGAAGCATTAAGAGTACAATCGTGGAAATGAGCGATTTGGTTTCGCGATCGCCAGGACGGAATCGCAAACAGGATAGGTTAGGCAGCATCACATTCATATTTAAGCAACGATCGTGATCAATTTTAAGTGAATTAGATGGGTTTCGGAGCAAAATCATCTGCGATCGCCCAGAAATTCCCACCCAAGGGACAATTTTTGGGATTCCCAGGGGAAATTGGAGGTACTTGGAGGTACATTGAATGATCGAACCGAATTTTCAAGCAATGAGCCAAAAAGAATTGCAGAAATATATGCTGGCTCATCGAGACAGTCAAGAGGCATTTTATGCTTATATAGACAGGTTACATCAAGAAGGAAACTGGGTGGAGATGCCGCCAGTGGATTCGATTGAGGATTTAGAACAATATCCAGAATTTACCGCCCGATTTCGTAAAGACTCTCTCCCCAAAAATCAAGGATAGTTTTTTCCCCCGAAAAAACCCGGTTGCCTGGTTTTTAACTGCGATCGCAAGCTATAATTCAATCAGAATAATTCCAACCATTCATCTAGGCCATGAAAATTATTTCTCTATCAGCATATTTTGATGGTCAGTCTATTCAACTAGACGAACCCTATCAACTAGAACCTAATACAAAATTGATTGTTACTATCGTTCCCGAACAATCCTCAGAAAGAGATGCTTGGTTATCTTGGTCAAGGTATCAACTAAACAGTGCCTATAATGAAGACGATGAATATCCACTAGATAGCATCAAACTAGCGAACTCTGACTATGAAAGAAGCTGATATTGCTCTTACTCCAATTCCCCAAGCCGATGGAACAATAAAAAATCGTCCAGTAGTCCTGCTGCGGGAATTGCCACCTTATCAAGACTTTTTAGTTTGTGGCATTAGTACCCAACTTCACCAAGAAGTTGTAGGTTTTGATGATGTGATTTCTCCTGGAGATCCAGACTTTTTTGGCAGTGGATTGAGAGCGAAATCTTTGATTAGACTTGGTTTTCTTGCCGTATTACCTCGAAATCAATTGATTGGTTCTATCGGAGTAATTTCATCAGAAAGACATGAGCGTTTACTCATAACCTTGAGTAACTATCTACTAAGTCATTGATGCCGATCGCCCGAATTTGCCCAGAAAAAAAACGCTTTCAAGGGTTGCCAAATTGGGATAAAACATTGACTAAAAATTGGCAATGTTCTAACTCGTGAGTAGCCATGACGGTAATGCGAATTCGGCTAGTCGGCACCGTGGGGGGACGCACCGCCGCCGCCCAAATTCCCGCCGCTTTTAGTTCGCTTCCTGCGGCTAAAACTGCCGCCGCATCAGACATTTGCAGGGCAAAAATTGGCGACTGAGAGGGCAGTATTTTCCAGCAAGATGGCAGTTTGGTGGCAAATTCTTGTTGCAAATAGGCGATATTTTGCCAAAGTTTTTGCCGTCGTTCCGGTTCAGCGCGAATAATGGCGATCGCTTCTAATGCCGCAGCGGTATCCCCAGGGGATAACCCGGTAGTATAAATCCAACTGGGGGCGCGGTTCCGCAAAAAGTCGATTAAACTGGCACTTCCGGCAATATAACCGCCCAAACTGCCCAAAGCTTTACTTAAAGTCCCCATTTGAATTAAAGGTTTGCCCGTGCAGCCAAAGTGTTCTACAGCCCCCGACCCAGTTTCGCCTAAAACTCCCGTACCGTGGGCTTCATCCACTAACACCATACAGTCAAATTTTGCGGCCAAATTTAACATTTCTGGTAGTTGACAAATGTCCCCATCCATGCTAAAGACGGTATCAGAAAGAATCAGGCAGCGGCGATGTTGATGACGATGTTGTTCTAAGAGGGTTTTTAACTCTTCTATTTGGTTATGGGAATATTCTTTGAATGTGGCGCCGCTGAGAATGGCACCATTTTTTAAACAAGAGTGATTATATCGATCGCCGAGGATTAAATCTCGTTGCCCAACTAAAGCAGCGATCGCGCCAATATTCGCCAAATAACCAGAAGAAAATACGATCGCCGCCTCGGTTTTTTTCCATTGGGCGATCGCTTCTTCTAACTGCTGGTGTAGGGGTCGATTTCCGGTAATTAAGCGGGAACCAGTGGCCCCAGTCCCATAAGTTTGGGTGGCTTTAATTGCGGCTTGAATTAGGCGATCGTCCCCCGCTAAACCGAGATAATCATTACTGGCAAAATTAATCAGTTTTCTGCCTTCCACTTGTACCAATGGCCCCGGCAAACTTTCTATAGTTTGGGGCGATCGATACCAGTTAGCCCGGTGAATTGCCGAGAGAGATTTTTCTATCCAACTATATGGGTTTTCAGGATTCATAGATTAGACTTCGGCAATTTTTGGCTCAATATTTTGACGGCATTTTGACGGCGATCGCGCCCTGAGAAACTCATTTTATAACTGTTCTTCTTTTCCCGCTTTTCCTTGACTAGGGCGCAAGCGTTCTACTAAGCCCATTTCAAAGGCAATATCTGGTAACTGTTCCACCGGATAAGTTCCCGGGGCAAACATTTGGGTGGAAGTAAAACAAGGTTGTCTTAATTCCACAATTTCATTCCGGGCAAAAATAGCTCTGGATAATCTTTTTTCAATTCCCATAATTAACTTTTTCCTGTGATTTGTTTCTGTGATTTATTTCAGCGATCGCCACAAAATCCGGCGAAAACGTCATTTTCTCACATTGTACCAAGGTTTGACTCCACCCAAGGGCAATGCCGCGTTGGGGATCCAGATCCGGGAATCGCGTTGCGGAGGCAGTATCGCGATCGTACCGCCTGAGTTTTGTAAAGTTTTCGTTGAGTTTTTTTGCAGATACGTCAACCAAAGAGTAGTCAGGCTACAATCAAAGCATTGTCCAAGTAAATACGGAGGCGGAGAAACCGGGTTTCTGCGACAACCTATGCTTTATACCGATAACTTGATTAAGAAACCCGGTTTCTGAGTTGTTTCTGAGTTGATAATACCGACGAGCAAATAAATTTTATTTATATGAAGAAAAAATTTCCGGGTTTACCCGCACAACTAATTATCGAAAGTTTGGCCGTGGTTTTGCTCGGACAAACACTTTATAGTATTCCCACCAACGCCCAAATTATCCCCGATCGCAGCTTGCGGAATAATTCTGTAGCCATACCCGAAGGAAATACCATCAAAATCGAAGGCGGAACCGCCACTGGTGACAGTTTATTTCATAGTTTTCAGGACTTTTCTGTGCCTACGGGGACGGAAGCTTTTTTTAACAATTCTGTAACCATAGAAAATATCTTTAGTCGAGTAACTGGGGGCAATGTTTCTAATATTGATGGCATAGTTAAAGCCAACGGCAACGCTAATTTATTTTTACTCAACCCGAATGGGATTTTGTTTGGGCCAAATGCTCAATTAGCCATTGGCGGATCTTTTATCGCCTCTACCGCGCAACAGATAAATTTTAACAATGGTGAAATTTTTAGTGCCACTCAAAAAAATGATGCGCCATTATTAACCATTAATCTACCCGTAGGATTGCAATTGGCCACCAATCCGGGGTCAGTCACCGTACAAGGGTCAACCCTACAGGTAAACCCCGGACAAAGTTTAACCCTGGTGGGTGGTGATGTGAACCTCAATGGGGGGCAACTTTTGGCTACCGACGGCCAAATTGCGATCGCTTCTCTAGGAAATAATGGGGTAAATAGTGCGGGAAATAGTGGCGAAGTTCCGTTAAATTCCGCCTTGGGTTTAGGGCAAATTTCCCCAGAAATAACCAGGGGAAATCTTAACCTGGAAAATCGCAGTTTAATTAATGTTTCTGGTATTAATCAAGGTATCAATATTGATGTAGGAAATTTAACCGTTACTGGGGGCAGTCGCATCCAAAGTACCATTAACCAAAACGGCAAAGCTGGGGATATGGCGATTAATGCTACCGGGGCGATCGACATTTCTGGATTTACTGCCGACGGACTATTTAGCGGCATTTTATCCAAAACAGAAACCGCAGGAACCGGGGGCAATATTATCATTAATAATCCTGCGGGAAATATGACCTTAGCCAACCGAGGCTTTATCGCTGCCGTCACCAACAGTCCGAACAATGGCGGACAAATTCAGATTAATGTGAATAACCTCGTCCTGGAAAGTGGGGGGCAAATTATCACCGCCACCACTGCCCCTGGAAATGCCGGAGATATCACCATTAACGCCACCGAAAGCGTCAGACTTTCTGGCAGCAGTGCCGATTTTCTCCCCAATCCTTTGGCGAATATTCCCGCATTTGATTTAAATTTATTAGAATTTATTACCCAACCGAATCCCAATGTAGAAGCCTCTGGGCCTAATGGTATTCCTTATACCTCAATTCAGCGAACTCCCGAACAAATAATCGCCGGGACAACGGTATTTGCTGATGCTACAGAATCATTTGATTATTATAAATTTTCTATTACTCAGGCCAATTCCCAAGGCATATTTGATATCGATGCGGCCAAAAAATCCGGCCCAGGAGATGTAGAAACTCAGATATTTTTATATAACTTAGCCAATGCCCAGTTACTCTATACCAATGATGATGCCCCGACAACCAGTGGGGCGGGGGGTAGCAGCGAACAACATGATGCTTATTTAAACGTCACCTTTGACCAACCGGGCATTTATTTATTGGGAGTGGCGGAATTAGATTCTTTTGCCGCTACCGGATCGCCGATTAGTGGCAATACGTTAGATGTAGGTGATACTTATACCTTGCAAGTTTCCTTACAAAATCGAGGCAGCGAACCTGTCACCGTGGCGGAAACTATGATTAATCCCGATAACTTTAATCCCAACCCAGGGGCAAATAGTGGTTTATTTTCCTCCTCTAGTGGGATTGGATCGGGGGGCAATATTACGATTAATACCGGGAAATTAATTGTCTCCGATCGCGCCGACATTTCTATTAATGCCCTGGATATGGGACGGGGCGGTAATTTACTGGTCAATGCCAGAGATATGGTGACGATTAAAGATGCGGAAGTTTCCAGTATTACTCGCGGGACCGGGAATGCGGGAAATTTAATTTTTAATACGGGAAAACTCACTCTGGAAAATGAAGGCATTCTGAATACTTCCACCTTTGGTGCCGGAAATGCCGGAGATGTGACGATTAACGCCACCGATACCGTAGAAGTTTTTGGGGTCAATGACGTGGGCCGATTTAGCGTCATTAGAAGTGAAGCCCTCGAAGGCAGTACCGGCAATGGGGGAAATGTGAATATTACCGCTAGAGGGTTGAGTTTACGGGATGGGGGTCGCATTCTCAGCACCGCCAAAAGTGATGCCCCAGCGAATAGCGGTTCGATTACCGTGCAAACTTCCGACTTTGTGGAAATCATCGGCGCCGACCTAGAAGGATCTGCCAGTCGCTTGCGTACCAGCGCTTATTTACGCGGTGGCAATGCCAATGCGGGAGATATTTTAATTGAAACCGGACGGTTAGTATTTGCTAATGGTGGCAAAATCGAAAGCAGTACCTTTGGGTCTGGTCATGCGGGAAATGTCACCTTAAAAGCTTCAGAATCCATTGAAATGACTGGCTTAGATCCCGTAGAATTCGATCCGGGTTTTGTAGCTTCTAGCACGTTTTCTACTGGTCAAGCAGGCACAATTACCATAGAAACAGGTGGGTCATTGACTTTAAGCGATGGGAGTCAATTTACTGCTAATACCAGTGCATCAGGGAATGCGGGAAATGTGATTGTCCGAGCCAAATTAATTGAATTAATTGGTGGATCGGAAAATGGCAGCAGTGGGTTATTTGCTAGTGCTTTTGATGAAACTTTTGATGGCACCGGCACCGGCAAGGGCGGGGATGTGATTGTCAATACAGATCGGTTAATTATCCGCGATCGCGCGGCAATTTCTGCCAGTAATTTTGCCAGTTACGCCCCATTGCCTCCGGGAAAAGGGCCGGCGGGAAATGTGGAAATTACTGCCAGAGAAATCCTGTTAGATCGTCAAGGGATTATTAGCACTACTGCCGCTGCGGGCGATCGCGGGAATATCTTTATTTCAGCGGGAGATATTCAATTAAGAAATAACAGCGATCTTACCGCCAGCGCTTTTGGGGCAGCAACAGGCGGTAATATTACCCTAAATACAGATAATTTAATTGCTCTAGAAAATAGTGATATTTCTGCCAATGCCGAACAAAGTTTTGGCGGGCGAATTGTGATTAATGCTAACGGTATTTTTGGCACGGATTTTCGAGACATTAATACTCCCTTGAGCGATATCACGGCCTCCTCGGATTTAGGGGCAGAATTTAGCGGCACCGTTAAGTTAAATACCCCTGATGTTGACCCGGCATCTGGATTAGTTGCATTAGAAAATAATGTGATTTCACTGACTAATTTAATTGCTGATAGTTGTGATGCGATCGCGGGCAGTAGTTTCTATGTCATCGGTCGGGGTGGTTTGCCTCCGAACCCTGATGAATTGCTGAGTAGCGATACAGTTTGGATTGATGAGCGGGCGAATTATGCCGCACCAATTGAACCGTCAGAGGCGATCGACAATCAACGGATTGTAGAAGCAACTGGATGGACAATCAATGCCGATGGTTCGGTGAAATTAATCGCCCAAGGTGCTGATGTCAATTCAGGGAGTCCTTGGGGGCAAGCGCCCCAATGTTCCATCTTGCCGCCAATATCGCAAAAATAAATTAGCGCTGATAAATTAGGACTGACCCACTGACAGGGTAGGGGCGCAAGCCGAAGGACACCTACAACCACAGGGGTGGCAATGCCCACCTTACTCTATTCTCTTTCCTCTATTCTCTTTCCTCTATTCTCTTTCCTCTATTCTCTTTCCTCTATTCTCTTTCCTCTATTCTCTTTCCTCTATTCTCTTTCCTCTGGTAAGGTAGAACAAGGCAACGTGGCCTTAAGCCACGCCCGCTAAATACTATGCTGATTGATATAAGTAGGTGAACATAATTAATTGCACTTTTCTTTCCCCGCCGATAGGCTGTGGATTCCCGCCTTCGCGGGAATGACAGTTTTTTTCTCATTGGGTCTGTGGTGCATTTATTTCTGCCCGTCTACTTAGTAGCGAAATAATTCTCTAAAAAACTCTAAATTCATGTTTGACGCACTTGCTGAACGCCTAGAAGGGGCATGGAAAAAACTGCGGGGTCAAGACAAAATCTCCCAGTCAAATATTCAAGAAGCTTTAAAAGAGGTCAGACGGGCTCTTTTAGAAGCGGATGTCAACCTCCAGGTTGTCAAAAACTTTATCGCTGAAGTAGAAACCAAAGCCCAAGGTGCGGAAGTCATTGCCGGGGTTCGACCGGATCAGCAGTTCATCAAAATTGTCTATGATGAACTCGTCCGAGTCATGGGAGAAAGCAACGTCCCCCTAGCCAAGGCAGACACCGATCCCACCATTGTCCTGATGGCTGGGTTACAGGGAACCGGGAAAACCACTGCCACCGCCAAACTTGCTTTACTTTTACGCAAGCAAAAACGCAGCACCTTAATGGTGGCTACGGATATCTATCGACCGGCAGCCATTGACCAGCTAATCGCCCTGGGTAAGCAGATTAATATTCCCGTCTTTCAACTCGGTAGTGATGCGGATCCCGTGGAAATCGCCCGTCAAGGGATTGCTCATGCCAAGGAAATTGGCGTAGATACGGTGATTATTGATACCGCCGGTCGTCTCCAAATTGACGAGGAGATGATGGCTGAGTTATTGCGGATTAAACAAACCGTTCAACCGCACGAAACCCTGCTGGTGGTAGACGCCATGACCGGGCAGGAAGCAGCAAACCTGACTCGGACATTCCACGATCAAATTGGCATTACCGGCGCTATCCTAACCAAAATGGATGGGGATAGCCGAGGTGGTGCGGCGTTGTCGGTACGGCGGATTTCTGGGGCGCCGATTAAGTTTGTTGGGGTTGGGGAAAAAGTCGAAGCCCTGCAACCGTTTTATCCAGACCGGATGGCTTCCCGCATTCTGGGCATGGGAGATGTGCTGACTTTGGTGGAAAAAGCCGCCGAAGAAGTGGATCTCGCTGATGTCGAGAAGATGCAGAAAAAAATTCTCGCCGCTCAGTTTGACTTCACTGACTTTCTCAAGCAGATGCGGTTGATGAAAAATATGGGTTCTCTGACCGGGGTGCTGAAACTGATTCCGGGGATGAATAAACTCACCGACGATCAGTTGGAAAAGGGAGAAACTCAGTTAAAGCGCTGTGAGGCGATGATTAACTCCATGACCCAGGAAGAACGCCAAAATCCCGATTTATTAGCTTCTTCCCCTTCCCGGAGACGGCGCATTGCCAAGGGTTCTGGTTATCAGGAAAAAGATGTCAGCAAGCTGGTGACAGATTTTACTAGGATGCGGGCGATGATGCAGCAGATGGGTCAGGGGCAATTTGGCGGTATGGGTATGCCCGGAATGCCCGGAATGCCCGGAATGCCCGGAATGATGGGCGGGCCTGGGGCGCCATCATCCGGCTGGCGTGGCTATCCCGGCGGTGGCGATCGGAAGAAAAAGAAAAAGAAGCCAAAAAAGGGCTTTGGTACGCTATAATAGTCGATTGTGCTTTGTTCTTGACGATCGGGGTCTTCCCAGAGTGTAATGTGTTAAAAGCTTGCGATGTATTACCAAAAATTTTAGCTTTCAGCGAAGAATAGTCCAGAAGAACTGTTGCATCAAGAACAAATCGCTTAAAATTATTCAGGAGGAATATACTCTTAGCAAGATGATCAAACTGCGATTAAAGAGATACGGAAAAAAACGGGAAGCCAGCTATCGGATCGTGGCCGCACAAAGTACCAGTCGCCGCGATGGTCGTCCTCTGGAAGAATTGGGATTTTATAATCCCAGAACCGATGAGACTCTCTTAGATGTTCCGGGACTTGTCAGACGACTCCAGCAGGGTGCTCAACCTACAGATACAGTGCGTCGGATTCTAGAAAAAGCGAATGTCTTTGAACAAATCAAAGCCAGTTCCAGTACCCAAGCCTAAAAACCCAGTGGAAGTGGTGACTCAAACAATAGAAGATAAGGCTATTCCTGATTATGTAGGCTTGGTAAGGTTTTTGTTGGAGCCTTTATTAGAGTCGGCAGAGTCTTTGCGCGTGGATTGCGAAAAGTCCGCCAGTAAACCAAAGGTCTGGATTCGGATGTCTTTTGAAGATCCGGAGAAGGGTCGCGTTTTTGGTCGCGGTGGCCGAAATATTCAGGCCATTCGCACTGTGTTGGCGGCAGCGGCTGAAACGGTGGGCGAGTCTATTTATTTAGATATCTATGGCAGTGGAGGCAGCGATCGCGATCGCGAATCCGATCGCGAATTTGAGTATTCGTCGGATGAGCGATCGGAGCGCCGAAAATCTCCGCCCTCAACCCCCCGCGCCAAGCTGCCGAAACCGGCTCCAAGAGACAACTGAGAGGTTGATAGGAGAGAGAGAAGAGGAGAGAGGATAGAGAATAAACATAACCATACTCTTTACTCTTTACTCTTTACTCTTTACTCTTTACTCTTTACTCTTTACTCTCTACTCTTGACTCTAAATTGCTGATTTTTCAGTCCCCATCCCGATTAATCCCATCTATTGAATCGACGCCTGTGAAGAGTCCCAGCCGACTCTAGGCGTCTTTTTACGTTGCGTAGCCCATGTGCGGGTTGCAGAAACCCGGTTTCTGCGATAACTTTAATTTTCTAGCAGAGATAATGTGAGGAAACCCGGTTTCTTTGGTAATCCCATGTCAGAAAGAATCACGATTTCGTTGCCTTCGGTGGAGAGTGCGATCGCGCTTAGTGGTAGTCAACAAGAAAATCTGAAAACTTTGTCCAAGCAAACCGGTGCAATGGTCGATTTGCACGGACAAGAGTTGGCGATCGCCGGGACAGCAGCCCAAGTAGATCGCTGTCGTCGCTTAGTGGCATCTCTCGAAGAGATTTGGCAAGCCGGGAAATTGATTACCGGGGTGGATATTCTCACCGCTTGTCATGCCCTGGACACCAACCGTCAAGAAGATTTGCAAGATTTACAACGGGATGTTTTGGCCAAAACTCGTCGCGGGGATGACATTCGGGCGAAAACTTTCCGACAACGGCAATATATCCAAGCCATTCGCAACCATGACCTGACTTTTTGTATTGGGCCTGCGGGTACAGGTAAAACTTACCTAGCGGTAGTTTTGGCGGCTCAAGCGCTTTTATCTAATCAATACGATCGCCTGATTCTGACGCGACCTGCGGTAGAAGCGGGGGAAAAGTTGGGCTTTTTGCCCGGAGATTTACAGCAAAAAATTAATCCTTATTTGCGTCCGCTTTACGATGCGCTTTATGAGTTAATCGATCGCGAAAAAATTGAAAACCTGATGGAACGCGGGGTGATTGAAGTTGCCCCGATTGCCTATATGCGCGGTCGGACTTTGAACAATGCGTTTGTGATTATGGACGAGGCCCAAAATAGTACCCCTTCCCAGATGAAAATGGTGTTAACTCGTTTGGGTTTTCGCTCGCGCATGGTGGTGACGGGTGATATTACCCAAACGGATTTACCCAGTTATCAAGAGTCGGGTTTAGCGGTGGCCCAGAAAATTTTACAAAATGTAGAGGGCATCGCTTTTTGCCAATTGTCTCAAGCGGATGTGGTGCGGAATGCCTTGGTGCAGCGCATTGTCGCCGCTTATGAGAAGTATCAGCCGTAGTAGTGTAGGGTGGGCAAATTTTGCCCACCCTACGATGATTGGCTCCCCCGCTAATTTTTAAAACAATTAATAAATGGTAGCGATAAATAAGGCGATCGCTTTCTCATGTTTACCGATAAAGATTATGGTCTGGGTCTAACTAAATCGTGTGAAAAAAATTGGCGCTAAAAAATACATATACTCTGCCAATAAACATGGCAGAGAAACATGGCAGAGACTCGTCTTGAACTAAGCTGGGTCAATCGGCAAAATTCGCATGACTTGCCCAGGATTTGACAACGAAGCAAAATAAAGCTCTACGGAAATATCTGGGTAGCGGTTAAGAATAGAACGATAAGCTCGATTTAAATAATCCCTATGGACTTGCAATTCTCGTGCTTTATCCTGACTCAAATTCGGGTCAATTTTAGTAGCATAAGCCCCACAATCTTCATGGTCGATAATCATAACTGTCTGAATATGATGAAGTTTATAAGATAAATCAAGCTGGTCCCAAAATGCTTGAGCGTCTGCTTCGTGAGGAAATCCCTCTAAAGCCAGAGAAGCCCCTGCTAAAGCTGTAAAATCATAATTATTAGCGAGATTTTTCGTTAATAAAAAAGCGCTCTCTGACTGAAGAAACCGAAAATCAATACAAGTCAAAACCAAAGCTTTTGCCCGGTGTTCTTCTGCTCTGGCAACACCCGCAGACTGCAATACAGCCAAAGCCAAACCCCCCGGAAGCAATGCTTTGAGAAAATGCCGTCGGCTGCTTAGGGATTCCCCGCAACCACAATTTTGATGTCGCTCGATTGGGAAACGCATAATTTATGACTCAGATTCGCTAGTATTTTGATAACTCCGTTCAAGTTTTAGCTTATTCCTTAGAATTCCCTTGAACCTTGTTTTGGATATGAGGATGAATGCTGAACAACGCCTCATCTGTTGTGTCAAAACAATTTTCACTGCCAATTTGATCCATCAAATTGGTGCGTTCCAACAACTGCTGAACTTGGGGCTGTAAACCCGTTAAAAGTAATCGGCAATCGTGGCGGTTTAAATCATGGTAAATATCTTCCAGGGCTACCAATCCAGTGGTATCCATATTGGGGACAAACCGCATCCGCAAAATCAAATATTTAACTTCCGGTTCATCGCGTAAAAATGTGACAAAGCGTTCTGCGGCACCAAAAAATACTGGGCCATCAACCCGATAAACCGCAATTTCTTTGGTTAATTCTAAGGGTACTCCGGGCGGAAATGCTTCTATTTCTGACACTTTGGCTAAACTTAAATCACTCATTCGTTTGATAAACAAAGCACCGGCAGCAATCAAACCAATTTCCACTGCTAAGACCAAATCAAACAGAATTGTCACGAGCCAAGTTAATAGCATCACTGCCAAATCTGAGTAAGTGGCACGCAGCAATAATCCAATTGCTTCCCACTCAATCATCCGCACGCTGACAACCATTAAAATACCCGCTAAGGCTGCCAGGGGAATTTGCGCGGCTAGAGGTGCAAAAGCTAAGATAATCACGGCTAAAGCTACCCCATGAATCACCCCAGACAATCGGGTTTTTCCGCCGGAACGAACATTGACCGCTGTCCGAGCAATGGCTCCCGTTGCGGGAATTCCGCCAAAAAAGGGTACGATCGCATTTGCTATACCTTGACCAATCAGTTCGCGGTTGCTATCATGTTTTTCGCTGACGGTCATGCCATCAGCTACTACTGCGGAAAGCAATGATTCAATACTTCCCAAAGCAGCTAAGGCAATTGCCGGATTAATTAACTCTCGGAGTAAGCGAAAATCCTGCCAGTGAGAAATCCCGTGAGGCACCGGCAATGATTGGGGAATTTCCCCAATACGCGGTACGTCCAAATTAAAATAAGAAGCGATCGCTGTTGCCAGAATCAAACCGACCAATGAACCGGGAATGGTTGGATAAATATAAGGCCAAACCAGCTTAGTGGCAATCACCAACAATCCCAGTCCTACTGCGGCTAAGTTAATCTCTGGCAAATGATTAAAAGTCGCCCAAAGTCCGGGCAAAAAATGTTCGCTGCGAGGCAGTTGCAACCCAAAGAAATTATTTAATTGACCACAAAAAATAATTACGGCAATTCCATTGGTAAAACCAGCGGTGACGGGATAAGGAATAAATTTTACCAGTCTTCCCAGTTTGGCAATTCCTAGAGCAATTTGGATTACCCCAGCCATTACCCCAGCCAGCCAAACTTTTTCTATCCCATACTTAGCAACAATTCCTACCAAAATTACCGCCATTGCTCCAGTCGGGCCGGTAATTTGTACTGGAGAACCGCCAAAAATCGCTGCCACAATTCCAGCAACGATCGCTGTGTACAAACCGGCTTTTGGTTCTACACCTGAAGCAACCGCAAAAGCTAAGGCTAAGGGTAAAGCCACAATTGCTGCGGTCAGTCCGCCGGTTAAATCCCCTTTAAAGTTAGCGAATAAGCGTTTAAACCTCAAACTTAGAGGTTCTTTTAAAGGCTCTGCTGTTTGCATATTTTTTAATTTTTGTCGATCGCGCACAATTGGCGAACAGTATCGCGAATAATAGCGTTCAAATGCCTTTGGGCCAAGTCTATCGGGCTGTATTTATTCCAGCTTTTCCAAGGTATCTCGCACATCAATTAGATGATTGTTGAATACATTTATCGCCGCATCGAGCACATGAAAAATTGCCGGATCTCGCACTGAGTAAAACACTTGGTTCGCTTGTTTGCGAGATTTGACAAAGTTGGCGTGTCGAAGAATGGTCAACTGCTGGGACACTGAGGTGGGTTCTACTTCTAGCCACTGGGCAATATAGTTAACACTGCATTCTCCCCGGCGCAAGGTATCCAAGATTTGAATCCGCGTCGGGTTGGACAGCACTTTGAAAAAATTAGCCTTGAAATAGCTTGGCTTAAATGGCATCTGAGTATCTTTGTATCTTCAAAGTTGTGCAGATACTAATATAGCATTATCGCTAGATTGTGTCAAGGGGATGGATGAAGCCCAGAACCGTAGGGGTGTAGGGTGTAGGGGTGTAGGGTGTAGGGTGTAGGGAATAATTAACAATTGATAATTAACAATTGACAATTAAACATAATTATCAATTATCAATTATCAATTATCAATTATCAATTATCAATTATCAATTGGGGTGTAGGGTGTAGGGTGTAGGGTGTAGGGAATAATTAACAATTGATAATTAACAATTGACAATTAAACATAATTATCAATT
>JAABRM010000052.1 GCA_011390955.1 Oscillatoriales cyanobacterium | reverse complement strand
CATCAGTTGTGGCAGTACCAATAGAAGTACCATTTTGCAGGATATTAACGGTACTGTTCGGTTCTGCTGTCCCAATAATATCGGGAGTGTTGTCGTTGGTGGTGCCAGTGGTGGTAATAGCTGGCGCCGCTGGTGCGCCAGTATCAATGGTTAAGGGGCTAGGCGCCGAAGCCGGAGAAACATTCCCCGCCGCATCGGTAGCTGTAGCCGTGAAGTTATAGGCGCCGTCAGCTATGGCTGTAGTTGGCGTAAATGTCCAGTCGCCATTAGCATCAGTTGTGGCAGTACCAATAGAAGTACCATTTTGCAGGATATTAACGGTACTGTTCGGTTCTGCTGTCCCAATAATATCGGGAGTGTTGTCGTTGGTGGTGCCAGTGGTGGTAATAGCTGGCGCGGTTGGGACTCCGGTATCAATGGTTAAGCTGACCGCAGTGGAAGGAGTGGAAGTATTTCCCCCTGCGTCGGTAGCTGTGGCAGTGAAGTTATAAGTGTTATCGGCTAAATTACCACTGGTAAATGTCCAGCTACCGTCAGCGGCTGCCGTGGTGGTTCCCACTTGCACTCCATCTTGGAAGATGGTGACGGTACTGTTCGGGATTGCTGTGCCAACAATATCTGGTGTAGTATCATTGGTCGCACCGCCTACCGTAGTAATTGTCGGCGCGGAAATACTTACAGTAATGGTAAAAGTTTGAGCGGTAGAAGTATTGACCCCGCCATTCGCAGTGTCACCACTGTCTTGAACAACTACATCAAAGGTAGAGGTTCCCGTGATATTAGTCGCAGGAGTATAGGTTAAGTTACCGTTAGCGTCTATTGCTGGCGCCACACTAAATAAAGCGGCGTTACTGATGTTGCTGATGGTATAAATTGCCGTTTGGCTGGCTTCGTCAGGCCCACCACCAGGGTTAAAAGTAACCCAGTTACTTACGGTTTGCGCCCCTGAATTAACGGCAACGGATGGAGGATTGCTGGTCGTGATAATGGGTCGATCGTTAACGCCGGTGATGTTGACAGCGAAGGTAGTATCAACGGTTTGGCCGTTAGAAGTCCCTTGGATGGTAATGTTGGCCGTGCCAGCTTGATCCGGTTGAAACGCCAAAGTCAAAGTATTACCAGTAACCGTGGCATTTACCAAGGTTGAGTTGGTGTTATTAGAGACTGCTTTGGTAATGGCAGCAGGATCGTTGTCAACATCGGTGAAGATGGTACTCAAGTCAATGGTGACATTCGCAGCATCTTCCAATTCAGTGACATCCGCAATCGGATTAGCAACTGTGGGCGGATCGTCCACAGGAGTAATATTAATCGTTGCAGAGGCAGTCCCGGTAGCAAAAGTATTGTCTTCAGCGGCGATCGTTAGGGTTTTAGACGCTGCGGGAGTATCAGAATTGTTGCTGTACTGTACTCTTCCAGCAAGGAAAGAAATATCCGCATCATTTAGGGTCGGTGTTTGGATGGCCTGCGTCACCTCAACGTCGTCGATATAAAGCTGCGCCCCTGCCGCTTTACCACCGGTAAAGTCGAAAGTACCGGCAACGAAAATAAACCGATAGGCACCAGCTTGGCTAATTGTTACGCTTTCTGTTGCCCAGGTTGTCGTAGCAGTAGCACTGCTGCCAGTCTGATCCAGAATGGTAAGGATGTTACCAGTGGTGACATCAACTAAGTAACCATAAACATCATAAGCATCACCACCTCCCTGCGCTTGCCATTCAAAGGATACGGTGTCACCAGCACTAAGAGATACGGCATCATTACTGTAGATCACGGGACCACGAACGATATCGTAACCTGCTGCGGTCGTGATTCCTGTACTGGTCAGCTTTACTGAATTGCCTCCCCCATCGTTATTAAGGGCATCGACCAGTGTGGTCATCGTCCCTGGGTCTGCTGCTGTATTTTGGTCAGCGTTGGGAGCATTTGCAGGAATGGTCGTATCAGTTGGGGTGGGGGAACCAGCAATTAGATCGACACCGAATTTTACTTGCTGATTTACAGTTGTCCACCCAGGGATAGTGGGACTCCCAGGGGTTCCGAGATCGAAATTGCCGTTCTGGAATTCGTTGGTAAACTGAATCCGCAAGTTGGCGCCATTTTGACCATTTTTGACGGGATCGACGAACCCTACAATAGAAGCATTAGTGCCATTGCCCAGATAAACGGTGGTGCCAACGATGGAAAGCTGACCGTTAGTGGCGTTGGGAGTTCCGTCATCGATTAAGGTAAGAGAGTCATCGGCAGTTCCCGTGGCGCCGAGGCTAAATTCAATAGATCCACCACCGTAGTTATTGCCCCCAGAAAAGGTGACGTTGCTGGCTGGGGAATACGCAGGATTTTGCTCAGTGTAAGTAGAATCGATGAGATTAGCAATAGTGGGGGCTAGTCGTCCCGGCCAAGTTTTCAGAACGGTTGGAATAAAAGGAACTGGTGTGACGGTTGCTTCGGCAGCAAAGTCGAGAACCCAGTAACCGTTGCCAATTTCTTGCCGTGAGGCAGCGACAGTGGCCCCGGTTAATTGCTGTAATTTTTCAACAAATTTTGCTCCAGCATCTCCTAACGCTAGGTTACAGCCGTAAAGTAGCAGTTCGCCAACGTTCCACTGTTGTAGTTGAGTGGTATAGCGATTTAGGTTATCTAAACTTAGTTGGCTGTTCCCCAGGTAAAGGGTGCCCGGTGTTCCGTGGGAGATGAGATGGAGGACGGTTAGGGGTGTGGGGGCGTTTTGAAGGATTTCGGTGATTTGGTCGATCCCGTTTTCTTGGGGATGAAGTACGACCAATTCGCAGTCAGGGCGGACTCCAGCGGCGAGGATTTGCCATTGGTCAACATTGGGGTCAATGATGACCAATTCGCGCCGCTGCCCACTTTAGTGGGCAGCGGCGCCCGCGCCATATTTTTCCTGGAGTGAGTTGGCTGCAGTGATGCAATTGATTGTAGACATGGTAGATTGGATCCTTATTTACTTTTAAAGCACCTTGCGAGGTGTAAGGTTGTTTGACAAGATCCCTGGAATAAGCTGTTTGGGATTATAGCAAGTTTTTTATGGCGAAAAACAGGATTCTTTGACATATTTTTGTAAAGATTGTGTGAAGACAGCACAGAGATAAGAAACCGGGTTTCTGTGGTGAAACTTACAGATAACTGTAATACTGCGAAAATAGGTAACTAGGTTTCTAGGTTAGCTGCAAGAACTAAGAAACCGGGTTTCTTAGAAAGCTAAAAACAGATAACTGTGATATTCACAGAAGAAACCCGGTTTCTAGGTTGTTAAGCCAATTTGTGAGTTATTTGAAAATCAAATAAGTAGGTGAACATAATTAATTGCACTTTTCGTTCCCCGCCGATAGGCTTTGGATTCCCGCCTTCGCGGGAA
>JAABRM010000051.1 GCA_011390955.1 Oscillatoriales cyanobacterium | reverse complement strand
AGAAACCGGGTTTCTTTTGTGCATCCTAGAGTTATCTGTGATATCGCGATAAGAAACCCGGTTTCTGGGGCGATCTGCGAGGAATAAGAAACCGGGTTTCTTTTTCGCTGAAAACAGATAACTTTTGATATTCACCACAGAAACCCGGTTTCTAGGTTGTTAAGCCAATTTGTGAGTTATTTGAAAATCAAATAAGTAGGTGAACATAATTAATTGCACTTTTCGTTCCCCGCCGATAGGCTTTGGATTCCCGCCTTCGCGGGAATGACAATTTTTTTTCTGATATGGTCTGTGGTTATTTCTGCCCGTAAACTTAGCGATCGCTTTCCCCAGAATAAGAAACCGGGTTTCTTTTGTGCATCCTAGAGTTATCTGTGATATCGCGATAAGAAATCCGGTTTCTGAACCCCCACGAAGAACCTAGAAACCGGGTTTCTTTTGTGCATCCTAGAGTTATCTGTGATATGCCGATAAGAAATCCGGTTTCTGAACCCCCCTAGGTTAGCTGCGAGGAATAAGAAACCCGGTTTCTGGGTTTTTTTCGCCTATATATATGTCGGCACATTTTCCCACTATAACCATGTTTTTATTATTTCAGTTATTTTGGTAATTGTCAATAGTTTTTGGAAAAAATTTTATGGCTTTTACTATGAGTTTTATGGTGTTTTTTCACAGAGTAGCAAATAACTAATTGTCATCAAATCCTGACATTAAGCCGAAAAAAAAATCTCTACGATTAGATGTTCTTAGGTTTAGCAAAGCTGATTGTCGATAGTCAGCGGATAGTCGCCAGCTATATAGTGGCGAAGCGATCGCGATTCCTGGGGCAGTCAACCATGATCCCGGTTGCCGGTACAACCTTCCTAGTACAATGAGTAGAATTACGTTTACATCGAAATCAGGGAAAGCCAACCCAGACATATAGCGATCGCCTCGACCAGAGTCCTTGAAAGGGGGATAAATCACTGGCGATCGCGCTTACGGGGGCGATCGCCGGGGTCAGATTAACCAGAATCCTTGCCCAGAGGACTTTGCCGGTGAAACCGTGCCAAAACTCCCCGGTGAGGTGATGGTTTTTTTCGATCGGTAAATTGTATGTAATTCTGTGTCTAGAGAGTTAAAGTAACATATAAGTTGTTTTAGTAGATACAACAACTTACGCCTTAACCTTAGAACATCTAAGGTCAAATCAATATAATACCGAACATCATCAGGAGACGATAGACCTATGCCGCAGCTTGAGGCCCCTAGCCCAGCCATTGATTTTCATAGTGACGTATATAAAGACGCTTACAGCCGGATCAACGCCATTGTGATCGAGGGCGAACAAGAAGCCAATGATAACTACATCCAACTGGCGGAAATGCTGACGGACAGCAAAGAAGAGCTAATTCTGCTGGCCAAAATGGAGAACCGGCACAAAAAAGGTTTTGAAGCCTGTGGGAAGAATCTCAATGTCATCCCGGACATGGAGTTCGCCCAAAAGTTCTTTGCTAAACTGCGCCAAAATTTCCAGGATGCCGCAAAGGAAGGAAAAATTGTCACCTGCTTGTTAATTCAAGCGCTGATTATTGAGTGCTTTGCGATCGCTGCCTACAACATATATATTCCCGTGGCCGATCCCTTTGCCCGCAAGATCACGGAAGGCGTAGTCAAAGACGAGTATAGCCACCTCAACTTTGGCGAAGAATGGCTCAAAGCGAATTTGGCCGCATCCAAAGCCGAACTCGAACAAGCCAACAAGCAGAACCTGCCGTTAGTCTGGAAAATGCTCAACGAAGTAGCCAAAGACGCCCGGATCTTGGCCATGGAAAAAGAAGCCTTGGTAGAAGACTTTATGATCGCCTACGGCGAAGCCCTGAGCAATATTGGTTTCACCACCGGAGAAATCATGCGGATGTCCGCTTATGGGCTAACCGGCAGTTTCTAAGCATCGATGCTTAGATCCATGCGCCGCTGATTGTCTCCCAGGACAATTGACGATCGCGATCGCCAGGAGAGCAGCCATCAATGGAAGCTCTCCTGGCGATCGCCAGGACGGTCCCGGAGTGGGTTCACCATACCCAAAGTCGGAAAAAAGCTGGCTAAACCGGAGCGGCGGCGGGATCGATCCCACCAGCGATCGCTTCGCTGCCAAAAATTTCCGCTTTAATTCCCAAAAATGAATTTTTAGCGGAGAATTTTGTGTACTATTGTTAAGGTTGCTGAAAAACCGTTATCTTATTAACCCCATTTTGCCCGATTTACGGGTTTACTGTAAACGCTTCATGTTTGGTCTTATCGGTCATCTTACCAGTTTGGCTCACGCCCAGTCTGTCGCCAGAGACTTGGGCTACCCGGAATATGCTGATCAAGGGCTTGATTTCTGGTGTGCAGCCCCGCCCCAGATTGTAGACACGATTAAGGTGACAAGCATTACTGGACAGCAAATTGAAGGAAGGTATGTGGAATCCTGCTTTTTGCCCGAAATGCTGGCCAACCGTCGGATCAAAGCCGCCACGCGGAAAATTCTCAACGCGATGGCTCATGCTCAGAAACATGGCATTAATATCACAGCCCTCGGTGGGTTTTCCTCGATTATCTTTGAAAATTTTAAACTAGAGCAATTCCGCAACGTGCGGAACATCACCCTAGAGTTCCAAAGGTTTACCACGGGAAACACGCACACGGCCTATATTATTTGCCAACAAATCGAACAGGCGTCGGTGAAACTAGGTATTTCTCTCTCAAATGCGACCATCGCCATCTTGGGAGCCACAGGGGACATTGGCAGTGCGATTTGCCGCTGGTTAACCAGCCGCACCGATGTCCAAGAACTGTTGCTAATCGCTCGAGACAAAGAAAGACTAGAAGCCTTACAGACTGAATTAGGGCGAGGGAAAATTGCCAGCTTTGAAGAAGCCCTACCTCAAGCTGATATTTTAGTTTGCGTTGCCAGTCTGCCCAAAGGGATTCCCATTGAGCCAGAAAAGATGAAGCAACCTTCTTTAGTGATTGATGGCGGCTATCCAAAAAACCTTGGCGGTCAAATTAAGTATCCAGGAGTTGCGGTGCTCAACGGCGGCATCGTCGAACATTCTCTGGATATTGACTGGCAAATTATGCAAATTGTCAATATGGATGTCCCGGCTCGTCAGTTATTTGCTTGTTTTGCGGAATCCATGCTGCTGGAATTTGAAAAAATATATACCAATTTTTCCTGGGGCAGAAACCAAATTACGGTGGCAAAAATGGAAGAAATTGGGTACTTATCTCGAAAACATGGATTTCAACCGTTACTCAACTTTTTTTAATCGGGCCAAATTTTGGTGAAGGCTTAACCAAAACTTAACTGATATTTAAAGAGAAGCGATTTTTTATCTGTAACCATTAGTGGCGAATTGCGAATGTCAACCCGCGAGCGTAGAGTATTTCTTTTAGATTTTGAAAAGCCCCTGGCCGAACTAGAGGCACGCATCCAACAGATTCGAGACTTAGCGTCTGAAAATGGGGTGGATGTTTCCGAGCAAATTCAACAGTTGGAAGACCGAGCAGATCGATTACGGCAAGAGATTTTTAGTAGCTTGTCGCCGATCCAACGGTTACAACTGGCTCGACATCCCCGCCGTCCGAGTACCTTGGATTATGTTCAAGCGATTACGGATGAATGGGTGGAAATGCACGGCGATCGCCGAGGCAGTGACGATCCGGCGTTGGTGGGGGGTATCGCTCGCGTGGCTGGCATTCCCGTGGTAATTCTCGGTCATCAAAAGGGCCGAGATACCAAGGATAACGTGCTGCGGAATTTTGGCATGGCTTCCCCCGGTGGCTACCGGAAGGCCATGCGCTTAATGGAACACGCCGATCGCTTTGGGATGCCGATTTTTACCTTTATTGATACTCCGGGGGCTTGGGCTGGAGTAGAAGCGGAACATCTCGGTCAAGGAGAGGCGATCGCCTATAACCTGCGGGAAATGTTTCGGCTGGACGTCCCGATTATTTGTACGGTGATTGGCGAAGGCGGATCCGGTGGTGCCCTGGGAATTGGCATAGGCGATCGCCTATTAATCTTGGAAAATGCGGTCTACACCGTAGCCACCCCAGAAGCCTGTGCCGCGATTCTCTGGAAAGACGCCGGAAAAGCCCCCCAAGCCGCTGAAGCCTTAAAAATTACTTCCTCAGACTTGAAAAACCTGGGAATCATCGATCGAATCTTGCCGGAACCCGTGGGGGGCGCCCATTCTCATCCCTTAAAAGCCGCCGAGTCTCTAAAAGCCGCCCTCCTAGAAAACTTAGATGAACTCCAGCAAATGACCAGCCAACAGCGGCGAGAGTTGCGTTATGAAAAGTTTCGCCGGATGGGGATGTTTATGGAAGTTTCCGCCTAAAAAACCGATTCAGACCGAGTAATGTTCATTGGTTATTCAAATGCCCATCATATCAAATCAAATAGAGAAAAAAAGTTAAATCTCTAACAAAAACGGGCAAAAAATATAGCGGTTCAATGATATAATTATTAAGGTCGGTAAGTTGGCACCGAATGTCAAACTAACAATAGATGAATCACCTCGATCGCTTTAATTTCCCGCATCAGAGGTTAAGAATCGTTTGGTTAAATTTGGTTAATAAAGATTTAATAAAGATTTAATAAAGATTTAATAAAGGCTTTAAATGCTTTTTATATATCACCACTAACTCCAGTCGTATTTAAGGAAAGTACGGCTTTTATTACCCCTAAAAAAATGACAAAAATGGCAAAAAATTAACCCATTTTCTGAGCAATTCAGACAATATTTCTAAGTCAGCATGAACCAGAAGAACTTTCGGAATTTCGGAATTATTTATGAACATTGTTACCCCACAACAGCAAGTTTCGCTCGCTGGCGCCAATAGTGAGAGCGATCGATGTAGAGCCGCATCTCCCCGTGGAATGGATCTGGCTTTAGTCAATCGAGATGCCGCAAAGACCAGATATTTCCTGGTTGGGGCATTGACAACGAACCATCCATCACCGCATCTGCCGTTTTCTCCCGGCTGAAATGCTGAAATTTTGGTTTTTCTTTAATGGCAGTGATTAGGTTTTATGCGATCGATTTCACAATTGAATCAAATGAATCAAATTTTCCCGGCGATCGCCATTCACCAATCGCGCCAATTTAAACTTATCCAACTACTCAATGATTTGTCCTATGACTATTGCTTCCTCACACGGTTCCAATCTCCGCTTAGATTTATCTGACAGTTTAAATGGAGACCGGCGGATTCAAACCCGACCGGATCGCAACCTAGCCAATGGCAACAATCCGAACTTACATCCCCCCACCGACGAAGACTATGAGCGGATGGTGGGAGCCGTCAAAGATATCCTCGTGAGCGTGGGTGAAGATCCCGAACGGGAAGGCTTGCTCAAAACCCCCAAGCGGGTAGCAGAATCCATGCGCTTTCTCACCAGCGGCTATAGTCAAAGCTTAGAAGAATTAGTCAACGGTGCCATTTTTGACGAAGGTCACAATGAAATGGTGCTCGTGCGCGACATTAACTTTTTCAGCCTCTGCGAACACCATATGCTACCCTTCATGGGCAAAGCTCATGTGGCTTATATTCCCAATCAAAAAGTAGTGGGATTGAGCAAACTAGCGCGGATTGTGGAAATGTTTTCCCGTCGCTTACAAGTCCAAGAACGCCTGAATCGTCAGGTAGCTGAAGCGATTCAGGAAATTTTAGAACCCCAAGGGGTCGCCGTGGTCATGGAAGCCAGCCACATGTGTATGGTAATGCGCGGGGTGCAAAAGCCCGGTTCTTGGACTGTCACCAGTGCCATGCTGGGAACTTTCAGTGAAGATCAAAAAACTCGCGAAGAGTTCCTGAACCTGATTCGCCACCAGCCCGCATTTTTCTAACATGATTTTTCTCAGACTATTTGAGCAAAGATAATTGCTGAAGTTGCTCAAATAGTCTGGCTACTTTGGTTAAATCTTTATCCCCTGGCGATCGCTCTACTCCACTAGAGAGGTCTATGCCAGGGGGATTTACTTGTTTTAGGGCATCTAAGATATTTTCTGGAGTCAGTCCCCCAGCCAAAAACCAGGGACATTGGGGGGAAAACTGTTGTAAAGCAGCCCAGTCTAAAGGTTGTCCGGTGCCACCGAGTTGGCCTGGATGATAGGCATCGAGGAGCAAAGTATCCACAAATTCTGCGTAAATCTCCGCCTGAGCTAAAGCAGCGGCGTTTTTCACTCGGATAGCCTTGATAATTTCCACCCCAGTGGGCAAACTGGCGCGTAACTGCTGACAAAATTCTGGGGATTCATGGCCATGTAGCTGCACCGCTGTTAAATTTCCTGCCCGAAATACTTGACAAATTTCATCGATTGTGGTATTAGCAAAAACCCCAATACAAGGGATGGATCGGGATAAGTGCTGCACCACCGTCCTAATTCGATCGGGAGTAACATAGCGCGGGGAGGTGGGAACGCAAATAAAACCCAGGTCGGTGGCGCCCAGATTCGCGATCGCCTCTCCCTGTAATGGTGTTGTAATCCCACAAATTTTAACTCGCATTCCCGCCTCCCTTGATTCTTGGTCTTTGTAGCAAAACTTAAAAAAATTGTGAATCTTTAATACAAATTACTGCTTTTTTGAAAGAAAATTTTTACAATCCTCTACACTTGTAACGATTTATCAATATTTAGGAGATAAGAACTTGCTTTACACGAGTTTATTATTCAGCCCGATCGCCGCAGCAAGTGTCATCACACCAGAATGGTCTTTTAATGTCGCGATCGTGATGATCCTCTGCAATCTATTTGCCGTTTCTATTGGATATAAAGCGATTCAACAAGCAGGAACAGGGCCAGCAATCCCCGGACTACCAGGTTTATTTACCGGCTTTGGCGTCCCGGAACTCCTGGCAACCATGAGTTTTGGCCACTTGTTGGGGGCAGGAATGATTTTAGGACTCGGTAACGCCGGTCTATTGTAGTCAGCTATTCTTAGCTATTCGTCTGGTGGGCAAAAACTTGCCCACCCTACTACTGAGCTACTACTGAGCAAAAACTTGCCCACCTACTTTTATTAAGCCACCGTAGTGGTTCGCTGTTGCAACGGCACTTCAAACCGTTCCCAGGGAGTCGGGGAAATCACTCGCGCCGAAAGATTGTGCCGAGCTAACATCGAGCGAAAATCTTCTAGATTCCCGGATGCACGGAGGAAAGAGACTAATAAACCCTCAAAAGCAATATCCCCTCCTGCCGCTGTGGGCAACATCACTTGGGGTTTCACCCATTCGGCCAACTTGAGAGCGGTTTCGGTTCCCTTGAGAATTGGGCCTAGCAGGGGCAATCCTAAATCAAGGATCGGTGCGATCGTCACATCAATGGGCGCCAAGTCTTTCAGGGTCGGAGAATGATATCCGTGGGGTTCATAGTAAAGGGTGTAACCCGTCTCTAATTCTTTGAGGACATAACCGTTTTCGGTCAGCATTGGGCCAATGGGAGAACCGGGAACCGCTTGAATTTCCAGCCCACCCAGGGGCAGAGATTGGCCGTGGGCCAGTTCTGTCACCTGGGTATAGCCCAACTGTCGCACCACTTTGGCCGCATTGGGAGATCCGACTACGGGAATTTGGCGATCGAGTTTTTTCAGGGTTTCTGGGTGAGCATGATCTTCTAATCCCTGGGATAAGAGAATCAGATCGATCTGTTCGGGAATGGGACGGGCTGTGCGGCGTTCCCCTTTGAAAAACCATCCGGCATTGCCAAAGACCAAAGGACCGACTAACCAGGGGTCAAGGAGGATGCGTTTGCCGCCGAGAGAAATCAGCCAAGAATTGCTGTCTAAGTAAGTTAGGTGCATTTTTACGGGGAGTAGTTATGTTGCTTTGATTTCTTTTATTAGTTTACAAAAATGATCCCATCCAGCTTTTGACAGGTTGAGAGAAAAGATCGAGTCAATCCGGTTAGCTGATTAAATCGGCTAATTTCCCGCAATAGACTTGTCCCGAATAGTCCCCAGCGACAATGATTTGACTATCTGGAGACAGGGCGCAACACCAAAAAGCATCAGCCCCCCGGAAGGTGGCGATCGCGATCTGCTGGTGCAAGTCCCAAATTTTGAGGGTGCAATCTTCCGATGCAGAAATCAAATATTGGCTATCGCTGGTGACGGCCAAACCCCGCACTCGTCCCGTATGACCCCTGAGAGTAAAAAGTTTTTCCCCAGTGGCTAAATTCCAGACAATAATATGGCAATCGGAGGAGCCAGAAATGACTTTTGAGCCATCGGCAGTGACACAAAGCGATCGCACGGTTCCTTTGTGACCAGTTAACTCCAACAGTTCGGCCCCCGTTGCCAGATCCCAAACTTTCACCGTTGTGTCTACGGAAGCGGAAATCACGCGATCGCCATCAGGGGTGACGGCCACCGCTTGCACCGCGCTGGCATGACCGGCGATGGTTTTGAGTTCGGCGCCAGCGGCCACATTCCACACTTGAAGTTTGTGGTCAACGGAACCAGAAATGGCGTATTGGCCATCAGGAGTCACGGTGACAGCGCGGATCCATGCGGCGTGACCTTGGCGTGGATCGCTATAAAATGTTTTAACCAGTTTTCCACTGTGCAGATCCCAGATTTTTAAGGTATTATCTCGTGACCCAGAAATTGCCTGCATTTTATGAGGAATGATGGCTACTGCTTGCACTTTATCGGTGTGACTTTTGAGGGTTACAACTTCTTCACCCTGTTTGATTTTTAAGACTTTGACGGTTTTATCAAAAGAACCGGAAACCAGGTACTTTTGATCCGGTGTTATGGCCAGTCCCATGATGCGATCGCCATGAGCTTTTACCGACCAAAATTTATCATCTTTTCTTAAATTCCAGACTTTGACGGTGCCATCTTCCGCACTAGAAATCAGTTTTTGACCATCAGAGGTAATTGCCAGCGATCGCACAATGGTGCTATGACCTTGCAAGGTAAAAATTTCTTGGCCATTTTTCAGCTTCCAAATTTTAATAATTTTGTCGTTGCCCGCTGAAAACAACAATTCCCCATCGGGACTGACCACCACTGAGCGAACGGGTTCTTTATGCCCTTTCAGGGTAAAAAGATTTTCCCCAGTTTCCAAATTCCAAACTTTAATGGTTTTGTCTGTTGACCCAGAAATTAAGCGTCGATCGTCCGGTGTAACGGCCACTGTCACCACTGCTTCTTTATGGCCGCTTAAAGTCATTAATTCTTGGCGTTTTTTCAAATTCCAGACTTTAATGGTATTGTCATAAGAACCAGAAATGAGACGTTTCCCATCAGCAGTGATGGCGAGAGAACGCACCCAAGAATGATGACCAATTAGGGTATCTATTTCTTTGGCCGTTGCCAAGCACCAAATTTTAATTGTATGGTCAGAAGAGCCAGAAATTAACTGTTTGCCATCGGGTGTGACGATGAGCGATCGGATCATATCCGTATGACCTGTCAGGGTAAACAGTTCGGTTCCGGTTGCCAAATCCCAAACTTTAATAGTGCGGTCATCGGACGCGCTAATAGCCTGTTTTCCATCCGGGGTCACGGTGACGGCTCGTACCCAGTCGTTATGACCCGAAAGAGTCATAATTTCTGTGCTATTTTCTAGGTGCCAAACTTTAATGGTACGGTCATCAGAAGCGGAAAGCGATCGCAAATTATCTGGAGTAATAGCCACAGAAGTTACTTTACGCCGATGACCGATCGCGGTTCCCATTAATGCGCCGTATCCGAGTTTTAAGCTTGAGTCAAATTCCTCTGGTGTTAGAGATTCTTTCGCTGTTTCAGGTTTTTTTTCTTCCCGATATTGACCATGATTCATGTTCATTTCTATTTATGTCCTTCTTGAGATTTATTTGCCAAAAATATGGGATTTTTTCACCGATATATGGTGAATATTTTGAAAAAATTAACGCATAAATTAACGGCTAAAAAGTATCATAATGGTAGTCAATAACTAGGCGATCGCCGATGGGGGGTTTTTTTGATGCCGTTTAGGGGAAAGGCGTTCGCTTTCGCGGCGCGGATGCGCTATCGCTTTCGCGGCGCGGATGCGCTATCGCCATCATTGACCAAAAATTTATTTCGTGATATAATATTGCGACATTTTTCTTGTATTGTCTTGACTCAGAGGGATTACCCCAGATATTTCTACTGGAGTCATGCCAATGAATCATTAGGTGACAATAGACTGAATGCCCCCGCAGATATGATATATTTTACACTAGATCGTCGTTTAATTTTATTATAGAATCAACGCAGAAAATTTTTCACCAAGTTTTTTTCAGCAGGACATCAGATCGGCTATTGGATTCGATGGTGAGAGTCCTCGGAAGGAGTTAAGAAATAATATGGCAGTCTATGAAGACCGGGAAGCGTTTATTCCCTATCGGCGCACCGACCTAATCGAATTATGTATTGAAGATGGTAAATTATCTCCGGCTGATGTGCCAAAGTTTCGCGAATTTTGCCAGATTTTATCAGCCTATTATCATTTTCATTTCCATCATACCCTGGAAACTTTAAAAGATAACTACGCCCCGTTCGATCCGGATACGGAAACCAAGTCACGGATCCAGCCCAACCCCACTCAGCTTGCGGCAATGGAAACTGAACTGGTTCAGGATTTCACCAAACTACTGAAAAGAGCCAATTATTTTCCCTTATCCGGCGATAGCTTAGAAAGAGCTTTTGCGGAAAAATCATTAATCGAACTAAAAACTTCCGTCAATTTTAATGATTTTCAGCAGATGGTCTGTTATTGTCGCGGAGATATTTATAAAATTGTTTACACTAAGAAATTTTTTAAAAAAATCGCAAAAACGGTTGATGTTTTTGAGCGAATAGCTTTATTGATTAAATTTAAAGATCGAGAATACTTTGACCGGCAGAAAAAATCTGGTAAGCTTAATAAGCTTAATTTTATTCCCGGAAAAACTTATGTTTACCTCTATAAAAATGTACCTAAGTTTGATTTAGAGTTTCTTTTTCCTAACGTGCAAATCAGCATGACATGGAAAGATCGACTCATGTTTGGCATTCCGGCAATTGGGGCAGGTATTTCAATTATATTAAAAGTTTTACCAGAAATAATTTTAATTATTGCGGTAATTTTATTTATTATTTTTGGCCCAGAAAGCTTAGAGTATGTACAGGCTAAAGAAGAAGACGTGAAAAATATTATGCCAGCATTGATTGCCAGCTTGTCTCTGTTAGTCACCCTAGGAGGTTTTGCGTTTAAACAGTACAACAGCTACAAAAATAAACAGATTCAATTTCAAAAAAATGTCACGGAGACTTTATTTTTTAGGAATTTAGCGATTAATGTGGGGGTGTTTCAATCCTTGATTGATGCGGCGGAAGAAGAAGAGTGTAAGGAGATTATTCTGGTTTACTATCACCTATTAACGAATCCAGAACCCATGACGCCTGAAGCATTAGATGACATGATTGAGCAATGGATGAATGAGAAATTTGATACAAAAATTGATTTTGATATTCAAGGGCCTTTACAAAATTTACAAACCATTCGCGGTCAGGTGATGAAAGACAGTGAAGAACCAGAGAATATTCGTGAAGTTCCCCTGCTGAATTATGACCAGCAAGGATGTTGTCAAGTCTTACCTTTAGATGATGCTAAAGCTGCGATTGATTATGTTTGGGATAATGCTTTTCTATTCGCGAAATGAAGATTTCCCTGGAAGCAAAATCAGACGGTTAAATTCATAGTCTATCCTGTGGGCGATCGCAACATGGATTAAATTAGCTCAAATGCTCAAATATTTAGCGATGCTCGGTAATAGTTCCCTGGATGTGTTTGAGCCATCTATTTATGAGCGATTATCAGCGATTATCAGCGACATTTATCAGCGACATTTATCAAGGGCATTTATCAGGGGCATTTATCAGGGGCATCGATCGCCGACAGCCAGATAATACCTGGTGATTTCACTGAAAAATATCACTGGGGTAACTTTCTGGCGTAACTTTATTGAATGGGAATCTCGATAATGAACTCGGTGCCCTCTCCTGGTACGGAAACACAGCTAATTTCCCCGGCGTGTTTTTCCACAATGATTTGATAAGAAATAGACAAACCTAAACCAGTGCCTTTGCCAACGGGCTTGGTGGTGAATAAATATTCAAAAATATGCTCTTTGACATTTTCGGGAATTCCAAGGCCATTGTCTCGAATACCGATAATGACTGTACCATTTTCGGGTTTGACTTCCGTGCGAATGGTAATCGTCTTGGGATTTTCCAGAATTTCTTCATAGGATTGACCCGTACTAGACTGATCTAACGCATCAATCCCATTGGCAAAAATATTCATAAAGACTTGATTGAGTTGCCCTGGATAACATTCTACGCTGGGCAGGTCTCCGTAGTTTTTGATGATGTGAATATCGGGACGAAATTCATTGGCTTTGAGACGGTGCTTTAAAATTCGCAGGGTGCTATCAATGCCATCGTGGATGTTAAAGGGACTTTTGGCAGAAATATCCGATCGCGAAAAGGTTCTTAAGGAGGTACTTAAGGAAAGAATGCGATCGGTTCCTTCTCGCATGGATGAAATGAGTTCAGGAATATCGTCCTTCATAACATCCAGATCGATCTCTTGCATTTTGTGGATGATTTCCTCCCCCGGATTTGGGATTTTCTCCTCGTAGAGATTCAGGAGTTCGACGATTTCCGTGAAATAGTCTTCAGCGATGGTAATATTCCCGGTGAGAAAACCCACCGGGTTATTGATTTCGTGAGCGACTCCGGCTACTAGCTCACCGAGGCTAGACATTTTTTCACTTTGAATCAGTTGAGTTTGGGTTTTTTGGAGTTGCTGTTGGTGTTCTTGAATTTGTTTTAAATGTTCTAAGGCTCTTTCTATGGTGATTTCTAGATCGTTAAAGTCAATGGGTTTGTTCAAAAAATCAAAGGCGCCTCGATTCATGGCGGCTCGAATATTTTGCATATCCCCATAAGCGGATAAGACGATGGTTGGGATTTGCAAATTCAGGGATTTAATTTTATCCAGTAAAACCAGGCCATTCATTTCTGGCATATTAATGTCAGTAATCACGACATGAACTAAACTTTCTTTGAGGAAATTTAAAGCGGCTAGGCCATTTTCCGCAAAAAATAATTCCAATTCTTTGGCTTTGACTTTACTTCTATATTTGGTTTTGATTAAGCGAGATAAAGCCGGTTCATCGTCTACGAATAAAATTTTAGGAATCATGGAATTGCTCCGATTAGTTATTGTTTCAATTCCTAACAGGTATTTTTGCTAGGGTTTTTTTGGCAACACAATGATAAATTCTGTCAAACTGTCTGGATGATTTTTTACTTTGATGTCTCCTTGATGTTCCCCAACAATCGTATCATAGGTGAGAGATAAGCCTAAACCTGTGCCCTCTCCAGGGGGCTTGGTGGTAAAAAAGGGATTAAAAATTTGCTCAACAATTTCTTGAGGGATGCCAATGCCATTGTCCTGGATGGAGATTTTTACTGTTTCATCTGATGCAAGGGTTTTGACTGAAATCATCGGCTGAAATTTTTCCCCTAGGGCTTTTTGGCGATCGTTGACGGCATCACAAGCATTTTTAATGATATTCACAAATGCCCTGGCCATATCTTGAGGAATGATATCGATTTCCCCGATCGCCTCATCGTAATTAGTTTCCAGGGTGATGGCACACCGATTTTCTTTGGCTAAATGACTATTGTAAGCGAGTTCAATGGATTCGGATAATAACAGATTGATGTTTGTCAGTTCTCGATGACCTTTTTGGGTGGGAGTATGCATCATCATACTCTGAATAATGGTTTCAATTCTTTTGCCATGACTTTCGATATCCGCCACGCTATCTTTCAAATCTGTCAGCATATCGTAAATATTTTCCAAGTCGTCTGGGTCTACGCTGTCATTTTCGGTTTCCTCAAATACGGCTTTAATTTCTTCTACTAATTCTTCCGTGAGTTCGCCGGAAATCTGGGCAAAGTTGTTAATAAAGTTTAAAGGATTTCTAATTTCATGGGCAATGCCAGCGGTGAGAGAACCGAGATAAGCCAACTTTTCTTGGGCAATTATTTGCTTTTGCGCTGCTTGAAGTTTTTGCAGGGTTTGTTCCAGGATATGATTTTTATCTTTTAATTCTTGGGTACGTTCTTCAACTTTGATTTCTAGAGTTCGAGCATATTCTTCCAGTTGTTTATGAGAAAGTAGGAGGTTTTCCCATAGAGTATAGCCAATTTTAAAGGTGGTGGAACCAATGAGGGTCATTAGAGGGGTGACTAGGGGAATCCACCAATGGAATAAAAATGCGATGTAACATAAGATGATCAAGGTCAGGGAAGTGATGGGAATTCTGATGCTGGTTTGGCCGACTAATATTTTATTCAGGTTGCCGTCAGAACGCCATTGACAAGTTACAGTTGCGCCAACGATCGACCATAGGAAAATCCATAGCCATTCGATCGCTTCTGGCCAAGTTTTCAGCAGCGATCGCCCGTCTAAAGCCGCACTAATTAAATGACTGGTGATATTGGCATGGACTTCGACTCCGGGCATGAGGTGGGGTAAAGAATCAAACAGCCTGGTACTATAAGGAGTGAATAAAACATCTTTGACGCTGATAGCAGTGGAACCAATAATGACAATGCGATCGCGCATTAAAGTGGGCGAAATTTTGTCATGTAAAACATCTCTAAGGGATACGGTCTGAAAAAAACCCTCCGGGCCGCGATAATTCAGCAAAATTTGATAGCCTTCATCAGCGGCTCTAGCATAACCTCCATCATTCCGCCGAAAAGGAGTAAAGATTGCTTGACCGAGTTGAATTTTAAATTTTTTCTCATCGATCATTTTGGGGTGAATGTCCAAATCTTTGAGATACATTAAAGCGAGTTGAAATCCCAAACTAAAGACATTCTCGTCATTCTTATCGCTCAGATATAAAAAAGCCCGACGCACCTTGCCATCTACATCGGCAGGTAAATCATTGGCCGCAAATTGATTTCGTTCGCTGAGGGCTGGAGGCGCCGGAATCTGGTCAACCTGTTCGCCGACTATTTTGCTAATTCCAATCAAATTGGGCGTGGTTTGAAAAACTTGCACCAGTTTTTCATGTCCCGGTTGTACGGGGATATCTCGATAAATGTCCAGACCAATGGCTTTAGGTTGTTGCTGTCTGACTTTTTTGAGTAACTCAGCCAATACCCCATCAGGAATTGGCCATTTTCCCACATAACGTAAATCTTGTTCGTCAACGCCCACAATGACAATGCGATCGTCCGGGGGGGAATCGGGACGCAAGAGAAAAAATTGATCCAGGGCTGATAATTCTAATAATTGTAATAAACCGGTCATTCGCACTCCAATCACCAATGCGGCGATCGCGGGTGCAATGAACAATGTTTTTTTCGCCCGTCGAATTTTTTGTTTAAATTTTGCCCACATTTTGCCCACATCGTAGTGGGCATCGCCCACCAAAAAATGATCTACCGACTAGCCATTTTAAATGTCCCGATCGAACTTAGCCAACCCAAGCTCAAGGGTGCGGTAGACAAAGGGCAAGCGAAAATTACCAAGGACTACCGATCATGGTAAATCCAGACCAATAATAAGGATGGCTTAAGTTGCGATTCCCTAGTTCTTTTAATGCTTGTGGCAGTTCTACTTTTCCGAAACTGCCCACCAAAAAACCATCTGTTAACGATAACTCACCCTGAAGCATGGCAATTTGAGCTTGTCGGAGTCCTTCGGCTTTGATCGGAGTCGATCGCAAATGGGCGTAAAATTCGCTCATTAGCCCCAAAGTCGCGGCATCATTGGCATACCAGAGACTGGCCAAAGCTGATTTTACCCCAGATTGCACCGCCAACCCCGCAAAACCATATTCGGTTTCTTGGTCGCCGATCGCCGTGCGGCAGGCACTGAGAACTAATAATTCTACTGGGGGATTATTCCAATTTAACTCTGGGATTTGATCTAAGTGTAGGGGTTGATCCGATAGCTGGATGTATGAGTTGTTCAGTTGACCGGATTTAAATTGGGCATGGGTAGCGATATGAATGATGCTGGGATTGGCTTTCGATCGCAACCGGCGTAAATTTGCCAAAGTAGCCGATTGACCGAATACGCTTTCCACTGACCACTGTTTGGCGATCGTTTCCAGTTCTACGGGCACTGCTGGCAAAGGATTTTTGTCAGGAAATTCTGAGATTCCCATTGCTAAGACGCGGGAATTATGAATATCTCGGTAACGCGGATCCAATAAATGTAAACTAGGGGTCAGACTGAGACTATATTTTTCCACGAGAAATTTTTCCCCATCATTTAATGCGGCTAAAGGTAAGGTTCGCAATCCCGCATCGACACTAAAAATAATGGTGTCAGTTTCTAACTTTTTTAAGTCATCGTCTAAAGGCGCGATCGTCAATTGATAAAGTTCTTTTGCCGATGATAAATAAGTGTTAGTTTGGCGATAAATTGGATCGGTGATTTCGGTTTGAAATTCCGCAACTTTGTTTAAGATAAATTCTTTAGACTCTACCGGGATATTCTTGTATATGGGGTTGCCAACCGGGGGAACTAAGATTAAATCTAAGTTATTTTGGCGCAGAAAAATATAGACGATCGCCGTTTGATTCCCGGTAGTTTTGGCAATCTGTTGTAGCTGAGTTTGCATCGTGGCAAACGACAGATAAGACCGTTTAATATCTGGGCGTAAGTAATCCCAAAATTCCTCGGTAAATAAGCGATCGCCCATTTGCACTGCTTGTTCTAGTTGACCACTGTTAATCAGTTGTTCCAGTTCTTGCCGGTTGCCCAAGTCCAGTCTCGGTGCTTGAAGGCTCAGACTGAGGGAATTGTCGATAGAGATTTGAGGTTCACGAGAGTTAGTAAATGGGTAAATTGAATCAATTTGTGACCCTGAGTTAAACACAAAATCCGGGGAAGTTTCTTGGGTGGAAATATTGGCTTGAGTTGCTTGATTTTGTCCGCTAGATTCTGGATTGTTTGCCCCTACAACTGGGGCGGTTTCTGATGGGATTTGCGCGATCGCTTCGATGGTTGGTGGCGCGATCGCCTCGGCGATCGGTGGCGCGATCGCTTCGATGGTTGGTGGCGCGATCGCTTCGATGGTTGGTGGCGCGATCGCTTCGGCGGTTGGTGGGGCGATCGCCTCGGTGGTTGGTGCTTGAATTTCTGGAGTCGTACTCACAGAAGTGGGTTCAGAAACCACGGTGGATTCGGTTGCCGGTTGCGGGAGGGCTGGAGTTGTAGCGGTTTCCAGTGTTGGGGCTGAAACCGGGTTAGCTGCCGAAGCATCAGTGGATTGTGAAGTGTTGGTTGTTTCTGGTCTTGCCTGAGAAACCTGGGTCGGTGAGGCAGAATCAGTGGTTTCTGAGGAGTCGTTGGCATCTTGATCCAAGACAAATTGCAGATCCAATGGCGGGCTTTCCTGGACTGGCGCCGCCCCCGCAGGAACTCCAGGGTTACTGGCATTATTACCACTGCTGCCAGTATTGTTGCCAGTGTTGTTCTCAGGACTATTGTTCTCAGGATTATTGTTCTCAGGATTATTGTTCTCAGGACTATTGTTCTCAGGACTATTGTTCTCAGGACTATTGTTCTCAGGACTATTGTTGCCACCTTCGACAGTCTCAATACTGGAAAACGTCACGTCAGGATTAGTCACGGTGCCATTATTATCTTCGTCCCGATCCCAGGTACTTTCTGGGTTTTGCAGGACTAGGGTTTCTCCTCCTTGAATGTGAACGGGAGATCGAAAAGTGGCCGCATCTCCCAGGGTAATGGTGCGATCGCCATCGGTATCCGGGCCACCAATAATCATCTCCTGAAAACCAGGGGCGATCGCAGCTAAATCAGTAGCGGATAAATCCAAAGCATCTTGATCCGGATTGGGGACGGCGATCGCGATATCTCGATCGTTATCTGCGGATTGCAACTGTAAATTTCCCGTTCCTTCTACAGAATTGTCTCCCCCAGTAAAATCAATCTCCGAACCTCTCACCGTCAAATTATTACTGGACACCGGACCAGTGACATTCGCCGATCCAGTCACCGCATCAATATTAATATCTCCGGCAGTGCCTTGACCCCGAGCACTCGCATCCAAATCACCCGTAGTAATATTCCCGCCATTCGTCTCTAATGTAATTGGGCTGCCATTCCCAGCGGTAGCACTAGCATTTAAATTCCCGGCAGTGGTGTCAATTCTTCCCGTTTCCCCTGTCACGCTTAGGCTAATTGCCCCTGCTGTCCCCGTACCTGTAGCGCTAGAATCCAGTGCGCCCGTCAAAATATTCCCGCCCGTGGTACTCAGGGCAATCGTTCCACCTTCGCCATTGTTCACCGAAGAATTTAAAGTCGCATTGCGGGTGTCAATAATTCCCGTTCCTTCTCTCACTTCCAGGGTAATATTGCCCCCGTGACCCAGACCTGTAGCACTTGAATTCACATCAACTTGGTCGGCAATAATATCGCTGCCACTGCCCAGAATAATACTCCCACCATCGGTACTGAGGCGAATATTCCCAGCCCCAGCGGTGCCAGAACTCGAATCCAAAGTCCCTTGAATATTAATATTTCCCGTTCCCTCTCTTACATCCAGGGTAATATTGCCCCCAATCCCTTGACCCCCGGAACTAGAATTCAGTTCACCTGTAGTAATATTTCCGGCCAAAGCGGATAGGCTAATCGATCCCCCTGAATTTTGTCCTGTCGCCGAAGTATCGATCTTTCCTACGGTAATCTGGGATCCCGAAATTTCCACATTAGCTCCAGAAGCGGTGATGGATTGCGTCGGATCCATCGAAAAAGCACCGCCACTTTGGTTATCTGAATCGGCAATAAATTTCACCGAACTAGCGGAGTTAAAGGTTAAAGAAACTCCAGGGGCGATCGTAATTTTATCCTCGGCAGTAAAAGTAATTGAACCAGGTTGATTAAATGTTAAAGAAATATCATCAAGAATCTCGATCGCGTTATTAGCCTGAATCAAAATATCCCCTGATTGATTTTCCAGGGTGGCAACACTAATTGTAATATCTTCATTCCCAGGAGTATTCTCTAAAACATTCACGAAATCATTCGCCAACTCTGGGGGATTATCTGCCCCATTGGAAATTGTAATTTTCCAGGGATCGAGTAGCAAAGTGCCCCAAATCCCATTGGGGGCAGTTAAATCAACCAAGCCATTAAAAATCAGGTTTTCTTTGCCGGAAACTTCCGCAAAGCCACCATTACCGAAATTCTCCCCACCCCGGGCAGAAATTTGGCCATAAAATCCCGTTAATTCATCAGCCCAAACAATCACCCGACCGCCATTGCCGGAACTCGCATCGGCCCGAATCATCGCATCATTACTGACAAAAGTTCTGGCAGCAGTGGGTAACAGCCCATTACCCTGATAATCTCCGCCAATTCTCACATCACCGCCCCCCAGACCACCGGATGCATCGATTTGGGCGCCAATGACTCCTACTTTGTCCCCGATCGCCGTCACACTGCCCCCAGCACCTTGCTCCGTAGATACGGATACTTGACCTGTAACAATGGTTGTGCCTGGTTCCGTAGAAATACGGACATTAGAACCCGTCAGAGAAACGGTGCCATCAGGGTTTATACGGACATTGGTGGCATCACTGACCGTACCGCCGGTCAGCAATTCCGGTAATGTTAGGGGATTAATTTGATTTAAAGATGAATTTAAGAATGGATTCTGGTTCGCTTCAGTCCATTCCGACGGTAAGATATCCAAACTCAGCAGCATCCCGGATTGATTGATGCGGACTAAGACTAAATTTTCTCTTTCTCCGGGAACGGCGGCAATGGTAATTTGTCCCCCTGGGGCAGAAAGTGACCCCGTATTGACGGTCATCCCACCAATTAAATTCAGGGATTGGCGATCGCCCACCGCCAGATTTCCCGCATTAAACACAATCCCCGGCTGTGATGTAGCAGAGGTAGCAAAAACAAAGCTGTTAGGACTGCCCACTAGGGCTTGATAATCATTAGTGGTGCCACCAAACCAGCCCCCATTAAAACCCACCCCGTTGGCGGTAGTAGCGGTAAAAGCCCCTGGGACATTCAGTGTAGCGTTCGGGCCAAAGACAATTCCCGCTGGGTTGAGTAAAAATAAATTGGCATTGCTGCCAGTCACCTGGAGAATGCCATTAAGGATCGAGGCATTGCCCCCGACCACTTGACCTAAGATATTTTGAATTTGGGGAGTAGACAGAAAGTTAGCGGTTTCTCCCGTGGGGACATTAAATTGCTCAAAGGTATGAAATAAATTGCTGCCATCCCCTGAGATGGCGCCGCCTTGGATATCGAGGCGATCGCCGTTACGGATAACCTGAGTGCCGGTATCTCCACCGGGAACAATGGTTTGAGCCATCACTGACTGCCACATCATCCCCGGAATCAACCCAATTGCGGCAACGAGAAGGCCGTGATTTCTGACTACCCGTAACGACATATCTGGTTTACCCTCGAAATCTATTTAATATATATTCAATTCATGGATTTAACTCATCTCAGTCGCTGGTTCTGGTTTGACAATCACTTCTGGCCCGATCAGGGGTTCTTGAGTGAACTGACCCAAATTGACTGAGCGTAAAAATTCACTCCACCGGGAGAGAATCGTGGCATCATCAGGATGTTGGTAAAGCAGGTAAGCCAGACCGCTCAAAGCTTCATGCCAAATTCCGGCGCGGGCATAAATCGAGGCGCGATCGCTCTCCGTTGCCTTGTCCAATTCCGCTTGCAGTTCCTCACTCACGGGAATCCGTTCCACCCAACCATCCACCAATGGATTCGCACTCGGATCCTCGCTGTCGCAAACCATCGACACCAACCAACGATACTGTTTATTTTCGGCCAAAGCTGGCGCCTCGTCAGGGGACAATTTATGACTCATAATCCCTGATGAAGGAGCCGATAATTTTTTTTGATACACAATATTTTGGTTATCATCAATCAGCACAAATCTAACTGTGGCGGCGTTTTCCCCCGCACTCTGGTCTAAGGCACTAGGTGAGGGTACATACCAAAAGAAACTGGGATACTCAGACACCGTAAAAGCCATCGCATCCGAGGGAATCATCGGCGTCAGTAACTTTTGCCCGGGCTGCCAACCACAGCCCCGGGAACCACCATCAGCGGCTCTTGCGGGGGCGCCCCGACTCGGCGGGCTAAAGCTTTCACTCACCAGCCAAGACCCGGATGAGTCTTGATAACTAGAAGCGGATTGGGCCAAAACTGGCGTGGGAGATAAAAAGCGTGGACTCATTAACAGACCCAGCAAAAGACCCGCAGAAATATTAACGATTTGTTGCAGTGATTTTTTCTTCAACATCATTCGATCACTCCTTGTTCGATCAATTCATGTCAACCGGAAAAGTCGTCCTCAAGCACCCGCGTCATATATATGTCAGAGAGATAAAGGCCAGACATCATCTCCCTGGTGAATCCTTCTACCTGTGAATCTGGTATTCATCCAGAGGGGGATTCATTGACTTTAAACTGTTTCCTTCAAGCATTGCTATCAAAGCAATTTTTTCGCTTATCAATATAAATACTGAGCTAACATTTAACTGATTTGAGGCAGTTTAGCACCGATAAAGTGGCAAGATTCTTTAATCTCCGTAAGATCGCGGAATGTTTTTTAACCTTAATTTTCAGTATTTCTGAAAATTCACTATCGATTAACTAGCCCAAATCATGTTCGCTATCTAAATATTTATTATATCACTTTTTCAATTAGTCGGCAATCGATCCAACTTTCTTTAGAGTAAAGCTACTCTGAGAACAATTCTGGAAAAGAAAAATACTCAGGAAATGCCAGAACTTATTATGTTTGAGCGGGTTTCGCTGGTGAACCATCAATCTTGAACCCAATCTTCAGCCAGAAATATTTCCCACTTTCTATGTCCCACTTTCGCCGGTTTTGCCGATGTTTTTTGCTTTGGTGAGAGAAAATTACCTCGGAGATTAGAACGATGCCCCTTTGTAGATTAGAGTAAAGTGGAATTGTGTAGTTTTTGGGAAGGGAAAGAAACAGGGACGTGAAGCGAGGCGATATTGCTCCGCAAGGCGATCGCGATCGCGCTTCGGGGCAAATCGCGCCAGATCCGTGGATCGATGTTGGCGTAGAATACCGGAATCACTGCCAATCTGCCAGAATTTTTTTTGGCTTAATCCGCGCTACCCGATCTAGTTTGTGCCGATGGTTGATTAATATCTACTGGGGGGTAGCCAGACAACTCAGCCAATCCACTTAATTCTAAGAGGGCTTGCCATTTTTGATTGATATTTTCATTAGCGAGATTTTCCCGCCGCATCCGGTCTAGAGTTGCTAACCCATCATACCAAATAACTTCTTTGGCATAAAAGTCCCAAAGTTTGCCTAAATCACTGCCAGCATTGTCCAATTCTTCTTGCTGACTAATATTCAGAGGCCGACGGCCAATATAACCATTAGCATAACAGGCTGAATTCAAGATTGTTTCCGCATTTTCAGAACTAGAAACCGATAAAACCCACTCATACCATTGTCCTACTTTGAGGGGCGGTTCACTACTGGGTAATTCCCACCGCATAATTCCCGGTTTTTGGGCAACTGGTATGGTTGTTTGATAAATTATCTGTGCGGTTTCTTCTTCAATTAAAGTCAATCCCAGATAGTTTAACCCTACAACGGAAGGAACGTACCATAATAAAGTTGGATAGTCAGAAACCGTGGATGCCGCGATCGTGATTGTGCGATCGCTGGATCGATAATTGGGAATTAAAAGCGTCACAGGTTGCGCTGCACCATAAACCGGACATGGCCCCCGTGCCCCCGCATCCGCAGTTCTTTTCGGGGCACCTTTCCTGGGCGGATTAAAGAATGAATCGTTGCTTTGATTGGTAGACTCAGTAGGGCTATTAGTCTGCCGTGAATTTGAGCGATTTGAGACTGAGTTATTTGATGTATGATTCTCTGATGTATCGGTGGGGCGATCGGCTGAAGTATCTGGCATTGACTGGGCTGAAGTCGCCGATATATTTACCAATGGCTGAAAAATCAAAGCGAGACAAATAAGCGTGGCAATGACAATATATTTTTTTTTGCTAGTATTTATTTGAAGCATAGGTTTAAGCGTAGAGTTAATTCGCTGTTTTTACCGTCAAACAAGCATAACGCTATTCTAAATTATAACCACTGACTATAATTTAGGATAGCCAACCAAAATATGTACCCTGGTATTGCCTATTTTAGCCGATCATTCTAAGTATAGCCATATATGTTTATCCCTAGGATATAATAACCATAAGAATCATTAAAGGTTAAGCCATTTTAACCATAATCATTCAGAAATCATTCAGAGACTACGCATTATTTAATAGCAAGTTATCTATGTAGGGTTGATTCGCGAATCAACCCTACAGGTATATTTAGGATTTACGCCATAAATTTTATCAGTTATTCACTTGTCCAATCAAGTATAACTTCACAGAAAAACAGCTAAATTAAGGCTGCACAATTTCCCCGGTTTCTATGGGAGGATACGCAGATAATTCTCCCAGTCCAATTAATCCTAAGAAAGCTGACCATTTTCTTTGAATCATCTCATCGTTTGGCTGTTCCCGCCGCATCAGGTCTAAAGTCGCTAAGGCGTCATACCAGATAACTTCTTTCGCATAAAAGTTCCACAGTTCTTCAGGATTTGTCACTGCATTAAGTTCGGCTTGCTCATGGCTATTCAGCGGACGGCGACCAATATAACCCTGTACATAATCGCAATTTTCAGTATTTGTCTTGATGTTATCTTCATCTAGCAAATTGTCCGCACTAAACATGAATAAGTCTACCTTGTACCATTCACCAGTTTTTAGTCCACGGAATTGACTTTCTGATAATTGAAACCTGCCGATTCCCGGTTGAGTAGACAGAGAATTCAAGATAGTGCTATTGATTTCCCGATCTGCTGAATTAGCTAAACGCAATACTAATCCCTTAATTTTTGCATTTTTAGGCAGTGAATATTCTGGTAAATACCATAAAATAGTGGGATATTCATTAACCGTTGTGCTGGAAATACTGACTGAATTATTCTCAGGAATTAGCAGGGTCAAACGCTGTTTATTATCTCTAGGAATAGGACATTCTCCTCTGGCGCCAGCATCAGCCGTTCGGCGCGGCGCACCCAGGGGAGGAGGATTAAAAAATACAGGGTTATTTCGCTCAATTTTGGTGGGAGGTAGATCGGGGGTTTCTGAATTGTCTTCCCTGAATGATGATGAGTCTTTCGGTGTGGTTTCTTGATTGACCTGGTTAGGGTTGACCTGGGTGGTGTTGGGTGATGTTTGTGCTAAGGTTGGGGATATATTGAGTCGGGGGTTAAGCAGCAAGATAATTAAACATATACCGATCGCGATCGCGCCTAAATGTCTATAGCTGAGATGTTTGTTTAACATACAATTTAGCCAATAATTTTCAGGTTTTAGGGAAAGTTAACGAATGAGTAAAAAAATAGCTGTGGGTGTTTTGGCTCCGCAATTTGCTGGGCTAGGTAATCAATAGAGAAAAACATAGAGAAAGATCATGTTTTTGTTCCCGCGCAGGGTAGTAAATCATCGGCCAATGGCAACATCTTTTAGTTTATTTCAGGATTGATTGGTCATGCATTATAGCGATTGTCATAGTTATGAAGTACAAAAAAGAATTTGTCATTCCCGCCTTCGCGGGAATCCAGAAAACCTCTGTACTTCATTCAGACCATAACCGCTATATAGATAGTATAGGTGAAACCGCCCCAATTTTTGTTTAGATGCCGTTTAGAATACACCCTGATTGGGACGGTAGATATTGTAGGTATTTCGGTTTCAATCTCATCAAATTAAAACTGAGAATTTGGCTCTACATGACGAACAATTTGGGGCGATTTAAGCAAGGGCTGATTCGCTAATTCACCCAATTCTATGGATTCTAACATTTGATTCCATTGCTGATTCAGGGTTGAATTCTCAGGATTTTGCAGCCGGAGTTCTTCCAATATCGCCAAGGCATCATACCAAATTTCATGTTGGATATAAAAATTCCATTGCTGCTCGGGAGTGGTGAGACGACTCAGTTCTTGTTGTTGTTCAGGGGTCAAAACTTGGCGTTGTACCCAAGCGGATAAACTGTTACAAGGTGCGTAGATATTCGGGTTTTCTTGGTTGTAAGCACCGATGAAAATATTGTACCATTTGCCCGGTTCCATTGTTGGCGATTCATTTTCGGGTAATTTGAAGCTGACAATGCTGGCTTCGCTGGGCGCATCGATCATTTGTGCATAAATTTCTTCCTCTTTTTCATTAATCACAACCACGGCGAGTTTTTGGATTGGCCGGTATTTGGTAGGATCGTCCGGCGTGGGGTTAATATACCAAAAAAATGTGGGATTTCCAGAAATTGTGGTTGCCCCGCGATCGCCCGGAGTTAATAATGTCATTTGCCCGCAGCCTCGCGCCCCACCATCAGCGGTTCTATTCGGTGCCCCTCGGTCAGGTGGTTGAAAATTACTTATCGATTCAATTGCCTGATTGCTGGCTTCTGCGGCGATGATATTTTCGGGAGTATTTGCGAAACTTACTTGTCCTTTTAAGACTAAGCTTGCAGTGATGAAAATCCCCAGGCTCCCTAGGCTAAAGATTCCTAATCCTGTGGCAATTTTTTGAGCAATTTTACTTTTTAGCATGACTCAGTAAACACCTCCAGAGTAAGTGATATAAAATTTAGTTATTTCTCAAAAAAATAGATCGGCATAGAGCGGTTATTTGATTGAAATTAGCGATTTTTTTGGCATTTATCCAGACAAAAATTACCAATGGTGATAGTCGATAGATAAAGGGGTTGAGATTCTCAGCGCTTGCCTGCGGTTAAGCGATCGCTGTGACTGAGAAGAAAATTTGTTGTTGCTTCCCAGCAAACAACCGATGATTTTTTTAGTTTTTAACTTTAATTTTTCGGGGAAATTGATTAAGCTAAAATTAGATTGTTTGACTTAGGGAGTATAGACCCGATCGCCCCTGGTATTACCTCAGTATGACCGGAGTATTTTGAGCAAAACAGAACCCTGGGTCAATTTGCCGGTTTATTTCCCCGAATGGTCATTAAACGGGATGATTCATAGACTCGGTTGCCAGCGATCGCCGGGATTAAGACACAATTCTATTTTATCTTAAGAATTCCTTGATGGATGAACCGATGCGAGAATCGATCCTCTTTTACTCCTTATAGATGTTCGCTCACAAGTCAATGTCAAATACCGGGATGATATCGGCGAAGGAAGGTCACATTTAGGATCATTTGAGGATCATTTGAGGATCGCTTGAGGGGCGTTGATTAAGCAGCGCGATCGCCGATCCTGATTTAATTTTAACCAGCCCCGAAAACTTTCCTCGGTTTCTTTAGCATTTTTTTAATTTTATCTTAAAAAAAATTATTGCCCAGGTTAACAGGTAAAGCAGCATCATCCCTCGCTTGACAAATAGCTTTTGCCAGGACACTCGTTCCTCCTTGGATTGATTTCGTTTTGAATTAGTCTGGGCTATTTTCCGCAAAAATTACCGATAAGGGTATGCGTAAATATTTTTACAGAATAGTGATGTTTAGCCAAAACATAATCCCAACATTATACTTAAGTATTTCCTGATTTTTCTGCTAATTTTCTCCGTATTTTTACGTTAGGGAAAAACTCAGGCAGTTTTCCTTTGATGAAAATGGAAGCGGAAATCAGATCGGCAATGTCGAGATCGGAATATTTTCAGTAAGATGGGGATGATTTAGACTGCGATCCGAGTTGGAGGGGAATATGTCTTATTATTATCAGCACGCCAGTGTCTTTGCTTCGCGCACAGTGGAAGAGTTTGACCCGCAACAGGGACTCACCACCGCCGTGGGGACAGCGATCGCCCTACGGTATCAGTATGATGGCAGCCATGATGTCCCTGAATCTTTGGCTTTGCTGGTCAAAGACCCCCTGGCGGTTAAATTAGAAGCTTTGGTCATCGGTGTTTGGAAAGATTTAATCGAAGGAGGGGATAATTCATCTGGAGTGGTGAATGCTTTGGTGGCTGTGGCGGATCGACTGCCGAATTTAAAAGCCATATTTTTAGGGGATATATTGTCAGAAGAATATGAAATTTCTTGGATTTTACAAAGTGATATTAGTCCAGTGTTATCCGCATATCCTAATTTAGAATGGTTGCGAGTTCGCGGCGGTAGCGGGTTAGAATTTAGCCCGGTTGAGCATGATAATTTAAAATACCTGATTATTGAAACGGGGGGGCTAAGTGAAGATGCGATCGCGGAAATTTGTGAACTCCAGTTACCCAATTTAGAGCATTTAGAACTATGGTTGGGCAGTGACAATTATGGTGGCGATTCTACCGTTGAAGACTTACAGCCAATCCTCGAAGGCAACTTATATCCTAAGTTAAAATATTTAGGCTTAAGAAATGCCCAATATACCGATGAAATTGCCGAAGCTGTGGGGCGATCGCGCATCATTCATCAACTGAAAACCCTAGACTTATCGATGGGAACTTTAGGGGCAACAGGTGCGGAGTTTATTTGTAGTTGTGCAGCTATAAAAAACCTCGATACTCTGAATGTTTCAGAAAATTATCTTAATAATGAGCATATCGCCAAGTTAGCCAGCCTCAAAATTAATCTAATTTCAGGCCACCAAAAAGAGATAGAAGCTTATGATGAGGGTGAACGTTATTGTTCCGTTTCTGAGTAATTCGATCTGATTATATTTTATTGGTTGATTGGTTTGTTCGTTTGTAGGGTTGTAGGGGCGAAGCATTCCGGCAGATATTTCTCGCGGGAAAACATAAATCTTTTACCGGAATGCTTCGCCCTTATTTTGTTATTTTGTTTTTTCTGGCAAAATGCTTCCGGCAGATATCTCTCGCAGTCAAACAAAAATCTTTTACCGTAACGCTTCGCCCTGATTTTGTTAACTTATTTATCCCATGCCCTTGAAAACCTTAAAATTTATCATAATTGGCAATCGTGAAAATCGCCGAATTGGGCTATTTCAACAAGCCTTAAATTACTGGGGGTTGCCTTCAGCTAAAGTGCTGGATTACCTAGACTTAATTTATGGTCGAGAAACTCTGGAAAATATAATAGACTCCCAGACTATTATCCGCATTGAATCACCGGAAAGAAATTTTCTAGTGGAAAAAGCTATTATTGCAGCGGGGGCTAATATTGAACCAATTGAACCAGCGGAAACTCATCAGCAAATTTCTGCCGCTGATGCCTTAGCTTTAGAATTTGATAAGGGTCGGATTTATTATCCGAAACAATGGTATTTAGGCTGGTGTAATTTATGGCAAAAATGGGCAAATTTTATTCTAAATCAAGATATTCTTAATCAAATTTTACCTGGCAATAATCTGGGTTATTTTATCAACCACCCAGCGGATATTATCCAGATGTTTGATAAGCGAATTTGTCACCAGCGGTTTACCGATTACTCTCTTAATCAGCCAGGTATTGTCCATAATGCTGTAATTTACTCCAATTCTTTTGCAGGGATTTTAGCGAAATCGCGGCAGCCAATCCCCCAAATTAACCATGCTATGCCTCGGTCTACGATTCCTTTACCTCGGTGTTTAGCGGGAATTACCAGTTATGAACATTTACGGGAACAAATGCAACAGCAAAAATTGTCTAATGTGTTTGTTAAATTAGCTCATGGATCCGGTGCTTCGGGGGTGGTGGCTTATCGGGTTAGCCCCAAAGGTGAGTCAGCGATTACTACTGTAGAACGAGTACGCCACCAGGGTGAAACTATTCTCTATAATTCTCGAAAAATTAGCACTTATTTTCAGCGAGAAGAGATTGCGGATATTATTAATCTTCTCTGTAAAGAAGGGGTACAAGTAGAGGAATGGCTACCCAAAGCTAAACTGCAACATCGTCCATTTGATTTACGAGTTGTGGTAATTGCTGGAGAAGCCCAGCATTTAGTAGTTCGGTTAGGCAAAAGCCCAATGACGAATTTACATTTAAAAAGCGATCGCGGCAATAGTGAGGAATTTTTGCAGCGAGTTGGGGCGGAAAACTGGCAAGAAATGCGGCAAACTTGTGAAACCGCTGCCCGGTTATTTCCCCATAGTTTATATTGTGGGATTGATTTACTGGTTTATCCTGACTTTCGCCGTCATGCTATTTTAGAAATTAACGCTTTTGGGGATTTATTACCAGGGATTACTTGGAATAATCTCGATACTTATACCAGTGAAGTCAAAGCAATTTTAAGGTTAACCGCTGAGGCTTGATATGAATGATAATATTAATGATAATATGAATTATAATATGAATCAAATTGTGGGCAGCCACGATATTTTATTGATGACCTTAGATACTTTGCGGTATGATGTGGCGCAAGATTTATTTCTCCAGGGCAAAACGCCGAATTTAGCCCAAGTTTTACCCAAAAATGGATGGGAATGTCGCCATTCTCCGGGAAATTTTACTTATGCAGCCCATCACGCATTTTTTGCGGGTTTTTTGCCCACCCCAATTACTCCAGGAATTCATCCTCGATTGTTTGCTGTAGACTTTGCCGGAAGTACGACGATCGCCGAGAAAACTTGTGTTTTAGACCGGGCAGATATTGTTACAGGTTTGGCCGCTAAAAAATATCATACGGTTTGTATTGGAGGGGTGGGTTTTTTTAATAAATTGACCCCTTTGAGTCAAGTTTTACCGAGTTTTTTTACGGAAAGTTACTGGAGTCCAGAGTTAGGGGTGACTGACCGAAATTCTACGGCTAATCAAGTTAACTTGGTGGCAGAATTGGTGGGAAAAATGCCCCCGGAACTGCGGCTATTTTTATTTATCAATATTTCGGCATTGCATCAACCAAATTATTTTTATTTGTCCGGGGAGATCGCTGATACTTTGGCTTCTCATGGGGCTGCTTTAGAATATGTGGATAGTCAACTGGGCAAATTATGGCAGATATTACGCGATCGCGCCCCCACTTTCTGTATTATTTGCTCCGATCATGGCACCGCTTATGGAGAAAATGGTTATATCGGTCATCGGATCAGTCACCCAGTGGTTTGGACGGTGCCTTATGCTGAATTTATATTAAAGTAATCTTCTATTGGCTAAATCGATTTTATTGGGTGAGGGCGAAGCATTTCGGTATATATGTGATTGCGGTTAAAGCAGAAATTTCCTGCCGAAATGCTTTGCCCCTACATTTAATCGGAAAAACGCTGTAAAGTAAAGAAACTGCACAAATCTACGGAGAAATTATCTTGGGTGTAGAACTTCGCAGTTATGTCTATTTAGATAACCTGCAACCTCAACACGCGGCTTATATTGGTACGGTGTCCCTGGGCTTTTTGCCCTTGCCAGGGGATACATCCTTGTGGATTGAAATTTCCCCAGGAATTGAAATTAATCGGATTACTGATGTGGCTTTGAAAGCGGCTAGAGTTCGTCCGGCTGTCCAATTTGTCGAACGACTTTATGGACTGCTAGAAATTCATTCGAGTTCTCAAGGGGAAACCCGCATTGCCGGTCAAGCAATTTTAGAAGCCCTCGGAGTTCAAGAAAGCGATCGCCTCAAACCGCGCATCATTTCTAGTCAAATTATCCGCAATATCGACCCTCATCAAGCCCAACTAATCAACCGCAACCGACGAGGACAGCTAATTTTAGGCGGTCAAACCCTCTATGTCCTAGAAGTGGAACCTGCTGCTTATGCGGCATTGGCAGCCAACCAAGCGGAAAAATCAGCCCTGATTAATATCCTTCAAGTGCAAGCGGTGGGCAGCTTTGGTCGTCTTTACCTCGGTGGGGAAGAACAAGATATTGCTGCTGGTTCTCAGGCAGCTTTAGCGGCGATCGAAAATATTAGAGGTCGCGAATTTGGCAGTCAAGGGCGAAAAGAATAATATTGTTGTTTGTTCTTTGTTGATTGTTGATTGTTGATTGTTGATTGTTGATTGTTGTTTGTTGTTTGTTGTTTGTTCATCAACCATCAACCACCAACCACCAACGAACAATCAACAACGAACAACCACCAACCAACAACCAACAACCAACCATCAACCACCAACCACCAACCATCAACAACCAACGAACAACCACCAACCACCAACGAACAATCAACAACGAACAACCAACAACCAACAACAACCAACAACCAACTATATGAATAAAACAGAAAAAAAACGCCCAAAATTGGCGCAATTATTGGCCGGTTCCCCTTATCAAGCTTATGTTTATTCTTATCCCCATAAAACATCATATCGTCCGATCGCCCCTCCAGTTCCCTTAGAAAAAGTTTGGGCAACGGAAAATAAGCAGTCTCTCTTTTTATATATTCATATTCCCTTTTGTGAAATGCGCTGCGGTTTCTGTAATTTATTTACTACCGTGAAAAATAATCAAACACTATTTGAGGAATATGTCCAGACAGTGCAGCGACAAGCAATTCAGGTAAAAAAAGCCTTGGGAGAGGCAACTTTTGCCCGATTTGCGTTAGGAGGCGGCACCCCAACTCAGTTGCCTTTGCCCCAACTTGAGGCAATTTTAAATATTGCGGAAAAGACGATGGGGGCGCAGTTGTTAGATATTCCCAGTTCCGTAGAAGTTTCCCCGGAAACGGTCGATCGCGATAAGTTAAAATTGTTGCGCGATCGCGGCATTACCCGGTTAAGTATTGGCATCCAAAGTTTTATCGACGCGGAAGTTTTAGCCGTCCAACGGCGTCAAGACGTGACCCAGGTTAAAGCAGCATTAAACTTAATGGCTGAGGCAAATTTTCCCACGATTAATATTGATTTAATGTATGGTCTACCGGGGCAAACGGTCGCTACTTGGCGGCGATCGCTGCAAGAAGCCTTACAGTTTCAGCCCCAAGAAATATATCTCTATCCTTTATATGTGCGTCCCCTGACTGGACTGGGGAAAACTCCACAAGAATGGGACGATATTCGCTTAAATTGCTATCGAGAAGCGCGATCGCTTTTACTTTCCCAAGGTTACACCCAAGTTTCCCTAAGAATGTTTGCCAAACCATCTTTAACTGCCAGCGAAAGCCCAGTTTACTGCTGTCAAAGCGATGGCATGATTGGACTCGGTTCTGGTGCCCGTTCTTATACAGATACTTATCATTATTCTGGGGAATATGCCGTCAGTAACTTAGAAGTTAATCAGATTCTAAATAAATTTATCCAAACTTCAGATACAGCTTTTAATTATATCCACTATGGCTTTAAGTTGGACAACGAAGACCGGCGCCGTCGATATGTTTTATTATCCTTACTTTCCCAGGAAGGAATCGACTTAAATCACTATCATCATCGTTTTAATACGGATATTTTTGCGGACTTGCCAGAACTGACCGAATTATTAACCCTGAATCTGGCAATTTTGGCAAATCAGCGGTTTTGCTTAACGGAACAGGGAATTGAGCGATCGGATACCATTGGTTATTGGTTATTTTCCGATCGCGTGCGTCACCTCATGCAAGAATATGAGTTAAAATAAATTTGTTTAATCCGATAAAATCCCAAATTTTTCCTATGAATCAATGGTCGCCGGAAATATTTAAAAAAGCCTGGAACTTTGCCACGATCGCCCATCATGGCCAAACCTATGGCGGGTCTGAAGCGGGGATAAAAATTGACTACATTAACCATATTGGTAGCGTAGTTATGGAAGTGATTTGGGGACTGGATGCCTCCCCAGATTATGATGCAAATTTAGCGGTACAATGTGCTATTCTCCATGATATTATTGAAGACACCAAATATCAATATGAAGATGTGCAAAAAGAGTTTGGCACCGCGATCGCTGATGGGGTAATGGCGTTAACCAAAAATGACGATTTACCCACAAAAGAAGCAAAAATGAAAGATAGCTTATCTAGAATTAAGCAACAGCCCAAAGAAATTTGGATGGTAAAACTAGGCGATCGCATTACTAACCTACATCATCCTCCTTACTATTGGTCAAATGAGAAAAAAATCGCCTATAAACAGGAAGCCATACTAATTTATCAAGAGTTAAAAGCAGGCAGTGATAAATTAGCCCAAAGACTTTGGCAAAAAATCACCGAATACGATCGCTTTATTGATAGTTGACCGTTAGAGGGTGTGGGGAATAATTGATAATTGATAATTAACAATTGATAATTGATAATTAACAATTAACAATTGATAATTGATAATTGTTAATTATGTTTAATTATCAATTGTTAATTGTTAATTGTTAATTGTTTTCCCCTACACCCCACACCCTGAAATAACAAATAACGACTTAGCAACAATGTTTAAATAAAAAAAATCCGCAAATCTTCCATTTATTTTAATATTTTAGTAAAATAAATTTACTTGGCAAAAATACATAGAGATTTATACTTATTTTAGCGATTAAATTAGGGAATACTAGAGTAAATACTCATCTAAAATTGACGATTTATTCACATAAATTTACAAAAAAAACTCATAATCCTAGATCCAAACCTGATTTTTTATGGTAGAATGCAAACACATTGTTTGATAGATTAATCTGGAGTTAAGATAAGTCAAAACTTTCCGATTGCGGGAACCGTAATTAGGTAATAAAACTTATCTTAACTCCAACCTTGCCCAAATTACCCCTTTTTTCGGGAAATTTGGCCGGGAAAGAGAAAAATTATGTCAACAATTTTCACCGGAAATATCGCTCAGATGCCTTGTAGATCGATGTTCGACTATCAAGGATCGGCGATATACCAGCGATATACCAGCGATCGCCCATCGGTGAATCACTGGTGAATCACCAATTTAATTAGCCGAAAGCCTTTCATCCAAAAGCTAACTGCCGATCGCTGAAGGCTAAACGCTTACTTTTGATTAAACAGTCATTTTCACTCCCAGTTATTTATCCCCAGGAGCTTTGCCACTATGGAATATCAAAATGTTAACGTCAAATCTCAAACCCGTAATCACAAAGGTTTTTTCATTCAACAAGCCGCCTATAAACTGATGGGAATTGACAAGTCTGGTTGGGCATTAATTTGCGTCGATGATGCAGTTTGCCATTATGTAGATCCTGACGACCTGCAAAGACATCAAAAAACTGCTGAGTCGTAAACAAGAAACAATGTAGCGAAAGTTAATCATTGCTTCTGAAGATTAAAAATTGGGAGGCTGTCCTGGTTTCAGGTGCAGCCATATCCTTTTTTCAGATCCTCATTAATCGCGATCGCTTCGCCGATTAACGAGAGCTTAAAATTTCCTCAAGGGCTGGTTTTAAACCGGGATATTGATATTCAAAACCCGAAGATAAAGTACGTTGGGGTAAAACCTTTTGACCTTCTAAAACCACTTTAGCCCCATCCCCTAAAAGCAGTTCTAAAACGAAGTCGGGAACTGGCAACCAAGAAGGACGATGCATCACCTGGCCCAAGACTTGACATAGTTCATTCATCCGCACGGGACTGGGTGCGGTGCCATTGTAGACTCCGGCTAAATCAGACCGTTGCAGACTAGCCAAAATTAAATTAACTAAATCATCGCGGTGAATCCAAGAAAACCATTGGCGACCGCTGCCAATTGGCCCGCCAGCAAATAACTGAAAAGGCGTCAGCATTTTCGCCAGGGCTCCCCCCATCCCCAAGACAATTCCCGTCCGAATAATTACCAGTCGAGTGCCCGTTTCTTGCACTTTTTGCGCTTCATTTTCCCAGTCTTGACAAACTTGAGCGAGAAAATCATTCCCTGGATTACTGGTTTCATCAAAGGTGGCGGTTTCGCTAGTGCCGTAATAACCGATCGCCGATGCATTCACCAAAACTTTGGGCTGAGGACTCGCTTGGGCGATCGCCTCAACAATTTTTTGCGTCCCCAATTGACGACTCTTTAAAATTTCCTGCTTGCGTTGCGCGGTCCAGCGTTCTTCGGCAATACCCGCCCCGGCTAAATTCACCACCGCATCACAACCAGCGATCGCCCCTTGCCAATTCCCGGACTGCTGCGGGGTATAGGTGACAAATTCCACCTTGGGAAAATTTTGACTGGGAAACACCCGCAAAGCGCGATCGCGGTTCCGGGTCAACACCAAAACACGATCGCCCTGACCGTGTAACTTTTCCACTAAACGAGTTCCCACAAAACCTGTGGCCCCAGTGATGGCTACTTTCATGTTCTCACTTCTCAAAACATTATTTCACCTTATCTATCCTACAGGGTTTTTCTTTCTTACTGAACCACGGTAGGGTCCGCGCCCAAGCGTAGGGGCGAATGCGCTCGTCGCCCCTACAATATTCTCAGCCCCTAAAATTCGTAGGGTGATTAAGCCTTTCCCCACTGCACGCAAAAGCCCCAAAGGGCTTCTGTTATGCTCGATCGCACCACCAGTCAGAAACCGGATTTTTTCGCAAATTGGCAGAGAAAAACCTGCGCTCAAACTATTGACAAATACTAAAATATATTTTAAGATAAAACTATTGTTAATTTGCCAAAATTATGCCACAATTTAGTTAGTTACAAATTAACAATAACCAATAACAAATAAGAAAATTAAACAGGAGCCCACTATGCCTGTATCTGTGCAATTTATAGCTGGGATCGACGAAGAACTGAGTGGAATTAGCCTTCGCAAACGGCGCGATCGCGGCACCAACTTGGTGGTTTTATTATTTGAAGACGTAGAAGCATTAAAAGGAGGACGGAGTTTCACCAATAAAATCGACACTTTATCTTTGCAGGATCAAGAAGGAGAAATTACAGTCATCCCCAGTGGGATGAAATTCTTTTTTGCCGATGACGAGCATGATTTATCCAAAGCCGAATGTTCTTTTGAACTGAGGACACAAGCGGAATTGGAGCGGGTGATGCGATTTTTCCATCGCTATGCTGACGCCCACGGCTTTGAATTTCAGTCGAACTAAGTTCCCCGATCGCACTTTGCTGGGAATAAAACTTGTCTTATTGACTGGCGTGAATTAGATAGCAACCTTTTAGCCAGTTGGCGACCGGATTTTAAGCAGTCCACCTGGGTCGGACATTTGCTGGCTTTGTGCGATCGCTCTCGTCGGTGGCTTCATCCTCTATCAAGGATTGATTTTATTAGCCGATCCGCTCATCAATGATGGGCATTTTATGGAATGGACGATCGTGCGGCGGCTGTTTGTTAAGCAAGTCACTTGGGGAGGGGCGATCGTCCTTGGGTATAACCTCTTACGAGGGGCGCACCCTGCTCATCAACGGCAAAAAGGCGATCGGGCATCTATATCCGCCGATTGTGTCCAGAATCAGAAACTGTGAAGCTTTCTCAGTTTTTTCTCCGGCCAAAGAACATTTATATGGTATGCTAACCAATTGAATCGGTTCTAGCGGGGATCAGCCGCTAGAGGAAACGGGGAAAGTGCAGTGAGAATCTGCCGCTGTCCCGCAACTGTGAAGGAGCGATCGTGCCTCCGAGTCAGAATGCCCGCCGATGGAAATGCCGACATATATAAAAGACGTGAAATGTCGCGTCGGTTAACCAATATATCTGCGAGGTACAGATGTTTATCCATCTTTTTGTTTCAAGATTTAAAGTTTTTCTGTCTGCGAGCTTACTGCCTCCGCCACGGCAAGTCACAGAATCTAGCAGTTAGCCATCAGCAATCAAAAATCAGCTTTTTTAGTAAAACCTACAATTATTTGGTGATTTTTTATTCGTTATTTTTTGTTTGGCCTAAATAACGAATAATGTTGGGTTTCACTTTTGTTCAACCCAAGCTAAAACTAGGTTTTGTCCAACCCGTAGGGACGAACGGCCATTCGCCCCTACGAAATCATAAATATAAACCCCCTCCCTTCACAAGGCGAGGGTTGGGTGGCGGTTCGAGAAACCGGGTTTCTTTGCCAGATTGTCGGTGAAAAACAAGCGTCTTCACGCAGAAACCCGGTTTCTGGGCTGACTCGCAAAAACCATCCGTCTTGGCCACAGAAGCAATCAATTATCCTCAAATATCCTCAAATGGGCAAAGTAAAAGCATGAAATTTTTAGTGAAATCGGCAGAGGTTTCGAGTTGTAAATACTCCAAAGATCCGCAACTTTCCGCACTCCATCAACTCAATTTATGGGAAATTGCGATCGCCGCAGTTGCGGAAATTCGTGAGTGGCAGTTGGGGCTAATTGCTGTTTCTTGTGCCAGCATTCTGTTTGACTCTAATCCACCCTTGCTAGGATTGGCTGTGGTGGCCAGTAACACTTTAACTCCCCACAGAGCGATCGAGACGGCGATCGCGATCTGGCTGACCGATTGGTTTTATACAAGCGCGATCGGTCAAATTCCTTTAAACATAAATTCATTGAATTTGGCAATTTGCAGCGGAGTGCAACTCCTTTTAATCACCGGATTTGTCACCCTGCAACCAAAATTTAGCCGCCTGAATTTTTCGGGCTATTTAAGTTGGTTAGGTCTAAGCGCGATCGCCGGTTATGTTCTCAGCCTTGGGAGTCTGATGCTATTTGACCAGTCGATAGACACCTTGAGAGCGATCGACCCTAACTGGCTTTTGAGTAATCTATTATGGGCGGTTGGCTTATCGGTAATTCACTGCACGATTGTCTGGTTGTTGGTGCAAACCAGTCCTCAATACTTTCCGACTTTTTTTCCCAATCGCGGACAATTGGGCGATCGCCCGTGTGGGTGTGGACGAAAATTTTAGTAACTCAAAGATACCGGGGGAATATTCTAAAAAACTTGCTAGTTTACTGCTTAATTTGAGCCAAACCAACTATCCAAACCAACCTATCACCATCAGAGGAGAGTCTTTTATGGCAATGTACTTATTCTATTCTCTGGGATTTTTGCTTCTATTCCTAGGGGGAGGAATTACGCTTTATCTCGTCACCCCTCGCCGTTATCAATCCTCCGAAACCGTGGCTAATTCTTATGACGAATGGACTGAAGACGGAATTTTAGAATTTTACTGGGGCGAACATATTCACCTGGGTCATTATGGTTCGCCCCCAAGACGGAAAGATTTTCTCACCGCTAAATCGGACTTTGTGCATGAAATGGCCTTATGGGGAGGATTGGATCGATTGCCCCCTGGGACAACGGTGTTGGATGTGGGTTGTGGCATTGGGGGAAGCAGCCGCATTCTGGCCAAAGACTATGGTTTTTCGGTTACGGGAGTGACAATCAGTCCCCAACAAGTGCAGCGAGCCCAGGAATTAACCCCTGAAGGAGTTGATGCTAAGTTTATGGTCAATGATGCCCTGGCATTATCGTTTCCCGATGCCAGTTTTGACGTAGTTTGGTCGATCGAAGCAGGTCCCCATATGCCGGATAAAGCCCAATATGCGCGAGAGATGATGCGAGTGTTAAAACCCGGTGGTCGGCTAGTTGTGGCGGACTGGAATCAACGGGACGATCGCCAACAGCCCCTAAATTTCTGGGAAAAACCAGTCATGCGTCAACTGCTCGATCAGTGGTCCCATCCGGCTTTCTCTAGCATTGAAGGGTTTGCCGAACTGATAGAGGAGACTGGATTGGTCTCTGGGGAGGTCGCCACCGCAGACTGGACCGCAGAAACCCTGCCTTCTTGGCTGGATTCTATCTGGCAAGGAATTGCTCGACCCAAAGGATTATGGCTATTTGGGGTTTCGGGATTTATCAAGTCTTTGCGAGAAGTGCCAACGATACTGCTGATGCGTTTGGCATTTGGTGTCGGGTTGTGTCGGTTTGGGATGTTCCGCGCCGTGCGAGGCAATTCAACACCTCAGTCCGCCGAGAATTCTGAAGCGAAAGTGGTTCAGTTGTTCAACGGTTAGGGGACTGGGGAAAATGTTCAATAGACATCTCCAATAATTGCCTGTCACTCCAGCCAGATTAAGACTTTATATCTGATTTTTGGAGATGTCTAATTGCTCTCAAATTTCTCAGGGTGATATTTTTTTCATGCTGGCGATCGCCATTGGGACAAAATACTGTAAGATAGTAAAAATTCATAAATCGGTTCTAGCGAGGATCAGCCGCTAGAGGAAACGGGGAAAGTGCAGTGAGAATCTGCCGCTGTCCCGCAACTGTGAAGGAGGCAGAATGCCTCCGAGTCAGAATGCCCGCCGATAAATAGCCCATGTTCTACAACATCTGCGAGGTACGGATGATGGTTAATTTAGGCTTTTTTCCATACAACACAGTCACGCGATCGCTTCGGCGCCAGGGAACGAGAATCGCTCCATCGGTTAGTCACGGCCTTGGACGCCTTTAAATCACCATTAAGCAGCAGAATTTCGATGCGGCAAGGAAAGCTATACCGTCAGGCTTACCGCATAAATCATAAATCAGCAATCAGCAATCAGAGACCCATCGGGGAAGCGTCTCCGACATATCGCGTTTCGTTGTCACTTTGTTCTGTGACGGCTGAAAGCCGATCGCCTGAAATCTGACTGCTGCGACTGAGCCGTTTAGACCTGAATGTAGAACAAGCTGCCGCTAAATTGCGCGATCGCTATGTCATCTTACTCCAAGAACTGAAAAACTTAGCGGTAGTTGAAGTACAAATCCACGAACCCGCCTTAGTTCTGGACGATGCAGAAAAGTTCCAAGCTTTGTGTCAGTCCACATATACAGCCCTAGCCGAAGTCGGATTACCGATTCATTTAGTTACATATTTCGACGATTTGGGCAAAAACTATCCCTGGGTGACGGAACTGCCCGTTGCTGCCATCAGTCTTGACTTAACTCGCGGACGTAATATTGATTTGCTAAAAAAGTACGGATTTCCCGCCGGTAAACGCTTGGGCGCGGGCATTGTAGATGCTCGCAATATCTGGAAAGTGCGGATAACTGGGATAATGCTCAAACCGTCACGGTGACAGGAGTGACAGATGATACGGTTGATGGGGATGTGGAATATACCATCACTACCACTGCCACCAGTGATGATGCCAAGTATGACGGGTTTGAAGTTTCGGATGTCGCGGTGACGAGTGTCGATATTGACGAACCTGTTGACGAACCTGTTGATAATAGTCTATTCCCCGTTTCTCCCAGTCAGATTCCGCCTTTCACGGGTCTGAGCAATCTTTTGCCCTCAGATGACGCCCCAGATAGTAGCACTTCTACTGCCAGCAGTGAAACAACGGAGAGTACCTCTTTACCAGAACCTCCGGTTGTGCCCTCTGAACCCACCGTTGATTTAGTCAATATTTCCTTTACTGCCGTAGGAACGGATAGTGCAGAGAATATTGATGGCACACCTAATGATGATGCGATCGGCGGTCAGGGTGGCAATGATGTCATCCGTGGTCTGCCAGGAAATGATGCCCTATTTGGTAATGATGGGGATGATGAAATTTACGGCAACCAAGGGGCAGACCTGTTGCTGGGCAATCAAGGTAAAGACATTATCTATGGTGGTCAAGGCAATGATTTAGCCTACGGTGGTCAAGATAATGACTTAATCTATGGCGATTTAGGCAGCGATACTTTGATTGGTGATATGGGTGATGACACCTTGTTTGGTGGCACGTCTAACCCCGGTTTAGTTGCTAGTGATGGGGATGATTTGCTATACGGAAAAGATGGCAATGATTTCCTGCAAGGTCATGTGGGGAATGACTCGATTTCCGGTGGCAATGATAATGATACCGCCCGTGGTGGCCAAGGTGATGACCTAATTCATGGGGATGAAGGTGAGGATATTATCTATGGCGATAAAGGCAATGATAGCCTTGCCGGAGACACCGGAAATGATGTCATTTATGGTGGTGAAGGGAATGATTTCCTCTGGGGAGGAGATGGCGAAGATTTCCTCTATGGAGATGCCGGAAATGATACCCTAATTGGTAATGCAGATAAGGATTATTTTGTCCTGCAATCCGGTTTTGGTTCGGATACAATCCTGGACTTTACTAATGGTATCGACCTGATTGGTTTAGCCGGTGGTTTAACCTTTGACCAGTTAAGTGTTACTGGCAGTAATGGGAATACTTTGATTGCCAGTGGTAATGAATTGTTAGCCACATTGACAGGTGTTGATGTTGGTTTGATTGATAGCGCTGATTTCACCTTAATGGTGTAATTTATTCGTAGGGTGGGCAAATTTTTTCCCACCCTACTACTGTGAGTGAAAATAAACCACAAAGACACAGAGGACACGAAGAAGAATATCTCTTTGTGTCCTCTGTGTCTTTGTGGTTAAATTATCTCTAATTTGCAGCGGATATTGGCAGCGGATAGATGAGGGATTTGCAGCGGATATTGGCAGCGGATAGATGAGGGATTTGCAGCGGATATTGGCAGCGGATAGATGAGGGATTTGCAGCGGATAGATAACGGATGAAAGAATTATCTCAGGCATAAAATAGTCAGCCTATCCGCTGCCAACCACTATCCAAAAATAAAATAGAAAAGCCTATCCGCTGCCAACCACTATCCAAAAATAAAATAGAAAAGCCTATCCGCTGCCAATTGTCTGTGGTGCGTTACGGCTGGAATTAAGGTTAATTGTTGTCCCAAAATTTAATCGCCAGCCTAACACACCCTACGAATAAAAATTGCTCAATAAAGGCTTGACAATCTGTTAATAAATGGATAAGATATAAGTATCAAAATAATTCAGGTTCATTGGGGCCGGAAACACATCCAACAAGCCCAAACGATACCTGGGAGTGCCCGGCCCGGAGTGGCGAAAAAAGTAAGAGCAAAAAGCCCCTACGCTCTCCGGGCCAGGTAAAAGCCCTAACTCGTTTCCCAACTCACAAGGGGGAGCCCCGGTGAGGGGCTTCCTCCTGCCCAGAAATACCTAGACTAACCTAGAAACCGGGTTTCTGTGGTGGGTATCAAAGGTTATCTGTTTTCAGCATAAAAGAAACCCGGTTTCTGAGCCTTGATTTTAAGGATTGCCAAAAATCTGTTCGGCAGTCAATTTTAGTTCGGGAAATGCTGGAGACTCAATGGGAGTATTACCTCGAAATTGACTTACTTGATATTCGCCATCAATCAGTTGGTAAATGGAAATTGTCGGTTGTTTGGGGTTGCCAATAAATCTTCTGCCACCTAAACCGAGATAGTCCACAATCCAATATTCAGGAATACCCATTTCTTCATAATCAGCAGATTTGATCAGATAGTCATTTCGCCAATTACTGCTAACTACTTCGACAATGAGACGCACTGATGAACCCATTGTAATAATCGATGATGTTTCCCAGCGAGGTTCGTTGTTGATGGCAAGGCGATCGCACACAATGATATCCGGTTCATATCCAGAGTCCCCCCGGAAAGGTTTTACCACACATTCTTTGGGAATAAAGCAAGGGCATTGACTATTACGACATTGAAGACCGAGTTCTAAGCTTAGGAAACCAGCAATTTCTGAATGTTGACCCCTGGGTTTTGGCATTTCAACAATGACTCCATTGTGCAGTTCATAGCGCTGTGATGAGTTTTCTGGATACCAATCGATGAATTCATCAAAGGTGACGGGTTTGGATATGGCTTGGATCATGGCTTTTTTTGGTGAAAAACTGAATATTAAAGTTATTCGTAGAATACCCGGAAGAAACCCGGTTTCTGATCTCTTGCAGATAACCTAGAAACCGGGTTTCTGTGGTGGGTATCAAAGGTTATCTGTTTTCAGCATAAAAGAAACCCGGTTTCTTAGTCTTGCTCCCCCACACCCTACACCCTACCCCCTACACCCCTAATCGTTGAGCACTTGCAGGCGAATGGTCCGATCGCTGCCTTCGTCCATTGGCACTTCGATGACGTTGCGGGCAAGTTTATCCAAGCAAGTGAGTAATGCCCGTAAGTTTGGGGTGCTGGCCCCGGTATCGACATAGAGGCGATCGGTTAAACCCGCTAACCGGCGCCAGGTGGTGTAGAGTTTGGTGACAGACTGTTCTAAGACGGCGGCTTGTTTGACCATATCGGCGGCAGTGTTTAAGCAGCCCAACCGCAAGGCTTCTTCTAAAGCCATTTCAATGTCTAAGGATTGCTCGTTAATGGTTTGAACTTGGGCGGCGGCTTCGATATATTTGGCTAAGTTGCGAGCATCAGTAGTGAGTTGCTTGACCGTATCTACGTCGGGGTTTTCTGCCGCTTCAGCGCGAATGGATTGTTGGTGACTTTCTGGCAACTTTTCCATTTCCTTGACCAGGGGGGCCAGATAGCGGGTGGGCAAAGACCCGGCGGTGGCTTTTTCTTTGAGTTCCTCTGGCAGGAGATCGCTGGTCATGGCGGTCCATTCGTCGGACAGTTGTCGCACTTCTTTGCGGGTGATGCGATCGCTGTTCCGGGCTGCCTGAGCAATAGTTTCTTGCACTTCTGGGGCGGACTTGGCGGTTTCCACAAAAGCGCGTTTACTAAATTTATTAATATTGTCTGGGTCAAGGTGTCCCTGACCTAATAGGGTGTCGGCGCTATTGGCTAGTTCGATCAGGGCATAAGCTTGGCTTTTGCTAATTTCTCGGTCTTTGAGCCAATTGATAAAACCGGCGCCGCGTCCTTCTCCGCCTTTTTTCTCGCGATCGCGCACTGTGCGTAAAATTCTGCCCCGCCAGATATCGGTTTGCAAATCAAAGCGATCGCAAACTTTCCAGGCATTTTCTACCCGATCGGTAAAATCAAAATCGGAGATTTGTTCATCTTCTGGATCAGGCAATTGAAAATTGAGATCCGGCAGTTCCGCTAGGGTCGCGGCTAATTCTGCGGCAGATGTAGGGACTTCAGCCATTGATGCTCTTTAAGAAAACAACCAACCATCAACCATAGCATCATTTGGCGTAATCCTCCACCAATGAATCATTAAAACTTCATAATTAAACCGCACCGATGCTCTGCTTGCGGTCAAAAATCAGGGCGTTCGCGGAGCGGCGCGGATGCGCTTTCGGGGATAAATCTGGCAAATGCCCAGGGATTTATTTTGATTTCCTAACCTCAAAAAATCAATAACTTTAATTATTCAGAAAAGTTTCCGAAAAGTTAACGTCAAATTAGGTAATTTAGGGAATTTGGGGGGGAGCAAAATCTGGATTAATCAACTCTACAGGGGCTTTGGTTTGAGAATTGTTTTTCGGGGCTTCTTGTAAAGTCTGAGACACTAATGTATAGCCTAAATAGGCAGGTAAAACCATCGCCGTCACCGCTGCGATCGCCCCCATAAAATTAGTCCATTGATTTGACGGGCCATAATGACACCGATAGGGATCGAAGGAAAGCTGAGTCACATCAATTTGCGATCGCATAGCCACAGAACGCTTAAATCTTACCCGGCGATCGTCCAGCTTTTCCAACAAAATCCAACCGGCTTGGGCTTCTTCTTCACATAACTGGATAAAATTGGTAGGATTTCTAAATAAATCAGAATAAGCGCGGACTATTTTATACTCCCATTCAGTGCTTGAAGCATCGGTAAAATACATCGGATTTTCTCTGGTTTCAGGATAATTAAAACCATCTACAACCGTCGGGGATTCCATCCGGGTATCAGGCTCAACATTGACTGAAGTTGTTGGATCGTAACTCAAATTGGCACTTGTGGTAGGCTGGCCTTTGGCGGCTTGAATGGGCGCTTGAATTCTTGTCGCCGCCACATTTTTCCGATGGGGTAAAGGCGTAGCTTGGGGGAAAGGTTTCGGGGGGACTGTGGCATTTTGATCGGGGACAGCAGAACCGGATAAACCATTCACAGGTTGAGGCGATCGCATCACCGTTCCCCCGGAAATTGTTTCTCCAGTCAAACGATCTTGAACTTCATGGTTACTCAAAATTTCCTCCTCCTCTTCCTCTTGAATTGTCGCCATCTTTTGCTGCCAACGCAGCCATGCACTAACTAGGACTCCATCAATTCCTAACGTACCCACAAATAGGCTCCAGATCAAAACTTCAAGCATATTTAAGCTTTCCAAAAACTTTTCAAAGAAGCATTGAATTACTGGTAAAGCCTTCACTGTTAGTCCGATTAATTTTCCGGGAAATATCCTTCCATCAGTAAATCAGAGCCAACGGTGCGCCATTGCACTCGCTCTAACACTAATGCCTGATTCATTGATGCTAAACCTAAATTTCCCACCGGAGAAGGCGCACCCGCTCCACCGATAATTTTCGGGGCAATAAAGGCCAGAATTTTCTGCACTGCACCAGAGGCGATCGCTGGGGCGGCTAAAGTCCCGCCACATTCCCACAACACCGAAAGCAACTCCCGTTGATACAGGGCTGCCATCACCTTTGCCGGGGTCAAAGTGTCAAACTCTACCAGTTCAACCCCTTTATTCAGCAATCGTTTTTGTAGCTCAGGATTACTTCCTACTTCCGTAAAGACCAAAGTCGGCGCCTCAGACACATCCCACAAATGAGCCTCTGAGGGTAAATTCAAACTCCGACTCATCACCACTCGTAAAGGATTATGAGATCCGGCATGATGATTAGTCAGGAAAGGATTATCTCGGCAGACCGTATTCGTCCCCACAATCACCGCATCACAACCGGCCCTAACCCTATGCACCTCATGGCGGGCGGCATCTTGCGTCACCCAATTGCTATCCCCGGTGGTAGTGGCAATTTTGCCATCGAGAGTCATGGCATATTTCAAAATCCCAAAAGACTGACGGTGAGTAATGCGATAAATAAAAGCTTCATTGAGCTTACGGCAAGCCTCTTCTTCCACTCCCACCACCACTTCAATCCCCGCCGATCGCAATCTTTCCAGCCCCCCACCAGACACCAAGGGATTAGGATCGACCATGCCCACCACCACCTTAGCCACCCCCGCTTGCACCAAAGCCTCGGAACAAGGGGGCGTCCGTCCGTAGTGATTGCAGGGCTCTAAACTGACATAGATCGTCGCCCCCTTTGCCTGTTCTCCGGCTTCCCGCAGGGCAAACACTTCCGCATGGGGTTGACCTGCCCCCGGATGAAAGCCCGTCCCGATAATTTGGCCATCTTTGACCACAACAGCCCCCACCAGAGGATTGGGGGCTGTCTTGCCTAGGGCTTGGCGTGCCAGTTCCAGGCATTTTTGCATCATCGCCCGGTCAAACTCACTAGCCTGATGACCGATATTATCGTTGTTTTCTGAATATCCCCCTGCCACCGCTGCCTCCCGATCCAAAATTAAGCGTCCACAGAAAAACTTATCGTCATCAGTTTACCGAATCCTGCACTCACTGTGAGGCGGAATTCGCCAGTAACTTTGCTGAGTTCCGTTATAATCTTCTGACAGTGAAGTTTTATGTAGTTCATCAGCATCTTATGAGACATTTTCCCTTGAATCTACCCAAGTCACCACAAAAGAAAAACTCAAATGAATTGATGAACCGAAAAAGCAAGACCAGAAAAATGCATCCCTGGGCGGTTTCCCAAAGCGGCTATCTCATGGGAATTGCGATCGCTTGTGCCGTCAGCTTCAGCCCCCTAGCCACTTCTGCCGGTTGGTCGCAGACGAAAGCGAACACCTCATCTACGGCATCGACAGTAGAACAGCAATTCCTCGCCCAAACTCACTCTCCGGCCATTTCAATTGCTCAAGCTAACTCGCCAACCGAGGCAGAAACATCCAACCCTGTCACCGACTCAGATAGCTCAAACACCCCCTCTGAATCAGAGGCAAAAACCGGATCTACTCCAATTGTAAACTCAACAACAAACTCAACAACTGGAACAAACTGGCCAATCATATTGCCCTCCTTATTATCTCCCCGTCCCAACCAAGAGATGATGGCCGTTCCAGTCAGACTGGATGGAAGAACCATCTTTTCCGTGGTTCCTTTAACCAATAATCGAGCAGAAATCATTGAAAATAATCTAAAAATAGTGCTTCATAGTAACTTCGATCCAAAAACTCTCAAAGTTTACGATGAAATGGTCAATGGTCTGCCAGTTATTTACGTTTCCGGAGAAGTTTCTGGAGCAAATGAATCCAAACGCGTCTACATTTTAACCGTAACCAACCTAGATGCAGAAATTCAGGGAACTACGACTCAAACAGTTACAGGTCAATGGAATGAACAAATTAAACAAGCATTACAAGAAGCTGACGCAGAACGTCAACCAGACGCCCTGAAAAAACAAGCGATGTGGGCAGGACTGGTGATTTTTATTCTTATATTGTCTAATTTAACTCTGGTTTCTCTTCGGCAACAACTGCAAAAAGAACATGAAAATATTGAGAGTAAAATTCCTCCAAAACCCGCAGTGCAGGAGATAAACACCAATACTAACCTTTCGGAAAGCCCGGAAAATTCCTCAGAAAATGCTGAAGCTGTAGCCAATATATTAAAGGAACGAATTACCCTACTGCAAAAGCGAAATTTTAATGAAATCAAACAAGGTTTGGTGCCTTTTGGTCAAGGGGGCATATTCGGAGTAGGCACTTATATTGTTTTGGGGATGTTCCCTTACAGCCGCTGGCTACAACCTGTGATTATTTCCATTCTGCCCATTCCCTTACAGCTAATTGTCACCGGCATTTCCACTTATGTGGCTATTCGGATCAGTCGCATGGCGATTAATCGTTTTTTTGCCGCTTTAGAAAACAGAAAGTTTAAATCCCTGGGAACTTCTGAACGCCTAAATTTAAGATTTTCTACCTTTTCCAGAGTGTTTAAAAATCTGTGTAGTGGCCTATTAATTACCGTAGGAATTTTCGTAGGATTGTCCGTAATTGGGATTAACATTGGGCCATTACTTGCCGGGGCAGGTATTTTAGGTTTAGGGATTTCCTTGGGTTCCCAAAATTTAGTCAAAGATACCATTAATGGGTTCTTTATTTTATTTGAAGACCAATATGCAGTTGGTGATGTAATTGTAGTTGGTGATGTGGGTGGATTGGTGGAGAATATGAATCTCCGCATTACTCAACTTAGAAATGGCGAAGGTCGCTTAATTACTATTCCCAATAGTGCCATTACTGTAGTCCAAAATCTTTCTAAAGAATGGGCTAGAGTAGACCTAACTTTAGATGTTTCTTATCAAACCAATGTGGATCGAGCTTTTGCCGTGATTCAAGAAGTGGTTGATGAGGTTTACAACGAACCTGAATGGCGAGAAAAAATTATTGCCCCTCCAGAAGTTTTGGGAATTGACCGCATGGATCATGCGGGATTGATGATTAGAGTTTGGATTAAGGTAAAGCCTTTACAACATTGGATTGTCGGACGAGAATGCCGTCGGAGGTTAAAGACCCGCTTGGATCGAGAGGGTATTTCTATTGGCATTCCCCAACAAACTTTATTGTTTAACAATTCCCTAGAATTGCTACCTTTGAAGGATGATAATTAGTTGATTGTTGTTGGTTGTTGGTTGTTCTTTGTTCTTTGTTCTTTGTTGGTTGTTCTTTGTTCTTTGTTGGTTGTTGTTTGTTAAACAAGCAATAACAATAGAATCCCTACCCATCAACAAATAACCATCAACCATCAACCAACAACCAACAACAAACAACAATAACTATTTTACCAAAACATCAGAAATTGTCGTTGTTGCCAGACCATTAATCCCCCGGTAATTCCCATTGAAACTAAGACGAATTGCCGGAATAGTCCGTCATTAATTTTTTTCAGGATATAGCTACCGAAAATATTTCCAGGAAATGCAGCGAGTCCAATGATTAAACCGTAGCCTAATAAGTGGATATCTAGGTTGCTAAAGGCGGCATAAGTCCAAAGTTTGGCAATGTGGATGATGACCACGTTGATTGCTTTCGTGGAAATCATTTCTTCTTTGACTAAGCCGTAGTTAAGATAAAAAGGATTTAATATCGGCCCACTGCTGCCAATGATGCCAGAGATAAAAGCATAGAAAAAACCAGCGGGTAAAAAGTGCCACGCTTTAATCTGAAAAATGGGTGGTTTGTTGTCACTTTTAAGGTTAAATAATGAAGTAACTAAGAATAAGCCGATGAGTAGTTGTAGCCATTCGAGATGAATTTGAGTGAAGGTGTAGGCACCGAGTACGGCCCCGGCAATGCCTCCCGGTAGATACCACCCGGTGACTTTCCAGTCAATAAACCGCCAAAAGAGTAAGGCACGCTGGCAGTTTCCTAGAAGCATTCCTATGGTGATGATTGGTGGTACGGCGGCAGCCCCTAGGCTAAAATTTACAAAGGGAATTAAGACTAGAGGACTGCCACCTCCAGCCAAGGTGCTGACCAGCCAGGAAGCAAAGCTGACAAGGGCTAAGGTGACAATGGACATGGGTGGGTTAGTTAGCAAGATTTAATAGTTTAAATTTAATTTAAATTAAATTTAAGTTTATTGTCGAGGAATTGGTGGCCAATTAGGGTAGCGATCGCGCCATTTTTTTTGCCGCTATTTTTTTGGCAGCTAATCGGCGATCGCGGGGTTTCCCGGAGGATCTGAGGGGGCTGGTGTCCGGGGCCACGGTCAGGAGGGTATAGCAATTGTCAGAGTTATGAAGTACAAAAAAAATCTGTCATTCCCGCGCCCGCTAGAATCCAGAAAATCTCTGTACTTCATCTGAATAATAACCGCTGTATGTTCGGCAGTAGCTTGTAGGGTGTGTTAGGCGGCAATTATTTCCAGGTAAAAATGTTAATTTTCGCTGCCGCCGTAACGCACCATCGGTAGGGTGTGTTAGGCGGCAATTATTTCCGGGTAAAAATGTTAATTTTCGCTGCCGCCGTAACGCACCATATCAATAGTTTATTATCGGATTAAAATTGGGAGCGAAGCATTGGCGGCGATAATTTGTCGGTTTAACCGAGAGATTTATCCGCCAATGCTTCGCCCCTAAAAAGTAATTAAACACCTTAACCCCGTGATTCCAAATACCCGCAATAAAGATCGCGGATAAATTCAGCGGCAGTGGTCAATTTTCTAGGGACAGAATCATCATTTCCCATCACCTGATAGCCGCAAGTTATCGCGGGTTGACGCCATAATTGTAAATGGTCTACGGGTGGGTCAGCATAAA